>JAGOOK010000001.1 GCA_017992555.1 Caldisericia bacterium | reverse complement strand
TGGAGTTTTTGTGATCTCTCCTGCTTTGGAATCATCTGTTTTTGAGAGCGTTGCCTCAAGAAAATTGTCCCCGTCTTTAATTTCGAACTCGGGGTAGGTGGTTTTTGAATACCCGTCTGCAGAGATTGTCACATCAAACTTGCCTTCAGAGAGCCCTTCAACAACAAATCTTCCGTCGCCATCTGTTGTGATTGTTTTCGAATCAATGACGATGCCTGCATTTGCAATCTTTGCCAAGCTGATTGTGTCTCTTACGGTGCCGGAGAGTTTGGATGAACCACCTCCGCAAGAAGCAAAGAACACTATGGCTAAAACCAGGGCCAGTGTTATGGGGGCGAGTTTTTTTGTCATGGTTTCCTCCTTAAGGACCTTATCTGGTCAGAGAAGGCCTTTTTGTCTTTTGAGTTAAAAAAGCTTGATCCTGAAACGAGAATGTCAGCGCCATTCTCGACAAGTGCCGGTGCATTCTCAAGCCCAACGCCACCGTCAACCTCTATTTCTATTATTTCTGACAATTCTCTCACTTTGGCAACCCTGTTTGTTGTGGATGGAATGAATTTTTGACCTGAAAACCCAGGGTAAACGCCCATTACCGTTACGATGCCTATTTGGTCAATAAATGGCTTGAGAATATTGCAATCTGTGTCAGGTTTTATGGCCAGACCCGGTTTCATTCCTGAAGATTTGACGAGATTTATTATTTCCATGTGTTTTAGGTCAAGTTCTACATGCCATACAAATGCTTTTGCACCCATGTTCCCAAATTTTTCTATATATTCGTCAGGATTGCTGACCATCAGGTGCGCGTATACTGGAACCAGTGAAGCCTTGCATGCAGATTCACATGTTAGAATTCCAAGGGCAAGATTTGGGACAAAATGGCCGTCCATAATGTCAAGATGAAGAATGTCCGCAAATTCATTTATATTTTTGATCCCCTCTTCGAGGTTAAGGGGGCTGGCTGCAAGAAGAGATGGTGCCAGTTTTGTCATGGCTGCCTGAAATAGATGTCAATCTTGTTCTGGGTGTCACATTCTCTGTTTGGTTCAGGGTCAGTCCTCAGAACAATATTTGCGTCAGCGTAAGGAGCAAGATTTTTTTGGACAGCAATGAGATTTACCTCAAAACCAGCTTGCTGGAGGGTTTCGGAGGCCTGGTCGACCGGAAGACCCAAAACATTGGGGACAGTTGTCAGTTGTCCAACTGATACAGTTAATGTTATTGGGGTATTTCTATCAACCTCGCTGTCTGGAGCCGGAAACTGCCTGACGACATAACCAACATCGCTAGCATTAGACGACTCTTCTTCTATTCCGCCTATGGCAAGCCCCATCTTGAGGAGTGAATCTTGTGCGTCACCGTATCTCATTCCGATGAGATTTGGCACTTTCATTTTTCTTTTACCGCTTGAGACCACAACGAAGACACTCCTGGCGGTTTTTATATAGGCACCTTCAGATGGGTCCTGGGATATGATGCTTCCTTCCGGAACAAACTCCGAGGCCTCGTATTTTTCGATGACCAGCTTCAGGTCCCTCTTCTGGGCGACCTTTTCTGCGGTCTGAAACCTCATGTTTGTGAGGTTGGGCACCATTATCATCAGGTCGGGGCCACCGCATCCGGCAAAAAACATTGCAAAAATCATTATGGTTGAAATGAGCAAACCTTTTTTCATGGTGTTAAAGTTATTCCCTTTTGGCCTTTAATCAAGTCCCGACAATTTCTTGTGCTGTGTTCTAAAGTGTTTTCCAGCAAATCTGTGGGACTCGTCCCTGATTTGCTGGAGAAGTCTCAATGCCGGGCTGGTTTCCGGTAACCTTATGGGTTCCATCCCTTTTCGCATCACTAGCTCCTCCTCCTTGGCAAGAGAAGCTATTTCTACATCCATTCCCTTGAATACATCGAGCGCAACATTTAGCTGACCCATTCCGCCATCAATGAGGAGAAGATCTGGTTTTTGGGCAAACTCCTCATCGTCCCAGTGCGCTTTCCTTCGTTCCAGTATTTCCCTCATCATCGCATAGTCGTCGGGGGTGTCTTTTGTCCTGATTTTGTAAATCCTATAGCCTTTCTTGTTTGGCCTGCCATCTTTGAAGCTAACCTGCGATCCGACTGCACCTTTCCCCTGTATGTTCGCTATATCGTAACCTTCAATGAGAAACGGTGGTTTTTTAAGTTCAAGTACCTCCTGGAGCTGGATTATGGCATTCTTGCCAAGTGCGAGGGTTTCCCTTCTCATGTGCTCGGATAGATGGTGTTTTGCATTTGTTTCTGCCATCTTTAGCAATTGTACCTTGTCACCCCTTTTTGGCTGGACAATTTTTATCTGCCTGAGGAGTTCCCTACCCTGATTGATGAACTCAAAGAGTTCCTTTTCACCCTCCGGTTTCACATTTACAAGGATTTCTGATGGCAAATCGATGTTGTCCTGGCTACCGTATATCTGTTGCATCACTGCACCAAGAAACTCTGAAGGGGTGGCTTCGTCTTCTGAACCTGCGAACATCTGCATGTCTAGGATGAGCCTGCCTCCCCTTACCTTCATGTACTCGACGCAGGCCCTGTTTTCATTGTTGAAAACAGCAAAGGCGTCCCTATCAGCTGGTTCTGTGCTGATGACCCTTTGCCTGGACACTATTGAGGAAAGATTTTTGATGCTCTCCCTTAGCCTGGCGGCTTCCTCGAACTTTAGAGATACAGATGCCTCCGTCATCTTTTTGTGGAGAGTTTCTTCAAGTTTTTTATATTTGCCAGAGAGTAATAGGAGCAAGTCGGCAACCATTGACTGGTATTCTTCCTGATTTGTCAGACCGGCGCATGGTGCAAGGCACAGTCCAATATGATAATCAAGGCAAGGCCTGCATTTTTTCTCTGGGAGTTCAAGTTTGCATGTTCTGACAGGGAAAAATTGCCTTATCGTTCTGATGTTTGTTGCAAGGGATTCAGACCTTGTATAAGGGCCAAAGTAATGGAAATTTGGATTGTCCGTCCTTCTGGTCCTGCCGAGCCTTGGGAATAATTCTTTTGAAACAAAGATGAAGCTGTACTCTTTGTCATCACGCAGTTTGATGTTGTAGTGCGGCTGGTATTCCTTTATCAGATTGTTTTCGAGTACCAGGGCCTCGTGGGCCGAGTATGTGACAATGAAGTCCAGGTTGCAGGCATGATCCATCATTGCCGCTACTTTTGGCAGCAGTTGCGATTTGTCCAGATACGATGAAACTCTGTCACGAAGGCATTTTGCCTTTCCGACGTATATGACCTTCCCGGTGGAGTCCTTGAAGAGATAAACACCTGGCTTGAGTGGAAGGTTTTTTACCTTCTCTTCAAGCTCTATCATCAATCAACCCACCATGTCCATGTTTTGTTTTTGAATTCGCCCTTTATAAAACCCTGAGCTTTGAGTCCGGGCAGGAATCTTGATGCTGCATCCCTGCATGCGATCCCCTGGGCCTTGATGGCCTCCTCAATCTGGGTGGTAGTTATTTTGCCTTTTCCCTTGAGAATATCTACTACAAATTCTGCTTCATCCGTCATTTCGCTCATATCTCGTACCTCAACACCAGTGTTTTGTTTTCGTTTTCAAAAGATGCCTCTGCTCCGATTATGTCGCAGAGTGTTTCAAAGTCCACAAAGATGTCACTACCCTCAATGATTGTTGGGGCCTGTGCGTTTAAGGTAAATGGCCCTGCAGATATGGCTGTTTTGTTGTGCTCGACACTTATTTGCCATGTTTCGAACTGACCCAGTGCCCTTTTCCTGTCAGGAAGCACGGAGGCCGACCCGCCAAGCGCAGGGAGCAATGAGTTGATTGCAACCAGATATTTGTCACCAAACCTTTTTGTTGGCACAAAAATTTTGGTTTTAAGGTTATTGAAGACGAGAGAGTTGTCATCAGTGTTGATTTTAAGCTCCAGGGCCCTGTTTTCAAAAACAGGATTGTACTGGATGTCGCAGATGAATTTTCCACCATTGGACTCAATAGTTATTGTCCCCGTTTCTGGGAATACTGGAGCGGTCCAGGTATTGACCGAGAACTCGATTGAGGTAGAGTCAGTGGTGGAAAAGTTCGCGTTTTTTGGCGTTATGTACGGGAGGGAGCTTGTTATTGTTCCGGAGAGTTCGCCAACACCAATGTTTGAAAGGTTGAGAGACGGGATTTTTGCGCCTTCTTCAATTCCAAGCAACCTTTTTATTTTGAACTCAAGATTCCTTACGCCCTGGTCCCAGAAACCCACATTTGTGTATGCCCATTTCATGTCTTTTGTAATGACAACGAGCCTTGGAATTGCCTTTCCTTCGTAAAGGCGGAACGTCTTGAGCTCCGGCCTTATGTCGTAGCACATCGGGTAAGTTATTTTGTCCAGGCCAAGCGATTTCAAGCCTCCCTTTATCCTTGGGTCTTCAGTGAGTGTTTCTTCAATGTCTTCATCTGTCTTTTCGTCCTGGTCGGTGATGACACCAAGCACCACAAGACCTTTGTTTTTGTAATTTCTCCAGAGTTTTTCCAGATGAGGCATGGAAGACTTGCATGGTGGACACCATGTCGCCCAGAAATCAATTATGACAACTTGCACTTCCGGTTTTTTGAGGAGCTCGGAGAGCTTTGTTTTGGCTCCCGAGGAGTATGGGTAGCTTGGGAGTTCAAAATCCGGTGCCGCTCTGAAACCACCTGCTGGCGGGATGTATGAATTGAACATCAGACTAGATTTATCAACCGAGAGGAGCGGGGTTGTTGCCCTTCCCTTTATTGTTGGTGCCCATAAAACTATTGTTCCGTCAAAATTCTGGAGAGTTGCTCCTGCAAATTGTGACAGGAATTTTACAGGGCCATATATTTCTCCTGATTCTATCGAGAATTTGCCACCAAACTCGAATTTTGATCCGCCAGATTCGGCAAAGTTTTGCCCAATGTACATTGTCGCTTCATTCTGCCCTGCAATAAACCTGACAGTTTGGTTGGAGAGGATTCGTACTTCTGCGCCTATGGATTTTGCAATCAGCCCTATTGGCCCCACCGGATCATCGCCTGCAGTGGCAGCAACAGGCATGCTGATGTTTGAGCCATTTATCCTTATGGTTTTTGAGCCTTCATACCAGCTGGAAAAGGATGTGAATGGCGGAATATTCCAGCACCTGACAGGTATCTCAACCTGGTTGCTTGTTCCAAGCAGAGTCGCTGTTGCGGTTTTGTAGTTTGGTGTGTTCTTGAGTTCAACCTGAGATGGATTAAAGCTCAATGAAACCTGCGCAGGCGAACTTCTGAAGGTGCCAGTCAGAACATTGACCAGCGGTGAGTTCGATGTTATTGAGCCCTGGCCTGCAGAGCCGCCCTTATTGGAAACATTAACTGTGAGGACATCAGGGGGAACAATGCCCTGGTTGTCAAAAATTGAAGCGGTGGTCTGCTCAAGATAGATAAGCTGGGACTGGCTTGCGTCTGGAAGGGCAAAAACAAGTTCATCCTTGGAATTGAGAATATAGAGTCTTGGAACTGATTCGCCAGGGAAACCCTCACAAATCTCGCCGCTTTCATTAAACATGATCGGCAGGGTGAGGCCAGTAATCGAGAGCGAGTCAAGCCCCTCCATTATGTCTCTGTTACCTGCGAAAAACTGTTCTGTTGCAGAATCTGTTGGTATCGAGTTTGATACAAGGTAGCAGGACAGACCTTTGTCCTTGTACCTTCTGAAGATACTCTCGATAGATGGTATCATTCTGGCACATGCCTGGTTGTTGGAATAGAAGAAGAAAAGCTTGTATGGTGACTGGTCCTGGATAAGGCTGTACTTGCCGCCTTCTCTTATTGGATACAACTTTGTTTCAAACGGTTTTGCCACCTTTTTGTCGTTCATTTTCACAAGATCAATGCTTGGCCAGTCGAGTGAAAGCAGGGGCTGGGGCTCTTTCTTGAGCCAGACCCTTACGCTCTCGTAGTTTTCACTTATTTCCAGGCCAAATGCGAGTGAAAGGCAGGCCCAAGGCAAGATGACATCTTCGCCTTTTACCTCATATCCAAACTTCCATGGCATTTTGGCACCATCAAGGAAGAAATCACCTGTCTTTGTGCCAAGCTCAAGCGTTTTACCCCTCATCATTACGACAAGATTGCCGCTTGTTGGGTCAAAGATGCTTGATCCACCACAGGAGGAAATGAATTTGAGGACAGATGTTGAGACCAGTCCATCGAGCACCTTTGGCTGGTCCTGTTGTTCAAAGCCGTTGATTTTGTAAAAGTTTCCTTTTGATGAGAAGAGGACCGAGTCTTTTGGATAGATGCCAATATTGAAGTTTAACCCCACAATTCCATTGTTGGTTGCAACTATTGCCGCATCACTTGTTTCAATGGGTAGATCGCTTCCAAATATTGGGGTAAGGGTAACCTTTTCCTTTGAAACGGAAACGCGAGTTGTTTTCATGGTGCTTGTAGTGTCGATGGGTTCCTTGATGATTATCTTCCCGCCACCCTTGTTTACTATTGTCACTGTTGTTTTTGGCGGGATTGCGTTTGGTGTTGCATCGTGCCACTGAATATCTATGTTGTTTTTGTCCACATCAATAAGCGGTTTATCTTTTGCAAGGTCCAACGTTACAAGAACTGTTTTTGTTTTCTGATCCCAGTTCACATCGGCGCCAAAGGCCTCGCCAATAAATCTTATCGGGACGAATGTCCTTCCATCTTTTATTATTGCCGGGCTCTGGAGTGTTGTCGGGACACCGTTGATGATTGCTTTTTTGGAATTGATGGTCAGCTCGATCGTGGTTGTGCCTATTGTTGCACGGACACTCCTGGTCTGCTGCACCCATTCCACCTTTGCGCCAAAAGGCTCTCCGATAAACCTGTATGGAACATAAGTGGTTCCTTTTTCTATAAAGGCCGGTGGGGAGACTTCTTTTTCCTCGCCATCAATGGTGGCTGTTTTTGATCCGATTACAATCGAGATTATCCTTTTTGTGTTTGTGTATTTGAGTTTTACTTCAACTGATCCGACGGTGTGCCCATTTATAAAGAACTCAATTTTTCCAGATTTTGGTTTAAGCTGGTTTATGAGCGCATTATTGGGGAATGGCTGTATTTCAATTGTTTTGCCGCTTTCAACAGGATAATCATTAGGATAATTGTAACCTCCTATTAGGTACAACCAGTTCGGAACAACGTAGCTTAAAAACCCGCTCCTGTTTGGTGTGAATTTGATATGCTGTAGTGTCATCCAGGTGAAATCTTTGGAATATTTTGTGTCCTGTTCAAGCTCAATGAAATCCGGTGGGAAAATCTCGGCAGAGAATGGGGCAACCTTTGACATATCGTAGGTGATTGCGACCTGACCACCCTCTTTCTTCTCGATTCCCATGCCCATGATCTCAAGAAGGCTCTCGGGGAGCATTACCTCATCTTTGTTCTCATAAACTTCTTTTTTGAGTGTGAATGGAACATTGCCCTTCAATCCAACTGCCGAACCTGTCCACAACCTGTACTGCTCGTCATTGAAGGTGAGTTTTATCCCGTCAGCATCTTTTTTTACGAGCATTCCAAATGACATCGAAAGAACGGATGATGGATAGCAATTGGCATTTGACACGACCTCAAACCCCTGGCTCACTGGTACGTCATCGCCCTGGATTTTTACCCTTTTTGACCCTGATGTCATGACGAGTTCTACGGTTGGCTCCTCGCCTGTGACTGCGGTTACAGGAAGGAAAACCATTCCGCCCAATGTCTCAATCTGGATCATGCATATATGGAAGCCCTTTGGAATTAGCCATTTTGGCAACAGCGTTGCCTCAACGGTGGTTTTGTCGGGATTGAGTTTGGCTGGCTTTATTTCAAGCCAGTCGGAGCATGGTTTCAATGTTCCGGAAAGTGGACCCTTGCCTGTGTTTGTGATTGTAAATGTGATTGTTTTTGGCTCTGATCTCTGGGTCACAAAGCCAAAGTTCAGCATTGATGTGGAAAGTTCGGCCTTTGCCTGGAGAACGTATGAAACAGTGATTGTTTTTTCGATCTTCTCGCCGGATGATGGTTTTGTGGCTGTGACCTTCAAATCATTCTTGCCTTCACCAAGTGTTACCGGAATGGAGAATTTTCCAGTTTCGGAGGCTATTGTCTGCCTGCCACCGATGGTGACCCTTGCCCCTCTCCCGGTGTAACCTGATATAACATAGTCAGGTGCTGGAGATTCCAGTGTCTGGTTGTCAAGTGCAAGGAAGAACGGTTCAGCATAGAAACACGTTGTCAGTGCCGCGAACCTTGTGCAAAGCTGGAGGCCCTCCGGATTGACGTGCTCTATGGTGTCTTCCGGGTCATGCCACATCATGCCTTTTCCACCAAATATGAAGACTGATGGGACACCCTTTGCGTAGAATGCCGCAGAATCGTTGTTGTTTGCGGGTCTTCCCTGTCCCACATTGGCGCCGACCTTTAGTCCGGAAAATTTCAATTTGTCAAAGAGGTCGGTGAAATTGGCATCCATGGAGAGGTTGATTCTGTTTGGTTCTCCGCAGACCATGTCAAGGTTGAGTACTGTCATTCCATCAAGCGGGAAAGGCGGGTTATTGGCCATGTAGCTTGCCCCGACAAGGCCAAGCTCTTCACCGGTAAGCGCTGCAAAACAGATGTTTATTTTTGGCTTGAGGCCACTGTCCGTGAAGGCCCTCGCAATTTCAAGCATTGATGCAACACCAGAGGCATTGTCGCATGCGCCTGGATAAAGGGTGCCGTCAACATCCACACCGAGGTGGTCGTAGTGTGCTGTTATGAGGACGGTTTCGTTTGCACCAAATGGGTCTGAGGCCGGAATATAGCCGACGACATTGGAGGTTTTGTATGCAGGATTGAATTCCGCGTTAACTTCAACCTGGAGCCTTGTGTTTTTGATTGGGAAAGAACTAGGAGATTTGGAATCGTTGATTTTTTTGAATAGCTGTTCGGAGGTCATACCTGATTTTGAGAGTACCTGGTTCGAGCATTCCACAGAGACAAAAAAGCATGGGATGGAAGAAGGGTATGCACTGACAATCTTCTCGTTCATGTTTCTTCTGTTTTCAGGTGGGAGCATTGGGTTTTCAAACACAACAACGGCAGATGCTCCATGAGCTATTGCATTGTCTACCTTGTACTGGAAAGCCATAAGGGAATCTGCTTCCTGACCAGCCAGCTCCCTGAGGTAATCCGGAGCATGCCTTATTACGGCAACAACTTTGCCTTTGACATCAATCCCCTTGTAGTCGTCATAATTGTATTTTTGGGTTGATATTCCAAATCCTGCAAAAATAGTATCTGCGTTTGCCTTGCCTGAGCCGGTTACCTGGAGGAAATTGTAATCTTTTTTGTAAACAAACTGTTTTTCTGTTCCTCCATCCTCTGTGACCATTCTGAAATCCACTGGTGATTTTGGAAGAAAAACGGAGGTAGTGAGATTTTGGAAGTATGTGCCGTCGTCGCCTGCCGGTTTGAGGCCAAATGATTTGTACAATGAGGCAATGTAGTCCGTTGTTATCTTCTCTCCGGGATCGCCAACCATTCTGCCCCTGAATTCCTTTGACGAGAGTTTTTCAATGTATTTCATGGGGGCTTCTGATGTTATCTTTTCTATCAGCCCTGCAAAGGAGTAGTCCGATGCCTGCACCTGGCCTGCAAGCGGCAGCAGGGTTACAAGCATTATTATGGCAAGCGTCAACGATGCAAATCTTTTCATCATTCCTCCGCGATTATCTCTTTGATGGCGCTGGCAAACATCTCCATCTCCTCTTTTGTGTTGTAGAGGTAAGTTGAAACCCTCAATGTGCCGTCGATCCCCCTTGAATTGAACCAGCCGTGCACACAATGGAAACCTGCCCTAAGCATTATTCCGACCCTGTCGTCTAGGAGCATGGCAAGATCATGGACATTGTAGCCTTCGACCGTCATGCTTGTTATTCCGCCCCTGTCCTTGGCATCTTTTGGCCCAAGGATCTTTATTTGCGGGACGCCCTCAAGAAGGTCTTGCAGGTACTGGTTCAGTTCAATTTCGTGTTCGTGTATGTTCGAGAGCCCTATTGATTCGATGTAGTCTATGGCTGGCTTTACACCTACAATACCGGCGTAATTTTGCAGCCCGGCCTCGAATTTTCTTGGAGGATCAAGCAGTTTTACTTCGTCGTATGTCACAGAAAATACTGTTCCTCCACCTGTTGTTAGTGGTTTAAGTTTTCTTAATTCCTCAAGCTTCCCATAAAGTGCACCCATGCCTGTTGGCCCACACATCTTGTGGATTGAGATGGCCATGAAATCACAGCCGATCTCCTGAACATTGAGCGGGACATGCGCCGCTCCCTGCGCCGCATCGAGGCACACCAGGGCCCCGGCCTCTTTCCCAAGCTTGCACACCTCGGCCACCCTTGAGGTTTCACCATCGAGATTTGAGGTGTGGTAGAAGCTTATGAGTCTTGGTTTTGACTCTTTTATCGCTTTTGCCCAATTGTCGACTGAGAATCTTCCGTCATCTCCGGATGGTACAACGATGACCTTTACACCCCATTCTTTCAGCCTGAACCATGGGACAAAGTTTGAATTGTGTTCCTTGTCTGAAACCAGCACAATATCGCCAGGTTTCCAGTCTATGCCGTATGAAACTATGCTTATTGATTCGGAAGTATTCCTTGTGAACACAACCTCGTTTACATGGTTTGCTTTAATGTAATCTTTTATGGCCCTTCTTGATGCGAGCATGTCCTGCTCAAGCCTCATTGCCATCGCATGGGCCGATCTTCCCTCGCAGACCGGGTACTCGTCATAATAGGTGGTCATTGCATCGACAACCTGTTTGGGTTTTAGTGTCATGCAGGCGTTGTCGAGGTAAATGGGTGGGTTTTCCCTGTCCAGGACTGTAAAATCTCTTCTGAGTCTACAAGGGTCTATCTTTGACATGAGCTACACGAACCTCCGTTACATGAATTGCAGGACGAGCCTGAAGAATTTGCTGAAAAAGATGGCGAGGAAAATGAAGACACCATTTTTTTGGTGTTTTCACATCCACACTTGGGACATTTTGGGTTTTTGGCATCATACGATAAAAGCTCTGAAAATTTGTGCCCGCAAGCAGGGCACTTGTACTCATAGATTGGCATTCTTTGTACCTTCGATTGATTCTTCAAGTATTGCTTGGGATCTTACTATGGATGTTTTTGCCTGTTCCAGGATTTTTTTGACAAAATCATTGGTCTGGCAAACCATGTTTTTTGATTCGGTTTTTGCTTCCTCGATTATCCTGGAGGCCTCAAAGTTTGCCTGATTGATTATTCCCTGGGCCTTTTCTGTGGCCTCTTTTATGATTTTTGCCCTCTCGTCGGCATTGAGCTTTATTGATTCAGCCTCTATTTCAGCCTGTCTGATCAGGTCCGCGCGCTTTCTTACGATTTCCGAGGCTTCTTCAAATTCGACAGGAAAATCCTGGATTATTCTTTCAAGAATTTCTCTCGCCTCTTTTTCAGGAATGAGGATGGTTTTTGAAAAAGCTGCCTTCTTGCCATTCAAGACAAGCTCTCTAAAGTTTTCAAGATCAGATATTATGCCCATTTTCCTCCAGCTCCTTTAGCAGTTCCAGAACAACACCCGGAACAAACGCTGATATATCTCCGCCCTCTCTGGCTATTTGCTTGACGAAAGTCGAGGATATGAAGCTGTATTCAGGTTCTGACATCAAAAAAACCGTTTCCAGTTCGGGCATGACTACGTTGTTAATGGTTGACATCCTGTATTCGACATCAAAATCGGAGATTGTCCTTAAGCCTCTTACAATCACATTTGAATTTGTTTTTTTTGCGCAATCAACCAGGAGCCCGGTAAAGCCAATAATTTTTACTTTGGGATCTCCGGAGAAAATCTGTTCCAGCAGGTTTATCCTTTGCTCGTACATGAGGAGAGGGTCTTTGCCAGATATTTTGGCAACAGCCACTGTCACGTCCCCAAACAGGGAACACGCCCTTTCAATCAGTGATATGTGGCCCAGTGTGGGTGGGTCAAAGGTCCCCGGATACAGGGCGTGAATAGAACGTGAGTTTTGTTCCACCATACTTTTTCTCCTTGAATCTGGAGAGGCCAAAGAGCCCTTCCGGATATTCGGTTTCTTCGTCATGCTCGATGATTAATATTCCTTCCGGAGCAAGAATTGAAGGCATTTGCTCCAGATTTTGTGACAATTTCTCTGGCGTTACTTCATATGGTGGGTCGCAAAAAATAATGTCAAAGGAGGTGTCATTTGCCGATGCTTGCGAGACAAAAGAGCCGGCATCCATTTTTTCAACGGTCACACTTTCATCTACCTTAAAGGTCTTCACTGTTTCTTTGGCGATTTTGCAGGCAACAAAATCCCTGTCGACGAGCCATGAATGACGCGCCCCCCTTGATACGGCTTCGATTCCGGTTGCCCCTGATCCACAGCAGAGATCAAGAAAATTCGCTCTTATAACAAAATCTCCAATAATATCAAAAAAAGCTTCCCTTACTATATCTTTTGTCGGTCTACCCCGGAACTCTGGTGGCAATATAATGACCCTTCCCCTTAGGGTGCCACCGACAATCCTTAGACGTATCTCCTTGCTTTTTTTTACCATCTAGATTGTGTACTTTTCGAACCTTTCTTTCCCCACCTTGCAGATCGGGCATTTCTCAGGGGGTGTTTCTCTTGAACAGAGATAGCCGCACACCTTGCAGCGCCAGATTGGGTATGGCAATAAGGTTGATCTTTTTTCAACCTGCATATTTGTGGTTCCTTGTTTTTGGCGTTGTTCTTTTGATGGCCTTCTTTCAGGAATTGAACTTGCCTGCTTTTTTCCAGAGCTTATTTCCTCATTTACATAAAGGGCGCAGTAGCAGGCGCCAAACTCTGCAATGTCAGGATCTCTGTAGTCACAGGGGCATACAATATCCAGATCATCGTCAATTGAGCCAGTGGCCAGCCTGCACGGACAGGACTGGTAGCCAAATCTTGTCTGGTTTGTTATGAGGCCACTGATGAGATTTTTTGTGAACACAACATCAGGATTCAGGTGGTAACCGCCCTCTTCTGCCTCTGTTTTCAGTTTTGAATAAAGCTGGTCAATCTGTTCCTGAATGGAACTCATATTCCCAGGAGCTCCCTTATTTTATCAGGCTGGAAGCCAATGACCGCTTTTTTATTGTTAATCACAATTGTTGGAAATGAGGAGGTTGGGTTCCAGGCTTTCATTTCTTCGACCGTTTTGTCTTCTTCACTTTCTGGCAAGAGGTCTACATCAACGTAACTATACTCTAGACCAAGTTCTTTAAGGAATTCTTTGGTTTTTTTGCACCAGCCGCATGTACTAAGCGCATAAATGAAAATGGTCCCTTTATTCTCTCCTGCGACATGAGTTACGCTCATTTCTACACCTCCTTTTTTGCCATTATACAAAAAAAGCGCTCCTTTTAAAAGGAGCGCTTTGATTTTCTAGAGGTTTTACTCTCCCATCACTTCCTTGACCTTTTCGATGAGCTCGTTGACCTTGCCCTCGTCAAAGCCGGTGTGCTGATAAGCAAGCTTGTGGTCCTTGTCGATGAGGAATGTTCTCGGTATTGAGGTAACTCCGAGTGCCTTGGACATTGCCCTGTCGCCATCGACTGGGATGTTCATTGTGATTGCCTGTCCATCAATGAGCTCAAACTCGCCAAGCTTTTTCCATGATTTCTTGATCTTGTTGTCGTTGGTCCCATCGAGTGTTTCCATGATTGAAACTTCGTCTTCAAATGGGTCGATGGTTGCAGCAAGAACTACAAGGCCCTTGTCCTTATACTGTCTGTGGAGCTGTTCAAGATATGGGAGCTCTTCTTTGCACGGTTCGCACCATACTGCCCAGAAATCAAGGACGAGTGCTTTTGCATTGTTCTCTTCCATGATCTGGTAGAGTGACGATTCGGAACCTGCAGAGACTGGGTGAAGCTTGAACTTGAGGTCCGGAACAACATCGCCAACATTCAGTCTGACATTGGATTCCATTCCTGGAACTACCAATTCATCACCCTGTTCACCGGCTGGCTTGTCTGTGCCCTGGTCGGTTTGTCCATTATTGTTTTGATTAGTTGTTCCCTGGTCGGTAGTTCCCTGATCAGTCGGCGTTCCGTTGTCTGTCGGATTTGTGTTGCTTCCGCCGCATGCTGTCAGGACTAATGAACCGAGAAGAACGACTGCCAAGAAAAGAACCAATATTTTTGTGTACTTCATTTTGCCTCCTTTAAGGATGACCTCTTTGTACATATACTTACACACGAGTCAACCACAAAATCGTGTCAAAAGTATTTAAGCTCGGTTTAATTTGGCCTGATCAGTTATTTGGAAAGCAGTTCATCCAGTTTTTTCTTCAACTCTTCAACTTTCCCCTCATCAAATCCTGTGTGTTGATAGACTATATTATGATCCTTGTCGACGAGGAATGTCCTTGGGATTGATGTTACACCCAGTGCGTTGGCGATTTTCCTGTCTCCATCAACCGGGATCTCCATGGTTATGACCCTTCCGTCGATTAATTCAAATTCGCCAAGTTTTTTCCATGACTTTTTGATTTTTGAATCATTTGTTCCATCAAGCGTCTCATCAATTGCCGATTCATCTTCGAAAGGATCAATTGTTGCCGCAAGCACGACAACACCCTTGTTTTTGTACTCCCTGTGGATGAGTTCCAGGTATGGGAGCTCTTCCTTGCATGGCTCACACCAGACTGCCCAGAAGTCTAAGATAAGTGCTTTTGCGTTGTTCTCCTGCATCACCTGGTATATGGTATTTTCATCGCCAAGGGAAACCGGATGTAGCTTGTATTTCAGGTCAGGGATTTTTTTCTCGCCTGTCCCTCCTCCATTTCCACCACCTTCACTCCCACAACCCAATGAAAAAGTCAGAACCAAAATCATCGCTACAAAAATAGCACTAAATTTTTTTGAAGGCATTTTACCCCTTTCCAAACGCAAAATATCCTATATCGCTTTGTTAGTCAACGGGGGCGTTATTTCTTATAAATGTTGAATTTCATGGCTTTCTCGTTGACACAAAGACGATTGTTTGGTAAGTTAACCCCAGTTCAAATAAGGAGATGTTCAATGGGCGAAAGGCTTACCAACCTTGTCATTTCTGAAAACGAATTGAGGGAGATAGATGAATACCTGGCTAAAACTCTCATAGATTCTCAGGCAAAACATATTTTTCTTGTAGACAAATCTGGCCAGCTCATCTCAAAGCATGGATCGGCCACCCGCCAGGCGGCCTCGGCCATTGCTGCGCTATCTGCTGGTGTTTATGCTGCAACCAACGAACTTGCCAGGCAAATTGGCGAGAACGAATTTACAATAACGTTCCACCAGGGTTCTGAAAATAACATACACATCTCGCTGCTCACACAGGAAACCCTGCTCATTATGATCTTTGATAACAGGGCACCAATAGGTGCCATCAGGTTCTGGGCAAAGAAGATTTCAACAGCGCTCACACCGGTAATAGAGAGAATGTCGCAGGCCATACCGACAGAATTTGGTGGCGGGGATCTGGACAAGGACCTCGATCTGGACAATATCCTTTGAGCTGGTGACAAATGGCCTTAGTTAATTTTGCAACAAAAGAAATCAATGTAAAACTTGTTTATTATGGCCCAGCCCTGTCTGGAAAAACGACCAACCTGCAGGTTATTTATGACCAGGTTCCTTCAGAGGTCAAAGGCCAGTTCACTTCCATTGCAACAGCCACTGAGAGGACCCTGTTTTTTGATTATCTGCCGCTTGATCTAGGTACCGTAAGGGGTTTTAAGCTCAGGCTTGGTGTCTACACTGTCCCTGGCCAGGCAATCTATGGCCTTACCAGAAAATCAATCCTGAAGTCTGTTGATGCAATCGTCTTTGTGGCAGATTCTGACCCGGACAAACTCGAAGCAAACATAGAGAATTTTCAGGACATGGTTGAAAATCTCAGGGAATATGGCCTTGATCTGGACAAAGTCCCACTCATCATCCAGTACAACAAGCGCGACCTTCCAAATGCGATACCGTTCGAGGTGCTCGAAGAGGCACTCAATCCAGAAGGAAGGTTCCCGATTTATGAGGCCGTTGCAACAAAGGGCATTGGCGTGAAGGAAACCCTAAAACACGTTACCAAGCTGGCCGTCTCAAGAATACATTAAAAACCTTTTATTTTGGCCATCCAACAACAGTTATGTAGACTGGGACTTCATATTTATGCTCTACTCCTAGGAATTTTGCCACTTTGTCATCCCAGAAAGCACCTATATTGCAGGACCCAAGTCCAAGATCAACACAGAGGAGTTGTAATTGCGCCCCGATGTGTCCTGCATCAAGGAAGATATACCTGTAACCCCTTGCCCTGTATACTGACGTTGTTCTTGCTGTTGCGGCAGTCCATATAAAAACCGCCGAACAGGATTCTATCATTTTTTGTCCCAGACAGGCTTCGACCAGCTCGCCTCCGAGTTTACCAAGCCTCAATGGCCCAAGGGAGTTGCTATTATTATAAAAATAAAGACCAGGCAAAAGCTCCTCTACTCTATTTATTAGAATGTATGTATTGAATGGATGCCTGTTTCCAGCCGAAGCCACTGACCTCAGTATGGTCTGGCCAACCCTGCCAGTTTCACCTTGTGTCCCCCAACAGAGTTTGGATAGCTGTACGAGCGAAATTGGTTTGTTTTCAAAATTTCTTTTCGATCTCCTGCGGTTTATAATTTGGAGCAGATTGGTGTCCTGGTCAAAACTGGGCAATGCAACTGGTTCGGAAATAATGTTGGGTGATGGCGGGAGCTCTTCATGAAGTTCTGGTGGATCAACTCTTTCACCTGAAAAATACGATGTTCCTTTTATAAAGTCTTCGCAAATATTCTTATCCAAATTGCACCTCCACCAAAAATATTGCACCAAATTATCATTTTGGCAACAGTGATGTGCTATGGGTTGAACTTTTAAGGGGCCTTTTCGGTATTGAGTTTGAAATCAGCCAGGAGGTTTTGAATGAAAACCATTAGAATAATAATTTCGCTAGCCTTGGTTCTTGGGATGTTGGCATTCCCGGGATTTGCGAAGGAAAGTAGCAAGGCACTGGCAGCGTCCTCCCTCATCATAACCCCAACACCATCCATCCTGACGGCCGGAATGGCCGCCGAACTAGTTGATCCGGCAAGGCCTTTCCAACTTATGGTTACAGACCAGAACGGAAAGCCTGTTGACTTGACGAGAGGAGTTGATGGTTCCGCTATTGACCAAAAAGTCGTATGGAACCAGTTATTTCTGGATCCTCACCCGGACAATACATATTATTATGGCAGAAATGCAGTCCTTCCCAGTTATTACTGGACGAGAACTGACCTGCACAATGATGATGGAACAAATGTCTGCAACAAGCTTCTTTTTGGAAGAAATCTTATTGAAATCGATTTTTCACAGGCTTCCAGGGGAATATACATCTTCAAAGGTTTTGTGGCAAATGATGTTGGTGAATTGAGGATAAAAGTCATCACCCCCGACAGAAGGTTTGCAGGGGAAGCAAGAATCGCCGTAAAGGCACCTGTGGTCACCTATAAAATCACCAACACCGAAGACACAGAATCAAAAGCCTTTGAAAGCCCTGGCGACCCGGATTTTGTAATGACAGCATGCGACAACAGGATATACAACATCGGGGTGACTGTTCAGGATGCAGAAGGAAGAGTGGTCAGGGGTGTCTCGCAGGGAGTCAGCCTTTGCACTGGAATCAAAAAAACTGCTAGGTTTACGCCGTTTACTACCAGACCGGCAAACTACAAGTGGGTAACCAAACCAACGCTTGTTCAGGGATACAATTTCTATGCAGGCGGGCAGGCATATTTCCTTTCCGATGACGGCGGTCGCTATGACATGCACCTTGGGCTTGACCTCAACAACGATGGCAGGCTCGAGTGGACAAACAAGGAAATATTCTCTTTCGGCCCACAGTATGTTTTTGACACTGCCAATAAAATATGGACAGGCTACCTCACTTACTACAACACCACCAATGTAAGGTATAACAATGGGGAATACTCTACCCATCCGTTTTTTGATCTCCCGCCGGCCGAATATGGTGGCTGGGGACTTGGTTGTATCTATAACAGCCCGCACTTTGACGGCATGATATTTGCCAATTTTAATGATGACAAAGTGATCGATTATAGAGACAGCCTGAATCTTGATGTAAACGGCCAGACAAGCCTCTACATTTTTGCCGAGGACGCCTGTTTTGTGGGCGGCCTGGTTGGAAACAACTACTGGGCCGACATTGATGCCGCAGGAAGGCCACCGAATACAAACACTTCTGCCAGTTTTGTAACCTCCAGATACAAAGGCGACGGAGTTTACTGGCTTGATTTTGATGCAATACCGGAAACACTTGCAAAAATAGCACCCCCAAAATTCAAGCTCCTGATTGCCGAGACAAGAGAAGACCTCCCAAAATACTTCTTCAACAAGGACAATTACGATTTGGTCTACTCTACCCAAAATCACGTGGTTGTCATCACACAGCCAGCCGATGAAAGAGATTTGCCAATGCACATCGATGGTGAGCCTGGCTTCAAGGGCAACCAGCACGAAGCGGCCATTTATGGACGCACAGAATATGAAGAACGCTATAATGATGTCGAAACAACAATGGTTTTCACGCCGACAGGTACTGGTGAGGCAGTTGTCGAGATGAGATACAGGACACAAAACAGGTCCTGGCTTGAGGTCCTTCCAAATTCACCACAGTATTACGAGCTGCAGGAAGTCATATGGCTTGATGTCTACAAAGGACTTGAGATTGTCATCGAATGGGAGTCCAAGCCCGAGGTAGGGAAAACCATAAGGGCTTTTGTAACTTGCTATACATCGGGGACTCAGGAAGTTGTCCCGAATGCAAACATTACCATTAAGGGCTGTGGTTTTGAGGCCACCGCTATCACAAACACAAAAGGAAAAGCAACCATAGAATGCACTTTCAGCCAAGAGGGCGAGATTGTAGTACAGGCCACAAAGAATGGTTTCAGGGACACCCTGGTGACCTACAGGATAGCAAAAGACAAACAACCCCCCATGCTCAATATTGATCCGCTCCCGGAACTAACCAAAGAAGAAAAGATAAATGTGATGGGAACAACCGAGCCAGATTGTGTTGTTCTTGTCAATGGGACAAGGGCCGTTGTGGATTCAACAGGTAAATTTCTTGCAACCATCACATTGCAGAATGGCGTCAACAAGATAACCATTACCACAAAAGATCCATCTGGAAACGAAACAGAGAAGATGATAGTTGTTGAGATGGATAACATTCCACCACTGGTGATACTTGATAACCTCGACAAACTCATTGACGTTGAATCGGTTGAAATAAAAGGCAGGGTTGAACCTGGCTCCAGGGTCAGGATTGGTGAAGTCGAAGCAACTGTTGTAAATGATATCTTCAAGGCAACTGTTCAGGTCAAAAAAGGCCAGAATAATCTGGTGCTTGTTGCGATGGACAAAGCTGGGAATTCGACTGAGAAATCTATTACTTTAACGGTGTGGCACAAAACCATTGTCGAGATGGTGATTGGCAACCCGATCATGCTCATTGATGGTCAGCCCTCCAACCCTCCACTTTCAGTTGCCCCTTACATCAAAAGCTCGAGAACAATGGTCCCGATAAGGGCAATCTCCCAGGCTTTTGGAGCGAGGGTCGAGTGGCTCCCCGAAGATAAGAGCGTTACTATCACCCTTAACGAGGGCGGCTCATCAATATTCATAATCATGAGGGTTGGCTCAAAAACGGCTTATGTTGACCAGAAGGCCGTTGAGCTTGATATAGAGCCGGAAATAAAGTCTGGAACAACCTTTGTGCCATTAAGGTTTGTGGCTGAGAACATGGGTTGCACGGTCAATTTTGATTCGGCCACAAAAACTGTAAGAATCGAAAGGCTTTCCTACTAGAACCAAAAAGAACTACGTCTAAACTGACCAAACTTGCCCCCGTTGGAGTTGCCTGGCGGGGGCAACGTATGTAAAATAGGTAAGAATGCGAAAAATCTCTCTGATACTCTCGCTACTGGTTTTCCTGGCGCCCCTCTCCTACCCTCGCTTCGCACAATCGGCGGAACAGGGGGGTTATTTGGTTATTGCAGCCCCTGGTGCTGAGGGCGTATTGCAATCGTGGCAAAAACATAGGGAATCACAGGGTTATTCAGTAAAAATTATCAGTTCCACAGACATTATTGCAGGGAACAGTGGAATTGCGCCTTATTTCCAGCTCCAGAACTATATCAGGGACAATCAGAAAAAATTCAATATCAAGTACCTTCTGCTTGTTGGTGATACAAATGATATTCCAATGCCCAGGCTCTATGCGGCGAAAAACGTGGACAATGTTGTCTGGGGGGAGCCTGGCCCGGTTTATTCCGATTATTTCTATTCCCAACCGGACACCAACTGGGACAGGGACAACGATGGAAGGCTCGGAGAGCCGGATGATGACCAAGTCCAGATTGCCCCAAAAATTGCAGTTGGAAGAATACCCTTTTCCGACCAGGCGAACATTGAGAAGTATTTGAACAGGGTAAAACTCTACGATTCACCATCTTCCTCAAGAAAAAGTGTTTTGCAGGCAGCGGCGCTTTACTCTTTTGACAATGAGGATGGTGACCCAACCAACAAATTCACCGATGGCGCGGACATGGAAGAGAAAATCTGGAGCGATATCCTGAAACCAATGGGGTACATCAGAAAGACCCTCTACGAGTGTGATGGCACAAAGCCTGGTCTTCCTGGCGACATGTGCCTCAACAGCACAAATTTACTGAATGAACTGACAAAAAATGATTATGGAATGGTCAACTGGCTGGCACACGGCGAAGCGAACAGGATCGTCAGAAAATACTGGCTGAACGACCAGAATGGGAACGGCCACGCAGACAGTGCCACTGAAATCAGAATGCCACTCCTGCTTGATGATGGCCAGCTCTATAACAACATCATCAAGTCAAGGCTCATCATCTCTACGGCCTGCTCAACAGCTGATGTTGCAGGCGGCGCCTCATCTTTGGGTTCGGCTTCCTTGCGTTCTGGTGCCGGTGCCTTTGTTGGCGCAACAGCGATAAACTATTTTACCCCCGGATGGAGCAAACCATCTGATGGTGGCAACCAGACGATCTCTTACTACATAACAAAAAATTATGCCGAAGGGGACGCCATTGGTCTTGCGCTTGCAAAAAGCCTTGAATCATTTGCAAAAGAGTTTAGGACAGTAAATGGCTGGCAGAACAAATACCTTCAAAATGTCTATTCGTTCATCCTGCTTGGCGACCCTGGCATGAAGCAAGAGCCGGTCATTCCGAAGCAAGACATCCAGATGGCTTTCTCTCCGGCATCCGTTACAGTAGTCTCTGGCCAGAAGGCAGAAACAAAGCTTGTTTTTGGAGAAGTGCCCGCCATCTACCCGCTCAAATTGTCATATACGACTGCATATGGCATCACTATAACATTCGACCCACCTGACCCGCTCCCAAACCAGGACGCCAGGGTCATTGTACAGGTTGAGAAATTTGTTGTTCCACAAAAAGTGGTTGTTGTCGTGAAGGGTGAGTCCCAGCAATACAAGGGCCAGGCAGAGCTCGAGATTGTTGTCAAAGCGCCGCCACCAACTGTTACAGAACTTGTCCTTTTGCCAGAATATACATACGCAAAACAGGGGCAAGAATTGTGGGTAGACCTCCTCATTTCACCATCCCTGCCCGTTGATTCTCTGTCAGCACAGCTTGAATACGACAGTGAGAAACTCCAGTTCCAGAAGATGAAGGTAGGGCAATTTGCCACGATGGACTATCGTTGTTGTGAAGCACCCAATTCGATCCAGTCAAGAGGCAGAATTATTTTCTCATTTGCCAGAAGTTTTGAAAAGTATGGCATCTCCTCCCCAGGAATTGCCTTCTCCTTCTGTTTTTTGGGAAGGAAGCAAGGAGCATCAAATATCTCATTGACGCTTGCCACTGTCAAATCGCCAGATTTGGCAGTCCACTTGTTGTCTGATTTGCCTATTTGCAGAACCAATATCGACAAGAATGGTTTTTCATTGCAAGCAAGCATTGCGGATGGGCAAAACATAAAGGGCAATGTTGTGACTGTTTCTGGAAGCTCAACCAAGGATCAGGTGCTTGTTGTAGAAGGTCAGAGCAAGAAATATATTCCAAGACTGACCTCCGAAGGCAATTATTCTGTTGACGTCGATCTTGATGTGCACTCCAGCGACGTGCTTTTTAAAGTCGAGGACTCTTCTTATGGCAGATCGCTTTGGATTAGAAGAACAATAAACAGGACCGATATCAGGGAGCTGGCATTTCATATTGATGACAGAAAGGCCTGGAACAATGGAAATTGTGAAGAGCTCGAAGCATCTCCGTTTATAATCAATGGGAAAACGCTTGTGCCATTGAGGTATATTGCCGAAAAACTGGGCTACCAGACCAAGTGGCTTGCATCCGAGCAGAGAATAGACCTTTTAAGAGGACAAGACATAATAACCATGTGGGTGGGCAAGAAAAATGCCTACATAAACGGACAACCATATCAACTTGATGCAGCACCCCAAATCAGGGCAGGTAGGACATTTGTTCCGCTCCGTTTTGTTGCAGATGCAATCAATTGTGATGTCAAATGGGACCAGACAACAAGAACTGCCATTGTCCGGGCAGAAACTACCTAAACGAATTGAGTGTTTGGGAGACTTTATTTGTAGCTACTTCGTTTGGCTTAATGTCAAATTGTGCAAATACTTCGTCTCTGGTTCTGACAAAAAGATCAAAGCACGCGGCAAGAGCCGATAAAACCGCGTCTTTATCATAGCCAGAAGCTGTTTTTGACAACAATATTATTGATTTGGCATCAAGCGTTTTTTCAATGTTTTTGTAACCATCAAGCTTTGCATCGCGAAGATTCATAAGCCTGATGACAAGATACCTGAGTTTTTCCAGTGCGTCCCTGGCGTCCCAGACATTGTCTCTTAGAAGTCTTTTTCTTACAGCAAGTGTCCCCCACAGGAAAAGCGATTCTGTGGCTATCAGGGCCTCTATTCTTGCTTTTTTAGGGAGTAATGAGGATTTGCTCTTGAGGGTCGAAGAGAGGCCTAATGGATCATGGAGGGGCTTAATTTCTGAATATGCTGGCGATGGTTTTACTTCTGATTCCTCAAGCACGGTGACAGTCATCTCGACGAGATCGTCAAACACAAAAACTGCACAGCGCTTTGCAGTGTCCGTTCTTATTGGAAGAAGTACCTTGCTTATGCCTTCAACGGTTGGCTGGAGGGAAGAAAACCAGGTGTCCCCCTTGCCATTTTTTGTGACGACTGTTAAATCGATGTCGCTTAAGTCATCACCGGTTCCCCTGGCCAGTGATCCAGACAGAAAAACTGATATCACATCACTCTCTGTTGTTATTATAGTAAGAAAGGCCTGAAGAAGGTCCTCTTGCCTTTGGGTTGTCACCTTGGCACCTCATAGTTTGGGGCTTCTTTTGTTATCTGGATGTCATGTGGGTGTGACTCTCTCAATCCAGCCTGTGTTATTCTGACAAATTTTGCTCTTTCCTGTAATTCTTTTATTGTCTTGGCACCGCAATATCCCATTCCAGCCTTTAGTCCACCAATCATCTGGTAAACAATGTCCTGGAGCGGTCCTTTGTATGGCACCTTTCCTTCTATGCCTTCTGGGACCAATTTGCTTGCATCATCTATGTGACCTTGTGAATATCTGTCCTTACTTCCAAGTTTCATTGCGGAAATGGAACCCATGCCTCTGTAGATGATGTATCTTCTGCCCTCATAAAGAACTGATTCGCCAGGACTTTCTCTTGCGCCCGCAAACAATGATCCAATCATTACCGATTGGGCACCTGCGGCCATAGCTTTAACTATGTCGCCGGAATACCTTATGCCACCATCAGCAATGATATCAACGCCAGACTTTTTGGCTTGCTCATGGCATTCCATTACTGCTGAAAGTTGTGGTACTCCTATTCCGGCGATGACTCTAGTTGTGCAGATTGAGCCTGGGCCTATTCCAATCTTCACTACCTGTGCGCCTGCATCGGCCAGTACCTTGACGCCTTCTGCAGTTGCCACATTGCCTGCGACAAGAGTCACATTGGGTGCCAGTGTTCTGACCTTTTCAACCGCCCTTATGACGTTTTGTGAGTGGCCATGTGCAGTATCGACAACCACCACATCGACGTCTTTTTTTGCAAGTTCCTGCAATCTTTCAAAGCAGTCTCCGGTGGCGCCAATTGCCGCGCCAACGATGAGCCTCCCCCTGGAATCTTTTGCTGAATTCGGGTACTGGAGCCTTTTCTTGATGTCTTTTATGGTGATTAACCCCTTGAGTATGAGGTTGTCATCAACAACGGGAAGTTTTTCTATGCGGTATTTATGGAGTATTGCCATGGCTTGGTCAAGAGTTGTACCCACAGGGGCCGTTACCAGCTTGTCTTTTGTCATGATGTCTTCCACTTTTTTAGCTAGATCTTCTTCAAACATCATGTCCCTGTTTGTTATGATGCCAATAAGAACACCAGACTGATTAGTTACTGGGATACCCGAAATGGAGTACTTTCTCATCATGTCATAGACGTCGGACAGTGGTCTATCAGGCAATATGGTGATAGGATTTGTTATCATTCCTGATTCAGAGCGTTTTACTCTGTCGACCTGATCGGCCTGATCATGGATTGGCATGTTTTTGTGAATAATGCCAATGCCGCCCTCTCTTGCCAACGCCAGGGCCATTTCAGATTCAGTGACAGTGTCCATTGCCGCTGATAGTAATGGTATATTGAGCTTGATGGGGCCAAGTGTTGTGCATACGTTAATCTCTGGTGGTGTTATATCTGAATATTGTGGGACAAGGAGAACATCGTCAAAAGTAAGCATCAACTCTGGTAAATTTTCATTTTCCTTCATCAAGACCTCCTATTGGTCAACAATCTTAGCCTATGTGTTCAAGGTTTCAAGTGTGGTTTTGTTGTTTTGGGGCCATTTATTTTTTTTGGCACCCTGTCATTTTTTGCTGCAACTTTGTGATAGAAGTATAACAACGGTGGACACTTAATGCAAAAATGTTCACAATCTTCTTTGCAAAGCCAAAAAGTGGCTCTTGGTTATCTTTATTAGTGGCACGAACATGCTTGCCATGATGTTTTTTTACAATCCCCACTTTTTTCCTTGCAAGGAGATTTGGTATGAAAAAACGTTACGGAACAAAAGCAATACACTCCGGTGAGCACCCGGAATGGTTCAATCAGGCTGTTACAGGTGACATCTCGCCAAGCACGACTTATGTAATACCAAACGCGAAATCGCTTGAAGGTTGGGATGGCTACATATACTCAAGGATCTCCAACCCAACAAGAAAATCGCTTGAGGAAAAGATAGCTTCGCTTGATGATTGTGAAAGTGCTGTTGCACTCTCGTCAGGAATGGCAGCGGTAAGCGTTGGCCTGATGTCCTGCCTGTCTGCAGGCGACATGATAATCGCCCAGAATTCCCTTTATGGAGGGACCTACGACCTGGTTGTTAATGTATTGCCAAAGTTTGGTGTAAAAACGCTGTTTGTCCCCAAAGAGAAGCTATATGATCTTTCCTGGGCACCAAAAGAAGCAAAGGTTGCTTATATCGAAACGCCATCCAACCCCACACTTGGTATAACAGACATCAGGGCAACATGCACTGCGGCGCATGGCAGAGGCATGTTGGTTGTTGCAGACAACTCTTTTGCCACCTCCTATCTTCAGAAACCGGCAAGTCTCGGAGTTGATCTGGTTGTCTATTCAGCAACAAAATTCATGGCAGGCCACAGTGATTGCCTTGCCGGTGCGATAACCGGCAGGAAAGACCTGGTAGAGAAAGCATACAGACTCATGACACAGTTTGGGTCGCCACTTGATCCTTTCGCGTGCTTCCTTCTGGCAAGAGGGTTAAAGACCCTTGAGCTCAGGATGAACAAGGCGCAGAGCACTGCAATGGAAATTGCACGCTTTCTTGCCAACCACCCGAAAGTATCAAGAGTGTTTTACCCCGGACTGTGGAATTCGCCGGAAAGGGAGCTTGCCCTGACACAGATGAAAGGTTGGGGTGGCATGGTAACATTCGAGATGAAGGGTGGATTTGAAGGGGCGAGCGCCCTGTTTGACAACCTTCAGCTCATCTTCAGGGCTGGAAGTTTGGGTGGCATCGAAAGTTGCATATCAATCCCGGTTCTGATGTCGCACCATCATCTCGATGAAGCGGCCCTCAAAGAAGCAGACATAACCAACGGAATGCTCAGGCTTTCCGTTGGGATTGAAGACAATTCTGATCTAATAGAAGATCTAACTCAGGCACTGGACAAAGTAAAATGATCGCATTCCTAAAAATTTGCGGGCTGCTGCTGGCAGTCATAATCGCATCTGCCAAAAAAGTACCCATCTCGATAACGCTTGTTGTGGCATCTGTCGCTGCAGGATTTCTTTTCATGCCGCTTGAAAAAATCCCTACGACATTCCTCAAAATAATCATCTCGTGGGACACATGGAAGTATGTTCTGGCGCTTTGGGCAGTTCTCTTGCTTGAAGGGTCGCTGAACAAGATGGGCATGCTCAAGTCGCTTGCATCTTCTTCCGTGAAAATGTTTACCGATAGAAGATATGCCTGCGCAGTTCTTCCATCTGTAATTGGCTTCATGCCTTCTGTTGGTGGAGCGTACTTTTCAGCACCCCTTGTTCATGAAGTCGCCAAAGATATGGATATTTCCAAGGAAAAAAAGGCCTTCATCAATTACTGGTTCAGGCATATCTGGGAGAGCTCCATTCCACTCTATCCGGGCATTCTTATGGCTGCTGCAATCACGGGTTTCTCAGTTCCAAAAGTCATGGCTTTCCAGTTCCCGGTCACGATTCTTGGAGCTTTTACGGGGTTTGCCGTTGCCTACAAAGGTGTAGGGCGCACCCAGGGCGAGAAAGGGCAGATTTCCAAAAGGGTTTTGGAATTTCTCAAGGACGCCTGGCCAATCCTGCTTGCAATAATATTTGTGTTGACGCTTCCAACTGAAACGGTTGTCTCAATCCTTCTGAGCATTGCGATACTGTGGATTGTAATAATCATAAAGGTTGAAAAAGGCCAGATGGAAGGCAAGTTTGCCAGCAGGGTTTTTGTGGATGCAGTCAAGGAGTCGTTCAGACCGAACTACTTCATAATCCTGCTTGGCTCCATATTGTTGAATCAGGTTCTGCAAAACAGCACGGCTTTTGGGGAGCTTTCTGTATGGTTCAATTCAACTGGTATCCCACCGGTTTTTGTGGCCATTGTTTTGCCCATGATCCTCGGTATGTTGATTGGTGCAACTCCTGGTTTTGTGGGTGTTTCTTTCCCAATTGTATTGGCAATCGCAGGAAATTCATCATACGGGATTTTTGCGCTCGCCTTTACATCTGGTGTGATCGGCGTGCTTTTCTCTCCGATGCACCTGTGTATTGTTCTCACGTGCGACTATTTCAAGACAACACTCTTCAAGGTGTTCAGACTGATGCTTTTCCCTGCGATTGCCCAGATGGCGCTTGGAATACTTACCTGGTGGGTGTCAGTATCACTGCACCTCTGATACACTCAGCTCAGGTTCCAGGATTACCTGGGAAACGACCGACTTGCCAACCGGACAAGTCTGGTGTGCATCTTCAAGTATCCTCTCGCATTCTTCCTTTTGCTCTGGGTCTTTGATTATTATTTGCGGCCGCAGGAAAATCTTTGTTATCCTGTAGTTGCCTTCGATGTGTTCCATTACCCCCTCGGCCTTTGAATTATACGATGCAATCCCTATTTTATTTCTTGAGCAGACATTGATGAACGTTGCCATGACACATGTTGCAATTGAAGCAACAAATATCTCCTCCGGTGACATGAAACCTTCTGGTCCTCCAAATTCTGGTGGGCAGGAGAAGGCGAATTTCTCGTTGTTTATGCCTGAAAAGAACCCTTGCTTGCCTTTTTCCCAGTCGACACTGACAAAATATCTGAAAGTTTTTCTTTCCATACCCAATTGATAAGGTCTTGCAGTTGGCAAATCAAGGCTTGACTGGATTTTTACCGGAATTACAATGTTAATGAAAGGTGGTGCGCAAATGATTAATTACAATCTCGTTGGTTTTGCTGGCTCCGATAGTTCCTGGATTGGCTATGGGGCCATGTTGATGTACATTGTTATTTTTGTTTGTTTCATGCTGGGTAATTTGTTATCTTCCAAACTTATGAAGCCCGCGTATCCGGGTTGGGGAAGAATATTTTATGGCGCTCTTTTGCTTCTCTGTACAAACATTGTTTTTAGTCTCATATTCTTCCAGATGCCTCTTCTGGCCACCATTTTTACTGCTGTGGCATGGTATTTTGAGGTAAAGTTCCTTTGCGGCTACAGCTGGGGCAAGGCAATTGTAGGGTGGCTTTTACCGATCGCAATTGCTGTCATCGCAGTTCTCATTCTCTGGCTCATCTGGCCATCATGGATTGTCAGCGTTCTTGGTTTCAAACTGATTTAGGCTGATTTTACTGATATAATCTGAGTAGTTTAGTGGTTTGCCCTGTATTCAAAAGCACAGGGTTTTTATGGCCATCAGGCCCTTTTATTGAAGAAGAGGTGTGCAATATGAATCTATCCAGTCTTTCAACAGGCAAAAAAGTCAGGATGATAAGGATGGCGTTCGAGCACGGGCTTGGAAACGGAAAATTGATGATCCTCCCAATCGACCAGGGCCTGGAGCATGGCCCAAAAGATTTTTTCGCCAATCCGGAAAGTCTTGATCCCAAATTTGAGTTTGAACTTGCCTTGAGGGGCGCTTATTCTGCAATAGCCTTGCACATTGGCCTTGCAGACAAGTATATGTGCGATTATGCAGGCAAGGTCCCACTTGTGCTCAAGCTGAATGGAAAAACAAATATCCCACCAGATGATGAGGCCTTTTCTTCACTCACATCCACTGTGGAGGATGCAGTAAGAATCGGTGCTGATGCTGTAGGGTATACGCTTTTTGTTGGTTCCCCAAGGCAGGACGAGGACATATCGCAACTCTGTCACGTAAGGCAAGAGTGCGATAGGTTCGGAATGCCACTGATTGTGTGGTCATACCCAAGGGGCAAGTTTATTGATGCAAAGGGTGGCAAGGACTGCCTCTATTCCATTGATTATGCGGCAAGGACTGCCCTTGAGCTTGGTGCTGACGTTATAAAAGTAAACTTCCCAAATGTCTTGCCTGCCGTTTCTGAAAAACAGCCTGAGCCATACAAATCTCTCAGGGAAGCCGAAGCGGATGCAATAAAAAGGGTCGTAAAATCTGCCGGAAGGGCCGCAGTCATAATATCGGGCGGTGAAAAGATATCAGACGAGGACTTACTGAAAAAGGTCCAGATGTCTGTTGATGCTGGTGTTACAGGTTTCATATTCGGCAGAAACATGTGGCAGAGGCCGATTGAAAAATCGCTTGAGCTGACAGAAAAGATCAGAAATATCCTGCTTTCAAGATAGAAATTTTTGCCAGAAACAAAAAGCCCCCTCGGTTGAGGGGGCTTTTTAATAAGCTTGGTTCTAGAACATCGCTTCGGTGTTTGAGGTGGTCAGGTTTGGAACAATCTGACCGTTTAACCCTGTAAGCACGTTTTTGGCACCGACTTCAACGAAGTTGTCAACGCCCATCGCAACAACCTGCAGGATAGATTTTTCCCAAAGGACAGGCGAATTGATCTGTTTTATGAGGTTTTCCCTGATTTCGGATGCCTTCTGGACTGGTTTTGCGTTGACATTTGCGACCACTGAGAATTTTGCGTCGCTTATGTTCGCGGTTTCAAGATCTTTAGCGAACACTTCAGCTACTGGGTCCATCATGGACGAATGGAAGGGTGCAGATACCTGGAGCAATCTTGCCAGCCTTGCCTTGGCTTCTTTTGCCAGTTCCATGGCCTTTTTTACAGCTTCCACTTCGCCAGATACAACGATTTGGCCGGACGAGTTAAAATTGGCCATCTCGCACACGCCAGTTTTTGAAGCTTCCTGGCAGATCTCTCTTACCTTCTCGGCAGGAAGTCCAATAATAGCGCCCATCGTTCCAGGGATCTTTGATGTTGCGTCCCTCATGAGCTCGCCCCTTCTCCTGACAAGCCTCAAGGTTGTTTCGAGGTCAATTGACCCTGCGGCATAGAGCGCAGAATATTCTCCGAGACTGTGCCCAAGGGCGAACTGGCATGAGAGGCCCTTTTCTTTTGCAATTTCCAGCCAGGCTGCGGAGCAAGCCACCAATGCTGGTTGTGTGTTCTCGGTTTGCGTTAATTGCTCGATTGGTCCTTCGTTCATCAGCTTCACGAGGTCAAACCCAAGAATGCCATTCACTTTTGATATGATTTGCTGGGCCTTTGGATACGCGTCCAGCTTGCCAAGCATCCCGACGTACTGGGAGCCTTGGCCTGGCATCAAAAAAGCCGTGTTACCCATTCTCTTGTTCCTCCAAAAGTTGTTTGAACCTGGCTTTGGCCCTGAAGGCCCTTACTTTGGCCAGGTTGACGGAGATGCCTAGCACATCTGAAATGTCCTTGAAGGGCATGTCGTTCATCTCCCTCATAATCAATATGACTCTGTAAGGCTCAGGAAGTTTCGCTAGTATTTCCATGGCGATCTTTTCCTCTTCGTTCCTTATGACTTCGTCTTGCGGGTCCGGGTCATCGTCATCCGGTTCAGGTGGTTTCCTGTTTCTTTTTTTCAATTCCCTTAAACATGTGTTTACTGTTATCCTATAAATCCATGTTGAAAGGAGTGACTCACCTTTGAAATGTTTTATGTTCTGGAACACCCTTAAAAAAACAAGCTGGGAGGCATCAAGCGCGTCCTCGCGATTGTTCATGATATAGTAGGCTTCAGAGAAAACCTTGTCAGCGTAAAGTTCGACAATTTCTGTAAAGGCGGATTCTTCGCCTTTTTTTGCCCTCTCTACGAGGTTTTTTTCTTCGTTTTTGTCGCTACTCACTTCTTATTATCGACAACATCAGGAACAGGAACCCAAGGATTATCACTATCCAGCCAATTACAGGTGCAATTTGACTTGGAACGCCGATTGGGTGGCCGTTTGTATCCTTAATGACCATTATCAAAATTCCGCCTGCCATCATTAGCAATGAAGCAACTGTGAGTGCCCATCTGGTCATCTGTTGTCCTCCAAATTTTCCATGATTATCTTGACCCCATAAGGCTCAAGATCAAAATCTTTCTCGTATCCTGGCCCCACCAACTTCACCTTGTCAAACTTTCTTGAGGTTCCGTTTGAAACCATCAAGAGGCGTTTCCCTGCAAAATCATAGGCGCTGTACATGAGGTCGGGATTTCCATCAAAATCACTGTCGGAGGTGATGCTTGAAGAAAGGCCGGTCACTGGTGTGCCTTTTGTCAAAAAATCCTTATACAAACCAATCTCCTTGAAAAGCTTTCCCGATTCCTCAGCGATTTCTTTTGATGCTTTGTAATAGGCCCAGTAGCAGATGCCTCTTGCGCCAAGGATAACGGGCGTCCAGGTCATCCACCTGAGCTCGTGCTTTGTGGGCATTGCCCAGAGCGGGTACTCTGGCGCATCGCCAAACCCCTGGGGCACAAAAACAAACGGTTTCCTATACTTTGCGGCAACCCTTGCGCCTTCCACTACCCATTGGGTCATCCAGTCCATGCTCCTGCTCTTTACTGTTATAGGATAGCAGTCCAGGAAGAAGATGTCGCAGGAGTCTCTATATTGCTCCATGACCTTCCAGTCCTGAAACACGGGGGCGATTATATGCTCCTGGTCGACTTCCTTTATCTGGTCATAAATCTCTTTGAGCCTTGGTGGGTCAATGTTTCTCAACTCTGGTTCATCGCATAGATACCAGCCAAAAAGGGCTTTTTTGCCTTTTAGATAATTAACCCTTTCCTGTATGCGCTCTTTGCCGGTCCTTCTGGTCATAAGATCCCAGTAGACTTGCGAGCCATAATTGATGAAATTGACACCGCGAACGAGGGTGGCATCAAGATTTATATCATTGGCCCTGAAAATCAGCTTTACCCACTTGTCTCTTTCTTTTGGGAGATCGCCAGCCCTAAAGGGACTGATGGTCTCTTTCTCTTTCGGATCGCCCCTTTTTATGAGGTCTTCGCCCCAGTATACCCTGTGGTTCCAGCTGAATGATGGTCCTCCCTTTGAAGCGTAAAACTCGATCATCAATTCTTTCACGTCATTTTTTGAAGGTATGTAGACCCACTGTTCTATCATGTCATGGTCCTGCACGTTCATTGCAGGATAGCCGGTCTCGGGCATTATGAAACCATGGGTATTCAGTTCATCGTTCCATCCGCCATGGTGGCTTGCCCTTTTCGAGTAAGCATGATCAAGACTCCAGTTCCAGTCACCAATAGGATCGTTCGGTATTGGCATGTCGTCATCAAACCACTTCCAGTCTGATGTGACATCAAGGAGCACCTTTATGTTTTTTCTCTCGGCCTCATCAAGTACGTCCGAGAGCAGTTCTTTTTTTAGTCTTCCGGAGAGAACATAGGTAATGGCAAAATTGGCCCCAACATTTTTAAGGCCGCCAATTTCATCCTTGCTAAGGGAGGTGAACCAACCAAGCGGGAAGAAATCATTGGTGGCGACTTTTGGGCTTGTTGCCGGTTTTACGGGTGTTTCCTGGCCTGGAGCAACACAGCCTGCAAGAAAGATTGCTGTAAGTAGTATCGCTGTCGAGATTTTTTTCATGTGAGCCCGGATAATTATATAACATTAAATGACCTTCTCAAACAAGGTTGGTTAATATCTTTTATTGAAATGGGTCCTCTTTGGGGACCCAATGGCCAAATATCATTTCAAGTATTTTTTGGCAACATGATCATTAAGTGTAACCTTTTGAAAGTTAAGAACATCAAAGGTGGTATCAGGGTAGAAAGCTCTGAAATAAAAATAAGAGGAGGTTTATTGAAATGAAATTTGACGTAAAGCACATTATTTATGCACTGTTGATCTCTATTGGGTGGATTGTTTTGAGCTGGCTTTTTGCACAGATTGGCGGGGGAGTTGGCGGATTTTTAAACATAATCCTCATGTTCCTCTGGGTCTTTGGTCTCTTTGTGTATGCAATGAAAGATGTTAAGGGACTTGCAGATGGTATCGTAACTGGCCTTATCTACGCGATAATTTTTGCTATCGTAACGATAATTTTCCACTACATTGGCTGGGGCGGAACCTTCCCATTCATGGTGTTCACTGGTGATTATGGCGCGTTCTTTGGCTGGCCAGGCTGGTGGGGCGATCTCGTTGGCATCGCACTCTTCGGTGGAATGCTCGGCTGGATAAACGAACAGAAGTAATTTCAGAATACCTTAGAAACACAAAATGGGTCGCCAGAAAATGGCGACCCATTTTTTTTATCAAACCACTGATACTTGTAAATTCTTTGTAAATTATGTTCAGGGTTATTTCCCATATTATTTAACAATACAAACCAAATAAGGAGGAATTTATGGACGTCAACACAATGAAAGAAGAGTTTATGAGCAAGGGTACAACAGACATTCATATAAAAAAGGGCACTGTCCATATCATAAAGGCCCTGATCCTTGGTTTTGGACTGATGCTTATTTCAAGATTATTTAGTATTTTTGGAACCTACGTTGGCACGGCTTTTTCTGCCCTGTTTATGACCGCTCTGACTTGGGGTGGGCTCATGTATTGCTGGAAAGACATAAGCAAGGGCTGGGACAAGGGCGCCATGGTGGGAATCTTGTATGGTGTGGTATTTTTTATACTTGATTTGATTTTTGGACTTCTTCTCCATTTTGGTTTTACGCCGTTCGGACATGCAATGGCTGGGATGGGTTTTGGCGTTGGAAATGATATATGGCTGATTATCCTTACAATTTTTTATATCATTGGCCTTGGTGTTTTTGGGGCTGTGTTTGCCTGGATAAAAGACCAGATGAACGTTGCCTGATTCGAGAGTAGAAGAAATAATTTCCAGCGGGCCCTTGACCAAAAGGTCAGGGCCCGTTTTAATTTAGTCATGATGATACTCTGGATATTGCCACTGATAATTGTGCCAATTGCGGTAGCTCTTGTGTTTGTCCTGTGGTATGGCAGGAGAAATCCAAAAGAAGAACCAGAAAACAAGGAAATACTTGAAAATGTTGAGAGAGCGCTAAAAGAAGGAAAAATAACCGAAGAAGACGCCGAGAGAATCAGGAAATCAATCGAAGAAGAATGATTTATTCAAGTTCTTCGTGGATAGCATTTTCTATCTCGAAGCCTTCTTTTTTCTCCTGTGTTTTTTTCTTGTTTTTGTATATGTTGTCGATCAAGAGAAGCAGAACGACAAGAGATAGTATCACTAGAGTGATAACTTTTAACGGATCTATTTTTTCTGGCGTTGGATAGCCATTTTCCACAATCTTCAGTGAGTCTGCCCTTAGATCAAGCTCGCCATCTGCCTCTGGATCGTTTCTGAAAAACTTGCCTGTAATCTCTACAATATCGCCTTTGACGAGATTTGTCCCATAATTTTTTATCTGGTCCTTTAGGTCATTTTTCATCCAGACGCCTATCGCAGAAGAGCCGTCAAATATATTTACCCATGAGTACTCATCCTTGCGTTCAAGAGCTTCAGTAATTGCCTCTCCACGCACAGTGATGGTTTTTCCATCAAGCTCAAGGGCTTTTGTGATCAGGTCCGTTGGGGAATAGATTGGTGAAGAAGAAGCAAAAGTTGTTTGCGGCACCAGAACAATGACTGCCAGAGTCAATATCGCGATATAGCGCCTCATCTTCTTCCCCCCTTGAAAGCTTGGCCAACTGCCAATCCGACACTCCCAATGAGCACAAAAATGGACAAAAACTCAAGCCTGCCAAGCCACATTAGCAAGATATACGTTATTTTAAGAAGGGCCGGCATTGATGGTGCGGTAACTCCTATTGTGAGACCAGTGTTTGAACCTGCCGATATGGCCTCGAAAGCTGATTGTGCAATTGGGTATCCGTATGCCACGCCTACAACGGTCCCCAGAGCATATATGAAACAGTAGCAGATTATTATGAGGGCAGCTGATTTGACAAGCCCAGACTCCAGGACCTGGTCTTTTATGTGGTGGAAGGTCATGTTTGCAACAGCAGATTCAGGCATGATGAGTTTTTTGATTTCAAACATTATGCCCTTGAAAACAAGGCCTATCCTCATTCCTTTGAAGCCTCCAGCAGTTGATGCTGCAGATCCACCAATCATCATGGCTATGCAAAGCCCCATGTAGGCCAGCGGTTGCCAGCTGTGGACCATCTGGAGAGCATAAACAGTCATCTGGCCAGTTGTGGTGTGGGCAGAGATGACCATAAACAATCCTCTCCTGACTACGGCGTTGAGCCCAGTGAAAAGCCCAGATTCCTTGAGGCCCCAGGCCACCATCGCAGCGGTGATTGTAAGCGTTACCACAAACGATACAATTTCTATATTTTTTTTGAGCTCCCTTATTTTTCCAGTCCAGACAGCATAGTGGAGGGCAAAGTTGAAAGAGCCTATTATCATGAATACTGCCATGAGGTATTCGTACATATAAGAGTGGTAGAACGCCAGATTCTGGGTTCCTGGCGCGAAACCACCGGTGCTCCAGGCGGACATGAACATCCACGAGCCATGAAGGATGCTCCTGTCCCAGGCTAGTCCGTCTTTATATCCCGCAACTGCTATGAGCAGAGTGCCAACGAAAAGACTGACCAGCGATATTATCCAGATGTTCTGGGAGGTCTTCTTGATTGATGGCTCAAGGGCCTCGTCCTTGCCCTCACCAACCATTATTTTGTAAGCTCCACCAGTATTTTTGATGAGGAAGCTCAACGCCAGAACAACTATTCCCTGTCCACCGATGTAAGTCACAAGATGTCGCCACATATTGAGAGCGTTGCTCGCATGATCAACATCTTTTATTAGAACAAGACCAGTTGTCGTAAATCCTGACATCAAATCAAAATACGCATCAAGAAAAGAGCCATAGTGACCCGAAAGGTAATACGGTATTGCGCAAAAAGCACAAGCTACAAGCCATGAAAAAGCCGCCACAACCATTGACTGGAAGAGATTTGAAGACTTGCCTGATTTAAGATATTTTGTGCAGACAAGACCAAACAAAGCCGATGCTACAATTCCTATTCCAAAATCGATTGCGCTGTCAAATTCCCCATAGATCAGGGCAATGATGAGCGGAATAAACATTGTAATGGCAACGCCAAGCATTACCATGCCGGTGTAATACATTATTGATTTGAAATCCATGAGTGTGAGTTTTCTGATCATGTCATTTCACCAAGAAAAAGAAAAACGCCGCCAGTGCCACCAGCCAGAGCATTAATAATGTTGCAAACAGAAATTCCGCAGAAAAGCCGGCCGCTATTTCTTTGAAGATATTTCTGCGTTTTTGCCTGGTGACTTTGCGGGTTTGACCATTACTTTCAAATATCAATCCGTCTTGCATGTTGTAAGTATCTCCGTCAATTCTGGTTCTGCTTCTGGTGAAAGAACGACAGTGATTTGGTCACCAGCTTTCAGCTTTGTTGCACCATGGGGTATGAAAACTTCATCACCCCTTACCACAGAAACCACGAGGATACCTTTTTTTATCAACCCAAGCTCAATGAGTGGTATGTCTTCAATCTGGCGATTACATATAGTTGTTTCGAGGACTCTCAGTTTACCTTTTGCAATGGGAGTAAGATTGATGAGGTCTTGAATACCAAGTCCCTCGTGGATGAGTTTTGCCAGAATGAGTGTACTGTCAAATATGACATCAATTTTGAGTGCCTGGAATACAGGATCGTTCAATGGATTATTCACCCTTGCGATGACTTTTTTGATTCCAAAAGCTGCTTTCGCAAGCTGGCAGGCAACGAGGTTGTCCTCATCAGAACCAGTCACTGCAACAAGAATATCTGCTGCCCCAGCATTTGCTTCTTCCAGATATTTTATTTCTGTTCCGTCACCGCGAATTACAAGGGCACTCGTTGACTGGGCAACTTTTTTACAGTGGTCTTCATCGGCTTCTATGATGGCGACCTGGTGCTTGTGCGCAATGAGAATTTTTGCCAGATTGGAGCCTACTTTTCCTCCACCAACAATGACCATGTACATCACACACCTCCCACAATCGAATCAACTATTGAACGAAGGTGGCTGGTAGGTGCAAGGATTATCCACGATCTAACGTCATCAAGCTTTTCACCAAGCCATGGGAAAACAACCCTTGTGCCCGTTCTTGCGCCGACTATCTTTGATCCACTTTCTTTTTCAAAGCTCCTTGTTTCTTCTTCATCCACCGAGGACGCTGGTATCTCAAGCAGCTCAAAATCGCCATTGTTGAGTGGCAATTTTGATTCAACCATGGAGCTGAGTAGTTCTGCATATATCTGGTAGGCGCCCAAAGTTGTCGGGCAAACAGACCTGAGGTTCAATCGGTCATAGGTTCTTTTCTTCCTGGGTGCATAAATCCTTGCGACAACATTTTTTACACCAAAGACTGATTTCACAGTTTCTGCAACCATGATGTTGGTGTTGTCAGATGGGGTCACAATTGCTACCGCATCCGTTTTTTCTATCCCTGCCTCTATGAGCGTTTGGGAATCAAAACCAATACCAACGACCTTTTTGCCACAAAAACTTTGAGGAAGTTTGTCAAATGCAGACTCGTCTTCATCTATAACTGAAACGTTGTGACCGTCCACAGACAAAATGGTTGCAAGCGCCGAACCGACCCTCCCACAACCAATCACAATGATGTTCATGCTTCACCTCTAGTGTAATTGGCGGGAGCGCATAGGAATCGAACCTACCCGGGGAGTTCACCCCACACTGGATTTGAAGTCCAGGAGGCCCACCAGAGCCCAACCGCTCCCGCGATCAGAAGGGAGACACTAATACTATTTACCACCAATGTCAAGAGTCTTATAGCCAAGCACTCTGGTTTCACCTACTCTTCTTGTCAAGCCAAGGGCATCAAGCAGCTCCAGCATTGCCTGGGCATACTTTCTAGTTGTCCCAACTTCGTCCCTGTACTGTGCGAGTTTGACTGAACCATCTTTTTCTATGAGCATCTTCATTATTAAATAAGCTTTTACCACAGCTTTTTTGTGGAAGAAAAGGTCATCTACAGATTTGATTATTATCTTCTCCGCGATCATTTTTGAAATTGCCGCTTCGGTTTCACGCAGGTTTCTGGAAAAGGCAGGTATTTTTCTGAGTTCTGAGAGGGTTGGAGGAGAGAGCATGTCTCTAAGGAGTTCCCTCTCTACCCCAATCTCGATCTGTGATTTTTGTATAACCTGGTTTGAAAGGGATATCTCCTGACCAACCATGCGCAATGGCTCTTTTACGGCAGTCAAAAGAATTTCTGAAAAAAGATTTTCGTTTACTTCAGGCATCAGCTTGGCTTTTGCTTCACTTTTTGAAATGGAGTTCCTGGACGGGTTTGATTTGAAGAAATCTGCAATCAATTTGCCAAGCCTTACTGATGATGAATCAAAAACATTGTTGTCATAGAGATTGCCGGATATTGTCTTATGTGGGCCATTTTTGAGAAACAATGCAAACCTGTCATCTGGCCAGTTTACAAGTCCTCTGAGCTTGGACACTTCAAAGCCTGATTCCCCATGCTCAAGAATTACCCTCGAAAGATAATTTTCATCGTCGATCTGGCCGATGTTTTCAAGTCTCTGGAGCGTTTCCGGGGCGTTGAGCTTACCTTTTGGGTGAAGATCAACAACCTCACCACCACCAACTGTATCTGCTGGGGCAATAGACCTTAAAATGAATCTGGAACCTTTTGTAAGGGGGAGTGGCCCTTCCAGTTTTATTCTTGCATAGCCGCCGCCTATGTCGCTGTAATCAACTTCCTGCTCTATGGTGGCATAGTGGAACTTGAGCCTTGTCCGCCTCTTCACTTTTTCGATGAGACGAATTTTTGCGTCAAATTCTGTTGTTGGGTCAAATCTCCCAGGGGTGGCAAGAATGTTTCCCCTTGTGATGTCTTCTTTGTCGAGGTTTTGAAAATTGAGGGCAAGCCTTGAACCAGCATCACCAGTTTCAATCTGGGCATCAAAACTCTCTATTCCCCTCAACTTCCCTTTTCCCCTTGATGGGAAAATCTCTAATTCTTCGCCTTTTTTTACCTGGCCCTGCCAGAGAGTACCGGTGGTCACTATTCCAAAACCTTTGACCGTAAATACTCTATCAACTGGATAGAATGCTGGCATATTAAGAGGTCTTGGGGTAGCATGGTCAAGCAGATCATCGATAGCTTGCCTGAGTTTGTCTATCCCTTCCCCAGTGTAGGCTGAAACCTTTATTCTTGGCATTGCCTCAAGAGAGGTATTTGCAAGCATTGAATCGAGTTGTGATTGCAAAATTGCATCGTCGTGGGGCAAATCACATTTTGTCAGAACAATAACACCAACCCGGATCCCAATCATGTCCAGGATTGACAGATGTTCATAGGTTTGGCGTTTTGGCCCTTCATCGCATGCAACAGTGAACATTACCAGGTCAAACCCCTGTGCGCCCATGAGCATCTGCTTGACCAGTTTCTCATGGCCTGGCACATCAACGATTCCGCACATTCTTCCAGAGGGAAGATCTAGCTTTGCAAAACCAAGCTCGATTGTCATCTGCCTGGCTTTTTCTTCAGGGAGCCTGTCGGGATCAGTGCCAGTCAGTCTTGTGACAAGGGTTGATTTCCCGTGGTCAACGTGTCCTGCCGTTCCGACAATAAAGCTCCTTTTGATCATTTGTTTTTTACCGCCCACTTCAGGTAGGCCCAGATGAGTTCATCTAGATCGCCCTCAAGGACCCTGTCAACGCTCCCTACCTCGTAGCCTGTCCTGTTGTCTTTTACGAGAGTGTACGGCTGGAGAACATAAGAGCGTATCTGGTTGCCCCATTCGATGGAGACCCTTGGCCCCCTGAGCTTTTTTTCTTCCTCTGCAAGCTGGACATTTGCCAGGTCCTGCAATCTTGATGAGAGGATTTTCATGGCCACGGCCCTGTTGAGTCCCTGCGAGCGTTCGTTCTGGCATGCCACCACAAGGCCGGTTGGTATATGCGTTATTCTGACAGCAGTATCGTTCTTTTGGACGTTTTGACCACCGTGGCCTGAGGCGTTGAACGTGTCAATCCTCAAATCATCAGGATTTATTTCAACATCTTCTGCTTGTGGGAGCTCCGGGAGCACTTCAACGAGTGAAAATGAAGTGTGTCTTCTGTGATTAGCGTCAAACGGGGAAATCCTGACCAACCTGTGGACGCCCTTTTCACTCTTGAGGAAGCCAAAGGCATACGGGCCCTCGATATGGAGAGTTGCCGACTTGACACCAGCCTCATCGCCAGGGCTGTATTCAGCGACAGTGACCTTAAAACCCTTGTTGGTTGCCCACCTTGTATACATCCTCATAAGCATTTCAGTCCAGTCCTGGGCGTCGACTCCACCTGCACCGGAGCTGAATGAAACAAAGGCATTGAGCTGGTCATGCTCCATGGAAAGGAGGTTCTTGAGTTCTATTTCCTGTATTTTTGCCTCGGCCTGTTTTATTGCGCCAAGAAGCTCTTTCTCTGAACCCTCGCCCATCTGGACAAATTCCATGTACACTTCGGCTTCGCCAATGAAATGCTCGGCCTGTTCCAGGTCATTGAGCTTGATATCGAATATGGCAATTTTTTTGTTGGTCTCGGCAATTTTTTGCTGATCATTCCATACTTCTGGAGATTCCAGCTGTTTTGAAAGTTTTTCCCGTTCGATTTTTAGCGGGTCAAAGAAACTCCTTGGCCTGGTTGAGCCGCTCTTTTACCTGATCTATAGACCTCTGTATTTCATCTATCAACATTGTTGTTTCCTTGCCTGCCTGCTATTGTCCTGCGCCGCAGCAGTGCTTGTATTTTTTTCCTGAACCACAGGGGCACGGATCATTTCTGCCGACTTTGTCTCCATGCCTTCTTATTGGCTCACTGGCAGTATGACCACCAGATGAAGGCCTCATTGTTCTTGATGTCTCGCCTTGTCTCTCTGGCTCGTCGCCTCTGGATGATTTTGCTGGAGCGGTTTTTATATCATCTTCATTGGTTCGTGTTCTTGTTTGTTTCTGTTGCTGGCTTGAGTCGGCCTGAAGCTCTACCCTGAACAGATACTTGATCGTGTCTTCCCAAATCGAGTTGAGCATCCTCTGGAACATCAGGAATGCTTCGTTCTGGTATTCCTGAACTGGATTTTTCTGCGCGTAACTCCTCAATCCGATTCCTTCTCTGAGGATGTCCATGTTGTAGAGATGGTCTTTCCACTTCTGGTCAACCACATAGAGCAACACAAACCTCTCGATTTCGCGCATTGTTTCATGACCAAACTTGGTTTCCCTGTCATTATAGGCGGCCTTGACAGATTCTTTCAGGTTTTCAAGGAGTTCTTCCCTGTCTTTAAATTCAACATCCCTGACCACACCGGCAGTCAGGTCCATCAGCTCGGAGTGTAATGTCTTGATGTCCCATTCTTGCACGGCAAGTTCTGTGGATGCGTGGTTTGCAACCATGTCATCACATGCCCTGTCGAGATTTGCCAGGACTGTTTCTGAGAGGTCCTCACCACTCAACACCTTCTGGCGTTCAGCATATATGATCTCTCTCTGCTTGTTTAATACGTTGTCATATTCCAAAACGTATTTTCTTATGTCAAAGTTGTGGGTTTCAACTTTGCGCTGGGCATTCTCTATTGTTTTTGTGAGGAGTGGGTGCTCCAGTGGCATGTCTTCCTCTATCTTGAGGAAGTTGAACATCGATTTGAGCCTGTCACCACCAAAGATCCTGAGGAGTTCGTCATCAAGGCAAAGATGGAACCTTGACGAACCAGGATCGCCCTGCCTGCCCGACCTTCCCCTGAGCTGGTTGTCAATACGTCTTGATTCGTGGCGTTCAGTTCCCAGAATGTGCAAGCCGCCAAGTTCAACCACTCCAGGGCCAAGCGCAATGTCGACACCACGGCCGGCCATGTTGGTGGCTATGGTCACGGCGTTCATCTGGCCTGCCTTGGCGATTATTGCAGCTTCTTTCTCGTGATATTTTGCGTTCAGCACTTCATGAGGGACCATTTTCTTGTGGAGCATTGACGAGAGCTTCTCGGATTTCTCGATTGACCTTGTTCCGACAAGAACTGGCTGGCCTCTCTTGTAGCAATCCACTATCTCGTCAATGATGTGTTTGTATTTTCCGTCCTCTGTTTTCCAGATGATGTCCGGGAGGTCTTTTCTTATCATGGGTTTGTTTGTTGGCACGACAACGACTTCAAGCCCATAGATTTCCCTTAATTCATCTTCTTCGGTCTTTGCAGTTCCGGTCATGCCGGCCAGCTTGTCAAACAGCCTGAAGTAATTCTGGAAGGTTATTGTGGCGAGGGTCTGATTTTCTTCCCTCACTTTCAGCCCTTCCTTTGCTTCTATGGCTTGGTGGAGACCATCGCTATATCTTCTGCCAAACATCAACCTTCCGGTGAACTCGTCGACGATTATTACTTCACCATCTTTTACGATGTAATCGACTTCATTTTTGAAGAGATGGTGTGCCTTCAATGCCTGGCTGATGTGCCTGTTGACTTCAACATTCTCTGGACCATAAAGGTTGCTTACGTTCAGTATGTGTTCGGCCCTTTCAACACCGGCCTCGGTCAGGGTGACATTCTTGTCCTTTTCGTTGATGTTATAGTCTTCTTCCCTGAGCTGCCTGACGACCTTGTCGGCTTTTTCATAAAGGTCGGTGGACTCTTCAGAAGGCCCTGAAATGATGAGCGGTGTTCTTGCCTCATCGACGAGGATGCTGTCGACTTCATCGACGATGGCGTAGTGGAGTTCTCGCTGAACAAGCTGGGAAACGTGTCTTGCCATGTTATCCCTGAGATAGTCAAAACCAAACTCGTTGTTGGTCCCATAGGTGATGTCGTTTCTATAAGACTTCCTGCGATCGTCGTATGACGCATCATGGTAGATGCAGCCTACGGTTAGCCCCAGGAATTCGTATACCTTGCCCATCCATTCCCTGTCACGTTTTGCAAGGTAGTCGTTTACGGTAACAACATGGACCCCCTTGCCTTCCAGGGCATTAAGTGTTGCGGCAAAGGTTGCGGTAAGGGTTTTTCCCTCACCAGTTTTCATTTCGGCTATTCTTCCCGAGTGGAGGACCATTCCACCGATCATTTGTGTATCAAATGGTCTCTGGCTGAGGGTCCTTTTTGCGGCTTCCCTTACAAAAGCGAAAGTCGGCACAAGGACGTCATCAAGCCTCTGGCCATTTGCGACCTGTTGCTTTATTTCGCTTATTCTTGCTCTTATTTCCTCGTCGGAAAGTTCTTCATATTCTGGTTCCAGTGCACTGATTTGTGACACAAGTGGTCTTGCCCGTCCGAGGAACTTTTCGGACGAGTCGAATAACTTCGACAGTATGCTCATTTATTATTTTTCCTCACCAACTGAGATGATTACCGCCATAAACCCGGTTTTCTCCGTCTCCATATACATAGTCCTTCCGGGCTTGACTAGTTCCCAGTTGTAAAATAAATTGCTTCCCTTGAATTTAGGGTTCACAGACTGGGCGGTGAACTCGACAGAGTAAAGTTCGGGATTGTCAGCAGAAATCATCTGCCCGTCCCATTTGACCACAGCCTGTTTTGCATTTCTCAGCTCGTCAATCTGGCTGATTTTGAAGAAAGGCCTTCCGTCCCTGTCCACAATGAAGTCTCCGGCAGAAATGGAATAGGCAACCTCCTGATAGAGGTTGCCGGCCTTTACTTTGATTTCGATTGTTTTTGCCGGCGGCTGGACCGCTTTCACGTAAACGCTGTATCCAAACAGGCCCACGGTCAGCACTACAAAACCAACTATTACGCTATCCCAAAAGTTTAGCTTTTTAACAAGCTCTCTTAATTTCATCAAGCTTCAATCGGCTCAAGGATTCCCAAATCACCATCTTTCCTTCTGTAAAGGATGTTCAGCCTCTTGGAATCAGGGTTGTAGAACACGAAGAAGTCGTGTGACAGCAGTTCCATCTGCATGATCGCCTCTTCGAAGTTCATCTGTTTTACCGGTACTTCTTTTACCCTTACGATCTTCGACTGTGATGCCTGTTCCTGCTTCACAAAAACTGGTTCTACTTCTTTTGAGCCTTCTTTTCTCCTCTCCTGGAACTTCTCTTTGTAACGGCGGATTTGCCTTTCAAGCTTCTCGGCCACGAAGTCTACCGCTTCCAAAAACTCTGAGCCCCTGTACTCGGCACGGATGATTTTGCCGGACGCTTTCATCGTCACCTCACAAATTTTGACTGTTTTTTGTTCGGTGAAAAGAACCTGGGCGTCCTGAATACCATCGAAATACCTCTCGAGTTTTCCAATCTTCTCCTGCGCGTACGAACTGAGCTCATTGCTTACCGTTACGTTTCTACCGGTTACCTGTATACGCATATTGTGTGCCTCCTTTCGTGACCTTGAATCAATAATTATCACGTCACGTGGGATAAAGTCAAGCAAAACCAAAATGATTTTGTGAAAAGAAACATTATGGTTGCAAGCTTATTTGATTTCATGAGTGGCAATTTGCCCGGTCGGCAGGTCAGTGCCATAAAAAGCGAACCAAAGTGTGCCTATGACCCCAAAAATTGCCGCTGTTATGAGGTTTATAGTCGGGTTTATCCATCCATAACACTCCACCCAGAAACGCGAAAACAGACACGATCAAGTCTCTTATGAGGTAATAGAGACCAAACATTCCCGCTTTGTGGTTTTCCGGTGCCAGGTCCATTATAAGCGCCTTCCTGGTTGGTTCGCCAAACTCCTTGAGTCCTTTAATTATAAATGCAACAATGAGCATTGGGAAGGATTTTGAGCCAAGGAGAATGACCGGGAACAGCGTGAAGAAAGCAAAAGTTGCCACAACAAACGGTTTCTTTCTGGTTTTGTCAGCAAAGTAAGCGACAGGAATGTAGATAAGGATTGCTGTTACCATTTCGATTGCAGTCAAAAAACCAAACCCCAGTGAATCTGTTATGCCAACTCTCCCGGCAACCCCAATGACGTACAGAACAACAAAAGCTTGTGGTATCTGTTCACAAATCCTGATCAAAATGTCTGAAACAAGCAGTTTCTTCAATTCTGGGCTCATCAGCCTGTACAAATGCCTGAGACCTGAAGAAGTCATCTCTTCTTTCTTTTTACCGTTGTCCTCTTCGATCAGGATCTGCTGGAGCACAGCGGCAACCAGCGCAAGCACCAGTGCCACTGTGAATGAGTATCTTATACCAAGCTCCGTGCCATAGATTTTTATCAGCCACCCGCCAAGCATTGGGCCAAATATCATTGGCAATCTTCTAATGAGCGAATGCAATGACACACCCATCGTTCTTTTGTTTTTTGGCAGTGCTTTTGAGACCAGGCCCATTGTGGCCGGAAGCGATATGGCCGTCCATGAAAGGAAGAGCGTTGCTGCAGCCAAAACTACCGGCCAAGAAGGGAAAATTATCACAAGCAAATATCCAGCTATTGCAATGAGGTTGAAAACAAGGAGGGATTTCTTTGTGCCTATTCTGTCTGCAAGATAGCCACCAGGGAATGAATATATGGCCCCAAGAAAATTGTCCATAAAATTGAGAACACCAACTGAAATAAAACCACCACCAAGAAAAACCATATAAAGTGGTAGGAATTTCTCTGCCATGTGCTCGCCAACCCCAACAAGAACAACCATTGAGAGCATGCCGACAATGCTTTTTTTAAGACCAAAAAAATCCACCATCTTGGTGATGGCCTTTTTGTTTTTCTTATCTTCCATGTTTTCCACCATTTGTCCTGTCCTGTGAGGCTATAGGTGTGGTGCGTATTCTCACAAAATCTTGATCAATTTTCCACAGTCATTTTGTCAAGGTAGGCTAAATATTGGATTGTTCATACTTGGCCTAAAAATGGCAGAGTGATTATATGTTTTGCCAAGTATCTAAGTAGTCATATTTATTAAAATCTCGCAGAAACAAAGAAATATTGACGGTCACTTGACATCTTATTATTGTAACATAAATTTATACATGTGACGGACAGAAAGTTACATAATCGGATATTAATTATCGAAGATGACAGGGAGATTGCCCGACTTGTAGAACTGAGACTTAAATCCGAAGGATTTGAAGTCTTCCATTCAGAAACAGGGCAAGACGGTCTTTTTAAATTCAGCCAGAATGAACCTGACGTTCTCATACTCGACCTGATGCTCCAGGACATGGACGGGATTGAAATATGCAGGCAGGTCAGGAAGCGTTCAAATACCCCTGTCCTTATGCTCACAGCAAAAAGCTCTGAAGTAGACAAAGTCCTTGGTATTTCATCAGGTGCCGATGATTATTTGACCAAACCTTTTTCCCTTAACGAATTGGTTGCCAGAATAAGGGGTCTTATTAGACGCTGTCACTATCTTTCTGCTCCAGCAAAATCAAAAGAAGAAATCGTTTTTGATGACATGGTTGTTGATTCAAAGGCGCACTCTGTCCTCAAAGGCAACAGACGCATACATCTAACCGTCAAGGAGTTTGAACTGTTGTGGCTCCTGATGAGTAATCCTGGAAGGGTTTTCACACGTGAAGAGCTTTTTACCAAGATTTGGAAAAAACAGTCTCTCGTAGATTGCAGGACAGTAGATGTTCATGTGAACAAACTCAGAAAAAAGATTGAAGACAAATCGTTTTCATCTTCAATGATAAGAACGATCCACAAAGTAGGGTACTGTTTCGACCCAGGAGGAAGCTGAACCTGAGGTCGAGATAAACCTGCCAGAGGCTCGCGTTCATGCCAATAATTGTTTTATAACCTTTCATTCTTGACATGGTGCCCTCGGCGGATATAATGCCCTACGCTACTCCCCGATAGCTCAACGGCAGAGCGGCTGGCTGTTAACCAGTAGGTTCGAGGTTCAAATCCTCGTCGGGGAGCCAGTATTAGGAGGAACCCCCTCAATTACTCGTCGGTCACAATATTTATTCCTCAAAAAAACGACTCCATTTTTCTTGTAAGAAAAATACACTAATAATTGGCCAATGATTTTTTGTGTTGCATTTTGCCAGCTATTGAAAAAAACGTAAGCATTTCATTTCGAATTCTTTGGTTTCCTCTTTGTGACAAGAAGGACCTCTATGTCACGGATGATATCTTCGCCATCAACATTCAGCAAGAGCCACTTCCCATCGTGGTATGTTGTTGCACTCTCGTAGGCATTTTTTGTTCTGCTGGACAAATTTTCTTTTATTTCCTCAACCTTGGAACGCTCATCTTTGCCAAATACGATCTGAATGGCCAGTCGATCTTTTCCTGGAATCATCGTGCAGAATGATTTGTTCTTTTTGTATCGAAGTGACCAGCCGTGCTTTTTTCCAGCATATAACCATTCAGGGGTGAAAACGCCAGGGTATTTTTGATCAATCAGGTCTGATATCTGCTTCCAGAAGGTGAATGCCTTGCCTAACCATCTTTCAACCTTGCTACTATCTGGGAAATCATCCGGGTCAGTCAATTTCAAAAAACATTCTTCCATTTAGGCACCTCTCCTTGCCAACATTGTAACAAAATTTCTGGATACAAATAGTACTAATAACAGATTGTTTCTTGTGGCCATGTACCACAAAATTGTCACAATTAAAATACTGGCATATCAATGATCTTTTTGTATAATTTATCACAAAAATACAATAAAAGGTGATTTTTGCAGTTTTATTCAAAACACGGACAGAATCCTGGCCAAAGACTTGGCGTGAATCAATAAGTGATTTTTCGGTAACAACTTGCCCCTGCCAGATGTGTACAATCTAGCATATCACTCCAAAGGAGGGGTAATGGTCCAGAAAAGCAGAGTTTTAAAGAGGAAAACAAAAACTTCTACAAAGCCAGCTTTACAGGTGGCACACAATGCGAGTGTAAAGCATGCTCAGTACCATCTCGTTCCGGACAAAGAAAAGAAATGGATTGTTAAAAAAGTTGATACAGAAAAAGTTATGATGCATGCGTCGACAAAAGACGATCTTTTGAAAAAAGCCTCCGATTATATAAAAAACCATGGTGGTGGCTCCCTGAGAGTGCACAAGCTTGATGGAACCATACAGGAAGAAAGAAGTTACGGCTTCAACTCCAGGAGCTCAAAAGGCTAACTGGTTTTATAGCTCCTAGATCTGCCCCAACCGTTTTCATCAGAGAGTTTTGCTGGTACTTTTGGTAGAGGTGATGGCTATCAAAAAAAATAATTAGAGTTTTCGAAGCTCCCTGGTGAAGATGGGGGGTTGTATTGCCAAAAAACAATCAAATGCCAAAATTTCGATATTCCTAGTTTAATTTGGCATTAAGATAGACATTTGATGATTCCATCTGTATCGGCCAGCTTGCTTGTTTGCCCGGAGGCCGAGTTTGGAGAACCTCCACCCCTGCCATCAAAACTTACCGCGATTGCAGCAATTATTTCTTTTGCGTTCCCGTTCTGCGAAACAACACTCACCTGCTGTGGCTGGGAGCCAGTAAAAACAACCACTGGGAGCTTTGTATTGTTGGCAATGATTGCAGACAGCTTGCCCAGGAGCTTTGATGGTGTGTCAGTTTTGAGTACAGCCAGCTCGCCAAATCTTGTTTGATGTTTTTCTGCTTTTTCAGCCTCGGTTGGGAGCAAAATTTCCCAGAGCCTGTTTATTTTTTTTTGAAATGATTGGGTTTGGTCGATGTATTTCTGGAAGGCTTGGGGTAATTCCTCAACACCTGTCGTGGATATTTCTTTCAGTTGTCTGATTATTCTGTCCTGTTTCTGGAGGTGGGCAATACATCTCTCCCCGGCAAGATAGGTTATTCTGGAGCCACCTTTGTGGCCTTCGATGGAAACAATTTTTATCGGGCCAACCTTTCCGGTTGAGACGCAATGGGTGCCACAGCAAGCCGATGTATCAATGTTCCCTATGCTCACAATCCTCAGGTCATCCTTATTCTCGCCCAGCAAATCTTCCCTTACTCTTGCCCCATCACCTGGGGCGCCAAAGGTCGTTGTGACTTGAATGTCCATCATGACAATTCTGTTTGCCTGCATCTCGATATCCTCGGTCTGAACGATATTTATTGGATTTTTCAGGTCGAGCGTTGAGGTAGCATCCCCGATATGGAATCCATGAGTAGGTGTTTTGTATTCTCTCTCTGCAATTGCCGAGATTATATGCTGGGCGGTATGCTGTCTGCTGTTCTCCAGCCTTGTGTGGGGGTCAACTCTTGCCGTGTGCTTCCCGGGTGCTAGGTCTTTGTCCAGCTTTACGCAAACCTTTCCATTTTTGAACTGAACGTCCAGAACATTTGCACTGTCGACAGTTCCACGATCTGGGGGTTGCCCTCCCTCATCTGGATGGAACACAACCGGCTCCATAATAAATTCATTTCCGCCTATTGGGATGAGGTCGACTTCGTAGTCAAGCCGTTCCGGATCGGTCCAGTATTTTCTTTTCATGTAGAAAAGTATAGACAAGCAAAAGAAATCGGTCAATCTTGAAGCTATTATGGCATGATATAGACTCTATATCATGAACTGCCCACCCATACTTGCTGTCAAAAGAAGAGGACCCCTGGATGAATCAATCTTCAGGGGGTATATCGTTGTCGCAGATGGCCTTGGCAATATAATCCAGAGCTTTGGTAATCCTCATTATATCACCTATTTCAGGAGCTCGGCCAAACCCTTTCAGGCAATGGCACTCATTCTGACCGGGACTTATGAATATTTTGGGCTGGAGCTGAGGCATTTGGCCATAGCGTGTGGTTCCCACAACGGACAGGCCCAACATACCAAAGTTGTCCTTGAGATGCTTTCAAGAGCTGGCCTATCAGAAAAAGACCTCCTGTGTGGAACTCATGAACCAATCTCTGCTGCCGCAAAAGCAGAGCTTGATTGCAAACCTCTTTCACAACTGAACCACAACTGCTCCGGTAAGCATTCTGCAATGCTTGCAGTATGCAAAAAAATGGGTTGGGACACAAAAACCTACCTTGAGCCGACTCATCCTATACAGAAATTATCCCTTGAAATTGTGGCTGGCATGTGTGGTTTGCCGGTTTCAGATGTCGTTGTGGCAACAGATGGTTGCGGTGTCCAAGTTTTTGGTGTGCCACTCGTCAACATGGCCCAAGGTTTTGCAAGGCTCTCCAACCCAGAATCTGTGCCATTCGATCTCCAGAGACCTGCAAAAATGGTATTTGAGGCAATAACAAAAAATCCGGAACTTGTTGCAGGTGTTGACAGGGTCGACACTATCGCCATGAAAGACAACCCAGATTTTGCCATTAAATCGGGTGCAGAAGGGATCAACTGCATCTCGGCAAACAAAAAAGGCCTTGCCCTCAAGATGGAATCGGGCGAAGGCCATGAGCCATTTTATTGCGTTGTAGCCAATTGCATCCGCCTGCTTGGCGGAAAAATCAGCAGGCTTGAGATGTTCGACAACCAGTCCCTAATGAGCACAAATGGGGTCCAGTCAGGGCAGATTGTCTGGAGAGGGCCTTTCTAGGCCCTTCCCTTCGGATTCTCCTCCGGCACTATACTCCTGAGGAATTGTTCGTTGTTGTGTGTGTCACTGAGCCACTTGAGTATCTTTTCAAGCGCCTCATAGTTTTCGAGGTTGGAGAGGAACCTCTTGAGACTCCATATTCTCTTTCTTTCCTCTTCGCCATAAAGCAATTCGTCTCTTCTTGTTCCTGATCTCTTGACGTCTATGGCCGGGAAGAGGCCTCTTTCTGCAAGCTTGCGGTCAAGGACGAGCTCCATGTTGCCTGTACCCTTGAATTCTTCATATATGACCTCGTCCATTTTTGAACCGGTCTCGACAAGGCATGTGGCCAGGATGGTCAATGACCCGCCATTATCAATATTCCTAGCAGCTCCGAGGATCTTTTTTGGACCGTGGATTGCTGATGTGTCAAGACCACCGGTGAGTGTCCTTCCGGTTGGGCTCATGACAAGGTTGTAGGCCCTTGTTAGTCTTGTAATGCCATCCATAAGGACAACAACATCCTTCTTCATTTCAACGAGGCGTTTTGCCCTTTCAATTGCGAGCTCGACAACCCTGATGTGGTTTTCCGGGAGCTGGTCGAAGGTTGACGATATGATCTGTGCTCTTACGGACCTCTGCATGTCTGTTACTTCCTCTGGACGCTCGTCAACGAGGAGGATCATGAGGACAGTATCGGGGCTATTAATCGAGATTGCTTTCGCGATCTTTTTGATGATGGTGGTTTTTCCAACTTTTGGTGGTGAAACTATCATACCACGCTGGCCTTTGCCTATTGGGGAAGCCAACTCGATAAGTCTCAGCGTGATGTCATTTACACCCCTGAGTTCCAGTTTGATCCTCTCATCAGGAAAAATCGGAATGAGGTTTTCAAAATGGGGTCTGTTGCGGATATATTCAGGGTCCATCCCGTTTACCGAGTCAAGCTTCAACATTGCAGCGTATTTCTCGCCAGGTTTTGTTGGGTATCTTACGGAGCCTTCTACGAAATCACCGTTCCTGAGGCCAAAACGCCTTATTTGTGAAGGTGCAAGGTAAATGTCCTTGGGGTTTGGCACGTAGTTGAGCCTGAGGAAACCATATCCATCAGGATGTATCTCCAGGACTCCGCCCCCCTGGCCCATTGACTGGTCGCCCCTTGGCGGCGTTTCGCTTTGTGGTTCACTCGAAAAAGTCTGGCTGTATTCAGGTTTGCGATACTGCGACTGTTCACTGGTTTTGTATGTCTGTTCCTGTGTCTTGTATTCGTATTTTTTTTCTGGCTGTTGTGTTGGGGCAAAGAGTGTTTCTTTTTTGACTTCGGTTTTTGATGCCTGTTCAGCAGCTTTTCTCATCGCTTCGAGTTCTGCTTTTGATTTTCTGCCTCTTTTTTTGCGGACTATGACTTTCTCACCTCTTGAGACAAGAACGATCTCATTTATCAAATCGTCTTTTTTGAAGCTTGTGTAGTTCTTGATTTTGAGAGCTTTGCAGATGTCATAAAGTTGTCTCGCAGTCTTGTCCTCAAGCTCTTCGGCTGTATATACCCTAACTAAATCTTCCATAGTCCTCCTTCATCAAGCGCCAGGTTGGCAAGTTTGTCGGCCTTTGCGTTTTTCTCACGTTTAACGTGTTTGATCTCTATTTTTGAAAACCTCATCAAGAGGTTTTTTGCAACCAGATAGTATTCAGCCAGCTCTTCTTTTTTGAGCCTGTACTGGCCATTCATCTGCTTGACCATGAGTTCAGAGTCTGAATTTAATGTTATCTGCTCGTTTTCCAGTTTTAGCATCAGAAGCATTGACAGCGCAAAAATGAGTCCGGCGTATTCGGCGGTATTGTTTGTTTTGACCCCTATCTCATGTGATTCTTCAATGATGGTGTCCCCGTCAACCGTAATTACGACCCCGAACGAGGCCTTTCCTGGATTGCCTCTCGATGCCCCGTCAGTAAAAACTTCCACTTTTTTCAAACCTGGGTCCTCCTGATGAAAACCATTCTTCCGCAGTTATTACAGTGGTGGATTTCTTCCGGTTCCGATTTTATCGAGTCGCACAGTGTAATGGAGATTGGTTGCTGGCAACCTGTACAAAGGTTGTTGATTACCTCAACCATTGCGAGGCCCATTTTTTGTTCGGCAAGTCTGTCATACTTGGCAAGGAGGGAGGAGTCTATAGCTTTCCGGATCGCGTCTTTTTCTGAATCAAGTTCTTTCAGTTTAATCTGGCCTTTAACGGTCATATTTTTGAATTTTTGGGTTATTGTTTCCAGTTCCTGGGTTTTCTGGTCTGACATTGCCTGCAATTTATCGCAGGAAGCAGTGATTTTTTCGAAAGCTTCCATTGCCTCGAGCTGTCCCGTTTCAACTTCATCTATGTGGGAGTTTATGGATGCAAGCCTTGTTTGTATTTCAGATATTGTTTTCGGCGAAACACCCTGTGAGAAGAGCTGGGTCTCCATTTTCTTTTTTTCGGCCAAGGCCTTGTCATATTTAAATTTCAAATCATCAAGCAGTGACGATATTTGTTTCTTTTTTGCCAATGCCAGAGAAAGTTTTTGATTTATAACTTCCAATTCTTTCTTGCAGGCCCTTCCGTCATCGAGTGTATCTATTTCATTCTGTGTAGACCGGATTTGCCAATCAATCAAAGACAGTTGGACGAGTTCGGAAAATCCTTGCATGTTTTCTTGGAGTCTGGGACCAGTAGGACTCGAACCTACGACCCGCTGGTTATGAGCCAGCTGCTCTGACCGACTGAGCTATGGTCCCGTACGACCGTGCATGTCTCCTATATGATAGGTGTTTTAAAACTAGACGATGGTGTTAACCATCGGAAAACCATTAAAGCGAATAAAGTGGGGATGTCAAGACTATCTCTTTTTAAGAGATTCTTTCTGAATGTTCCAAATTATCTCCCCGTTTTTTCTAGCAACGCTAAAAGTTCTTTATCTGTCAACATTCTCCATTGCCCAGATAATAGTCCATCAATCTTTACTGGGCCAATGGCTACTCTCCGGAGGAAACATACTTTTTTGCCAAGTGATTCTGCCATTCTTTTGATATGATGGTACTTGCCCTCATGAATGGTCAATGTGAGCACCTCGCCGGACAGGATTGCCTTGTCGGCTTTTACCCAAACGTCTTCTGCAATCTGGACACCGCCAAGAATAATATCGACATCTTCCCTTTCAAAGGGAGGGTTTGCCCTGACCTGATAAGTTTTTGGAAAGCTGAATCTGGGGTGGGTCAGGAAATTGGCCAGTTCGCCATCATTTGTCATTATTACGAGACCGCTTGAATCAAAATCAAGCCTTCCGACAGGATTAAGGTGAAGGAATTTTTCCGGAAGAAAGTCCATTACAGTATTCCTTCCCTGCTCGTCACTTTTGCTTGTGATCACAAGTTTTGGTTTGTTCAGGGCAATGTAGACCTTTTCCTCGACTGGTTTTATGATTTTTCCGTCGATCTTTACAACATTTTGTAAAGTGACCATGATTCCAGGGTTTGTTTCAAGAGCTCCATCAACAAAAACCCGACCAGCCAATATGAGTTGGTCAGCATTTCTCCTTGAGCACAGGCCCGAAGACGCAATATACCTGTTTAGTCTTGTTTTGGCTTGGTCAGTAGGAATCGAACAGATCTCCTTCTTTTTGGGGCTTTTCGTCTTCTTCCGGGTTTTGGGTTTTGTTCTCGCTATCATTATTAAAGTTAAACCATGGCATGATTTCAGGAGGTTTTTGCTCTTCTTCCTGTTGCTGATCTTCTTGTTGTGCAGGCTGTTCCTCTTCTTCATGGATAGCCAGATTTTCCAGCCCCTGTTTATTCGAGTATAAGACTACATCGTTTATGTAAATGCCTTTAGGCAGAACGAGGTCAACGATTGAAGATGTTGTCATGTTTTCGTGGGTTTCTTCTGGGTTCTCCTCCATTGGCTCTGTTGGATTTTCTACTGACGCCTGGAGGTCCCTGTCAGAATAAATGCTCTCCGAGGATTTATCCTCAATTTCAATATCTGGAGTGTGTTCTGGGCGTTCATCAATTCTGGTTGGCTCTTCCGGCCAGAATTTTGCTTTTATCTCTTCAGGTTCTGTCAGGAAGTGCTCTGATTCACCCGGTTCTTCACATTCTTCGCATTCATTGCACTCTTCATGGCAGGCAATTTCCTCGACGGATTGTTGCAAGACATCCTGCAGATCTTCCATTTTTGGTTTGAAATTGGGTTCTATGGCGATGGGTTCTTCTTCATAACCCTGTGAACTGGCCAAAAAATTGTCGCCAGGCTCTTTGAAATAGTCAGAAAATGGCTTTGAAAAAGCGGGTATGCCTATGCCTTGTTCGGGAGATTCTGATTCAGGCTGTGAATCCCTGGATTTTGTGGAAGTATGAGAAACCTCTTCAGGGTGTGCCTCTTCAACACTCTCAGTTTCAATGGTGCCAAGCTCTCTGGCATAAATTCTTGGGTGTTCGAGTTTTTTTGGTGTAATGTGTTCATCAATTATGCCACTGAGCTTTTCAACAAGTTTCTGTCCCTGAAGCAGGAGCATGCCGAGGTTTGCTTTTTGCCCGGCCATTACAAGCACAGAGAAATTCTGTTGGCCAAGAGTCATCATGAAACCGTTATTTGATCTTATAAGGACGTATTCGGCATCACCTTTTCCGGCAAGCTCGGATGTTGCAGCGGTGAGCCCAAGGACAGATGTTGATGATGCAGCAAGGGAATCGTTTTTGTCTGGATTGTAGTCAGGATATGCCGTTATAATGAGGCCGTCCGATGATGCTACCAGTATTTTGTCACAATACTGGATCTTTGAAAAAGCCTCTGACAGTAGCCCGTTTATCTCGCTCATAGAATTGCTTCCTTGATTCTCGCCTCAATCTTTCCCATCAAATATCTTGCCTTTCCGATGTTTCCATCGGATCTGAGGCAGACTATCTGGAAAAATGGGGTTTCACCAATTTGTGAAGTCAGGATGTGATAATTTTCTGTCGAGAAGATTGAACTGTGAAGCTTCCCTGCGTTTATTTCTCTCCCTGCCTTTGAAACCATCGAGACAATCGAGGCAAATTCGGCCCCTACCATACTCATGTCAACCGAGCTGTCTTTTGCGAGGGTCGAGATTGTTAGGCCATCACTACCTGCAACGGCCGCAGCAACGAATTCGGGGAGCTCGTCCTTCAATCCTTCAAGAATTGTGTCCAGTTCCACTTTGTCCTCCTTCATATTGGTGATATTGCACATCTTATGCGATTCTTTTTTCATAGTCAAGCCCCGACCTAGTTTTGTCCTTTCATTTTATCGACGCCCTGTTATAATTCTTCGGAATATGTCAAGCATTGCATCAACTTTTGTTTCTAGCGATTTTGCCAGATCTGTCCTCAGGGCAAGCTATCCCCTTTCGAAGCTTGCCATCGACAGCATTGGCGGAAGAAGAAAACCGAAAGGACTCCAGAAAGCTTATGTCTGGGCTTTCTCGGCAATCATGAGGTCCTACATGGCCTCCCTTGGCGTGCCATGGAGTGAAGTAAAGAAAACTCTTTCTGATCCAGGGATTGCGCGTTGCTTCGATCTTGTTGTAAAAAGTATCATCGAATATGGTCTCAAAAAACCGATTGTTCTTTCTGCACCATTTTCGGTGGTCTACAATCTGACAAACAAGTGCAACTTGAGGTGCGTCCACTGCTTCCAGAGCGCAGACTCCTCGCTTGGCGACCTCATGACAAAAGAGCAAAAATTCTCCATTATCAAGCAGATGGCCGATCTTGGAACAGCGGCCATAACATTCTCCGGTGGAGAGCCGCTCCTCTCGCCAGATTTCTGGGATTGCGTCAGATATGCCACAGAAAACAGTATCTATTGTTCAATAGATACCAATGGCACCCTGATCGATGACAGCGTTGCTGAAAAGCTCTTCAAGGCAGGTTTAAGGTCTGCCCAAGTCTCGATTGATTCGCCATTCCCTGAAAAACACGATGAATTCAGGTGTATGAAGGGTGCATTCGACCTTTCCATGCGAGGCGTGAAGGCAATGAAGAAAGCAGGGCTTTTTGTTTCAATGGGTGTGACTCTCACCTCAAACAATATTGGGCTAATAGACGATTTTGTCGCCCTAGCGAAAAAACACTCTTTCAACAGGATTGTTTTCTACCATCTCATACCCGTTGGAAGGGGTGAAGAGATATCAGACCTCGATCTTACGTCAAAAGCCCGCGCCGAGGCCATGGAAAAGCTGGCCAAAATGCAGGACCCGAACATCGAGATAATGTCTGAAACACCCCACTTTGCAACTGAGACATCCATGATTGGCGGAGATTGTCCGCAAAAATTGCCTGCCTCAAACTGTTTCCCTATAACCGCATTCTTTGACATGGGGCCTTCCAGAAAATTCTTCAGGGCGTTCAAGGACATCCTTGGGGGTTGCCCTGCAGGAAGACTCTACTGCAACATACAGCCAAACGGCGACTTGACCCCCTGCATGTTCTCGCCATTTGATCCGGTAGTTGGAAATCTCACAAAACAGAGCTTCAAAGAGGCCTGGAAAGGTTTCAGCATCATGTGGGACAGGACAAAGCTGACCGGTTTTTGTGGCGAATGCGCACACTCAATTGATTGTGGAGGCTGCAGGGCAAGGGCAGTTGCAAAAGGAAACTTGATGGGGCCAGATTATGGTTGCTTCACGGCCCGATACTTCTCGGAGGCAAGGCGTGGACATAGAAAAGATAAAGCAGGAAGCGTTAAATCTTGTTGAGCATTCAAAAAGCTCCAAAGAGCTTGAAGATTTAAGGGTAAGATTTCTTGGCAGAAAAGGCGAACTTACTTCACTTTTAAGGGAACTTGGCAACCTCTCTCCAGAAGAAAGGAAATCTGCCGGCGCAAACCTCAACAGCGCCAAGGAAGAGATCGAGGCAAAAATTGAATCCAGGCTTTCCGACATATCCAGGAAAGAGATGCAGGAGAAGCTTTTTGCAGAAAAGATAGACATTACAATGCCAGGCAGGCCCGTAATGAAGGGCGCCATGCACCCCCTGTCCATTGTTGCCGAAGACATAACCGAAGTGTTCCACAAACTTGGTTTTGTCGTTAGGCAGGGGCCAATAATCGAATCTGACTGGTACAATTTTGAGGCCCTGAATATCCCACAATGGCACCCGGCAAGGGCCATGCAGGATACCTTCTATATTGAAGGCAACAAGCTCCTCAGGACCCACACATCGCCTGTCCAGATAAGGACGATGGAGAGCGAGAAGCCACCGATAAGGATGATTGCCATGGGGCTCTGTCATCGCAGGGACGCAACAGATGCCTCCCACTCGCCATTTTTCCATCAGGTTGAAGGCCTGATGATCGACCGCCACATCTCTTTCTCTGATCTTGCAGGGATATTGTCTGTCATTCTCTCAAATGTTTTTGGCGGCAATGTAAAAGTAAAATTCCTTCCATCGTTCTTCCCGTTCGTCGAACCTGGTGCAGAAACTCTGGCTTCGTGCCCATTCTGCGATGGAAAAGGGTGTAGGGTCTGCCAGAACAGTGGCTGGATCGAAATGGGTGGGTCCGGAATGGTAAATCCGAAGGTGCTAAAAAATGTCGGCTACGACCCGGAAGAGTATCAGGGATTCGCTTTTGGCTGGGGAATCGAGAGGATAGCAATGCTGAAATTTGGCATTAGCGACATAAGGGACTTCACCACAAACGATCTCAGGTTCCTTTCCCAGTTCGGAGGTGTCAGATGAAACTCTCGTATCACTATCTGAAAAGTGTTGTTCCGTGGGACATCGACCTGGAAACCATCCAGGAAGGTTTCAAGATATTGGGCCTTGAAGTCGAAGACCTTCAAAAAAGAGACAAAGTCAGGGGTTCGGTTTTTGGAAAAGTAACTGAAATCAGGCAGGCCACAGAAAAACTGCACATAGCAAAAATTGAGATTGCTCCAGGAAAGACCATCGAGGTTGTAACCAATTCCGACATGGTAAAACCAGGGCAGATTTATCCTGTGGCAATCCATGGAACAGGCATTGGCAATGTTACAGTCGAACCAAGAAACATAAGAGGATTTACTTCAGAAGGGGCAATCCTTTCCGCCCAGGATTTTGGCGTTGACCCAGAGATCCTTCCACAGGCAGAGAGAGAAGGTCCGTGGCAGATGCCCGATGATACCCCGTTGTTTACAGATCCTGCAGAATCGTTCTGGCTTTCAGACTCGATACTGGACATCAAGATAACACCAAACCATCCGGAATGGCTGTCGCTCCGCGGGCTCCTTCACGAGGTTGCCGCAATCCTCTGGAGGAAAACCGGCAAGATACATGAAATCCCATCACTTGAGACATCAAAAAATATCTCTGCTGAAAACACATGCTCGGAATTTAGAGTTGACATAGAAGATTATGAGGATTGCCAGAGATACATCGGAATGCTTGCGAATGTCACTGTTGCGCCCTCAGGGTTCGAGACCAGAAGAAAATTGCTGGCTTCAGGCACAAGGCCCATAAATAATGTTGTTGACGCATCCAACCTTTCCATGTATGAGGATGGCCAGCCGACCCACGCTTTTGACGCAGACAAAATAAAGAGCGGCGTTGTCAGAGTTGCTAGAACAAAAGCGCCAATGAAACTCACGACCCTTGATGATAAAGAACGCGATCTTCCAATTGGCACACTTATGATCTGGGACGGCGAGAAGCCGATTGGGATAGCTGGCATCATGGGTGGAAAGGACTCGGAGGTCACTTCTGGAACAAAAAGGATTTTCCTTGAATCTGCAAACTTTAATCCTCTTCTTATAGCCAAATCCAGCTCGCTCCTTGGAATAAGGAGCGAGGCTTCAACAAGATACGAAAAGGGTGCAGACGTGGAGGTCGCCGAGGACACTGCCTGGAAAGTCATCTCGATGATTGGAACAAATGGCTGTGTTCCGGTAGAAAGCTACAACAAGAAAGAAAGGCGCCAGGTCCAGGTCAGGATCCAGAGAATGAAAAAAATACTGGGTTTTGATCTTGATCCTGAGAAAATAAAGGAAGGCCTTGGCACCCTTGGAATTGATATCAAGATTGGAGACCCATTGGTGGCCACCATCCCTGGGTTCAGGGACAATGACCTGAGGGACGAGATTGACCTCATCGAGGAAGCAATAAGAGTCATAGGGTATGACACGATTCCCACGACCTTCCCGCTGGTAGAGGAAAGGATAGTCACCGAAACCCCCATTTTCCTTCTTGAGAGAAGGCTCAAAAAGATTTTGTCTGGAATGGGCTTTTATGAGTGCGTTTCAAAACCCATGACCTGTGAGGATGAGCTCAAATCAATTAAGCTTGAAACATTGATCCCAAATGCCCCGAAGGTCCTCAACCCGATGACAACCGATTCAACAATCATGAGACCTGTTTGTGAGTTGGGCGTTCTTGTGGCATCTTCATACAATGCCAGACAGGGCAGTTCCAACATGGCATTGTTCGAGGTGGGTTCACAATTTGGGCCGGAATGCCGCAGGCTGGCCATTCTCATGACCGGCAAAAGGCCTTTTGGATGGGACTCCCAGCTCAAGGCCAAGGAAGTGGATGACAAAAAAGACAGCATCGAAAATTATGACTTCTTTGACCTGAAAGGCTCACTTGAGGCGTTGTTTGATCTGCTTTGTGTTTGTGGTGTTTCATACAGACCATTAAATAACCCCCACCCTCACCTACACCAGTACAGGCAGGCCGAAATAACAATCTCTGGCAACCCAATAGGCTATATTGGCCAGCTTGACCCGCAGGTAAATGAGAGGCTGCAGGTGGCAACTCCCATAGCAATTGCAAATATAAACATAGAAAATCTTCTTCCGCATGTTCCGGAAGTGATTGTTGCAAAACCCGTCCCGAGGTTCCCGATGGTCCTGAGGGACATAGCTGTTCTTGCACCGGAAACAGTCCCATGCTCCCAGATCGAATCGACAATTAGAGACCACACCGGCAACAACCTCTCGTCGATAAGGCTCTTTGACCAGTTTGTTGGCGGATTTGCAAGAGAGGGCAAGCGTTCGCTGGCATTCTCGCTGTCTTTCTATGACCCCGAAGGGACACTGCTGGGCAGCCAGATTGACGTCATAATCGAGAAAATTGATCTGGCCCTAGGAAAAATTGGTGCTTCTGTCAGAAAGGCATGAACTCTTGGGAGCTTGCGGAAAAGCTCAATTCTTTGGCAAGGCTTGCAAGATACACAAATATTGGCATTGGCTCGAACCAGTTTCTTGATGCCTCGACAACAATTAGACATCTGGACGTCGACGAAGTCGAACCCCAGATGGTTGGTTTCCTTTTGGCGCAAGGACTGCTTTCTGAAACAACAGCTTCTGCCATCTCAGAGGTAATAAAAACCGGCAACTCCAGCCTTGAACAGACACTGTTGAAGAAAATCCCGAAAGGCGTACAGAACCTTTTGCAGGTTTCAGGCCTTAGTATCCCAAACATTGTAAGGCTCTATGAAGATTGCGGAATAGAAACACTTGAGGAGCTGAGAAAAGCATCAAGAGGTGGCCTGCTTTCCTCAAGAAAAGGTTTTGGGGAGAGGTTCTCAAGACAAGTGGAGGGAATGGTGACGCAGACTCTCTCTGGAAGAAGAACTCTTCCGCTCTCTAATGCAATACACCTGGCAAATCTCTTGCAAAGAAAGGTAAAACACTTCGAAGAGGCCTCAAAAGTATTTGTTGCCGGCGACATAAGGCGGGGCAGAGAGCTGATAGAAAAAATTGATCTCCTAGTTGTCGTTTCCAAACCGACCATAAAAACGGCTCAGGAAATATCAAAATACTTGGAATTTGGTGAACGCAACATTACCAAATATGGCTGTGAAGGCCAGGTTTCGGGTATCCAGGTTAGAGTGTATTTGTGCAGACCTGAATACATCGGCTCTGCAATGTGTCTTGCCACTGGCCCTGGTGACCATTACCAGAAGCTCTGCTCAAGGACAGCTTTCAAAAACAGGTCAGTTGCCGGGTTCCTGCTGATAAGGGGTGATGAAGAATCTTTCTACAAACAGCTCGGTTTGCCATACATTCCGCCAGAAATACGCGAATGGCCGGACTGTATAGAGCTTTCTGAAGGCAAACTCAGTTGGGACCTTGTTGAGGAAGATGATATCCTTGGCGATCTGCATGCCCATACACCGTGGAGCGATGGCAGGTCAAGGCTTTCAGAGCTTGTAAGGCAGGCGGAACAGATGGGCCTTGAATACTTAACAGTCACTGACCATGCACAAGGAATATCTGTAATAAAAGGACTCTCAGCGCGAGACCTCGAGGCCCAGACAGACAAAATAAGAAAAATGAACGCTTTCAAAGGAACAGTAAAGATAGTTCCCGGCATTGAATACAACATCGATGCCGATGGCCACGTCGATTTCCAGACAAGGCAAAAAATCATGAGGATTGGAGCACTGCACTCCGGACTTGGTGATGACCCGTCCATCCTGGAAAACCGGTACTTGAGGGCAATAAGTTCGGGTGCAATTGATATCGTGGCGCACCCAACGCTCCGGAGGCTCCTTGTCAGGCCACCCATAGAAATAGACTGGGACATGATTTTTTCGGAATGCTCAAAAATGGGTGTTGCAGTAGAGCTGAATTACGCCCCAGACAAGCTTGATCCCCCATGGCAGGTGGCAAGGATTGCCATGAAACACGGGTGCATGTTTGCCCTTGGTAGTGATGCCCATTACGCATTGCACCTGAAAGAACTGCCTTCCGGTGTGAAGCTCGCGCGAAGGGCTGGCGTTTCCCGAGAAAATTTGTTAAACTGCAAATCATATGAACAGGTCCGCGAGCTCTGCTGGAGGGGTCAGTGAACGATCATGCCCTTAGGGTGCTTGAGTTTGAGAAAATAAAAGAGAAACTCACCGAATTTGCGCACACCCAGGGTGGCAGAGACCTTGTTTTTGTCATGCTTCCCACAAATTCGGCCGAAGAAGTCGCTAGGTTGCAGAGGGAAACATCCCAGTGCAAAAATCAACTACTGCGATATGGCCCATTGCCGTTCATTGACGCAAAATCGATAACCGACTACATCAAATCATGTGTCATCGGTTCACCACTCTCGCCTGAGGAGTTGCTTGAGGTATTAAAAACCCTCAGGTGCTCAAGGTCTGTAAAATCCTCACTGGAAGGTTCAAAGGAGGACATTCCCGATGTCTGGGTGGTTGCCTCAAGAATAAAAACGCAGCAGGCAATCGAACAGATGATTGCAAAGACAGTTGACGAGCACGGAGAAGTCCTTGATTCTGCCTCGGAAAGGCTTGCCTCGATAAGGGTCCAGATGAGGCTGGTACACACAAAAATACAGTCCAAGCTTGGGGAAATAATGAGATCATCTTCATACTCCAAGATGATACAGGACCCGATAATCACAATTCGCGATGACAGGTATGTCATCCCGCTCAAGAGCGAGTACAAAAACCACTTCCCATGTATAGTCCATGACTCTTCTGCATCAGGGCAAACACTCTATGTGGAACCGCTCTCTGTCATCCCTCTAAATAATGACCTTAGAAATCTTCGTCTCAGGGAGCGTGAGGAAATCGCAGAGATATTGCGGAGAATATCTGATGAAATATCCATGCGGTCCGAAGACATGGAAGTGATCGATGAGGCGCTTTCCAGTCTGGATTTCATGTTTGCAAGGGCAGAGTTGTCAATAAGATGGAACTGCACCGAGCCGGCCATGGAAGACGGCCACAGACTAAACATCAGGGGTGGGAGGCACCCTCTGATAAGCGAACCAGTACCAATCGACATAAGAATTGGCTCTGATTTCAAAATGATCATACTCACCGGGCCAAACACTGGAGGAAAAACAGCTTCGCTAAAGACTGTCGGTCTTTTTGTGGTCATGGCACAGTGTGGCCTTCACCTCCCATGTGAAGATGGCACAGAGATGGGTATCCTTGATGATGTCCTTCTGGATATTGGAGATGAACAGAGCCTTACTCAAAACCTTTCAACCTTCTCCTCACACCTGAAAAATATATCGCTGATAATTGGAGATGCCTCATCTTCAAAGCTTGTCCTGCTGGACGAGCTCGGCGCTGGAACTGACCCAACGGAGGGTGCTTCTCTTGCCTATGCAATCGCTGAACATTTTTATGCCGTTGGCTGTCCAACAATTATCACGACACACATCGGCGAGATGAAGGGTTTTGCATACAACAACATAAATGCTGTAAATGCTTCGGTTGGTTTTGATCATGAGACCCTAATGCCAACCTACAAAATCCATATAGGTACACCCGGTTCTTCTCATGCCTTTGAAATAGCCGAGAGGACGGGCCTCCCTGATTCGGTCATATCAAGGGCAAGGGCGCTCATGAGGCCGGAGGACAAAAACAGCGCAGACATAATCTCAAAAATGGCCGAAGACGCCAAGATGATAATGGAGGAAAGGGAACAGGTCAGCAAAGCCAGGATAGAAGCCGAGGAGCTCCTGAGAAAGCGCGAGGTAGAACTTGTCGAGATAGAACAAAACCGCAAATCAATGCTTGACCGCGAGCTCCTGAAAGCCAGGAAATTTTTTGGCGAAAAGCTTGCCGAAGCTGACGAGATAGTCAAAAGACTTGCCAAAGCCTCGAGACAAAACAAGGAGACGGACACTCTCCAGAAACGCCTCCAGGAGATCCACGAAGAGGTCGCAAAGGCAGAGGAAGAACAACCAAGCACAACCCCTGTCGATGTTGAAGGCATAAAAGCGGGGGACATCGTTTATGTTCCAAGGTTCAAATCGCAGGGTGTTGTAATGGACGTTTATCCTGAAAAGGGCAAGGTTCTTGTCCAGGTTGGAACAGCAAGGGTGCAACTGCTAGCAGGCAGTGTAGAACTTGTGAATGAACCCATAGAAGGAGAAGAAACCGGAAAACCGGAGGTAAGACCGGAAGTCCAATCAGTGCCGATAAAACTGGAACTCTTTGGCATGCCCATAGAAGATGCGCTGATAAAACTTGAGAGGTACCTTGACAGCGCCTATTCCGCTGGTATGCCATTCGTATATATCGTTCATGGCAGGGGTTCTGGGGTCTTGAGAAAGGCCATCCAGGACTATTTGCCGCACTGCCCGCGTGTTGACAGGTTCAACCTCGCCCAGCCAGACGAGGGTGGTGACGCTGTAACAATCGTTTTCCTAAAGTGAGGTGTAGATGGAACTTGCAGGCAACATCAAAGATTTTTCAGTCATAGAAATATGCCAGTTTATTTGGATTTCAAAACGAACCGGCAAGCTCCAGCTTTTTCTGGAGCAGTCTGGAAGAAGGTTCGAAGCATCGGTTTTTTTTATGAATGGTGGCATAACAGCCGCTTTTGCGGACAACCAGAGCGGCAAGGAAGCCTTTTTCGCGATATGCGAGGCGGAAAATGGCAGCTTCAGGTTTATAAGTGACGAAAACAGTCCTGAAACAAACATCATTGTTTCAATGGACCAGCTGCTACTGGAGGCCTCTGGAAGAATAAAACTTTACGAGACCCTGAGACGTGAAATCCCCTCCACCAACATCATTTATTCGCTTTCGTTGGAGTTCGAAACCTATGATCTCGTTTTTGATTCAAAGCAGTGGCAGGTGATCGGGCTCATAGATGGCGAGAAATCCCTGGGCGACATCAGCAAAGACCTTGGCTGGCCGGAATTTGATGCAATCAGAATTTTTTATTCACTTTTGCAGGTTGGGGTCATAAGAAGGGCCGCAGTCAAACAAAGAACAGACATGGTACAACCAAAACCAAACGACCCAAAATCCAAACCATCATTCATATCAAAAATCATTGACTATCTCAGGAAACTATGAAAAGAGTCAAAATACTTGTGACCGGGCCTTTTTCATCCGGCAAAACAAGTTTAATTAAATCGGTTTCTGAAATACCTGTTGTTTCAACAGAGAAAGCAGTAACAGACGAAACCAGGGTCATTAAAAACCAGACAACGGTCGCACTCGATTTTGGAAGGCTGACAATTGATGATGATCTTGTGCTTTATATCTTTGGAACACCAGGACAGGAGAGGTTTTCATACATGTGGGATGTCCTCTCTGTCGGGGCCGTCGGCATGGTGCTGATTGTTGATTCTGCAGATTACAAGTCAATTATAGAAGCAAGGCGTTATCTTTCATTCTTCTTGCCAAAACTCCAGATACCATGTGTTGTTGCGGCAAACAAACAGGACGTGGCAGGTTCCCTGAGCCCGGAGCAGGTCGGGCAGATGCTCGGAATTGATGACAGTGTCGAGGTTATCTCGTGCATGGCCAAGGACAGGGGATCTGTAAAAAACGTTTTGATAAAACTATTTGAGCTGGTTGAAAAAACAGGACTGGCGCAGGAAGATCAGGATGCCATCGTATAGAAAATATCTCGAATCAAATGATTATGAAAACGTTGTCAAAGCTTATCGAAACCCAGACCCAGCAAGAATCTCAGACAGGGACGCAGAGCTGTACTGCAAGGCACTGAGAAAAACTGGAAAGGAAAAACAGGCCACAGCTTTTCTTGAAAAGGTGGTCGATCGTGGCGGTTGTAACTATCCGCGTTCGGTAAGATTGCTGGCCAGAGTCTACAGTATTTCTGGGGAACACCAGAAGGCCATCGATCTGCTACAGAAAACCTTTGACCAGAGACCAACGCAGTACTGGTATTACCTTTCAATGGGTGATGTCTATTGTTATCACAAAAAGGACCTTGAGGCTGCCTTTCAGGTGTATGTGAAAGGAATGGACATTGGCAAAGAGCACCTCAGGAGAGACATACTCTCAATTTACAGGTACCTCCTCAAGAGGATTTCACATTGCCTTTTTGAGCTTGGCCGTTTCAAGGACGTGATCTGGTATTTCGAAGAGTTCAAGAGACTCGAACCATCAAATTTCTATGAGACTGACTTTGTCCTTCTTGGGCAATGCTACGAAAGAACCGGCCGGCCAGAAAAAGCCCTCGAAATCTGGAAAGAGGGCACCAGGAGAAGAAAAGGCAGAAAATGTCTAAAAGAGATCGAGAGAGTGTTTCCGGATGAGGCAAAAAAAATAACCCTGAAACCTCCCCTCCCCTCAAAACCTGGTTCGGTAAAGATACCCGTAAAAACAAAAATTATCACTGAAGAAGACGACGCGGCACAGGTTATTGCAGAATCAATAAAAGGTATTGCTCAAAAGGGCGACATAGTAACATTTGCTTCTGCCGTTGCAGCGATAACACAAGCAAGAATTTACTCTGCAGAGACAATTCAACCCACAAGGATCGCGAGGATGCTTTCCGGTTTTGTAACAGCTTCGTCGAAAAATTCATTTGCCACAACTTCACCACTTGGAAACCCGCTTTCTTTTCAGGTGGCAATTGAAATGTCAGGACTCCTAAAAATACTTTTTGCAACGTTTTGCGGCGCAATCGGCAAGTTGGTTGGCAAAAAGGGCTGGTTTTATATGGTGGCAGGGCCCGAGGTCGCAATGATAGACGACATGCCGGCATCAATGGCACCCTACGACTATTTTGTCATACCTGGGCCATACAACAGTGACAAGCTTGCCCAGATAATAAAGGAAACAACTGGCTTTGAGGCCGCAATCATTGATGCCAACGACATGGGAATAGCCTGGGCGGTTGGCGCCTCTGACGGTGTAGACAAAAAAGAGCTTGAGCAGTTTATGGCTGACAACCCTGCCGGCAATGAGGACGACCAGACACCGATAATAATCATCAGGAAAATAGCCACTGGACAAAAGGAGGACTGATGTTTGATTTGATTGGGAAAATATTATCTTTGAGCAATGGTTTTTGTGAAATAAGGATTTCTGACAAGACAGGCCGTGGCGTGGCAATAAAAAATGGCTTGCTTGAAACATCCAGCTCAAGGAGGAGTATTGGAGCAGGCATAAGGGTGCTCAGGAACGGCGCATGGGGCTTTGCTTCAACATCTGACCTTGACCCGGATTCCCTAACCAAGGCCCTGAAAGATGCCGAGATAGCAGCCATGGCAATTGGTTCACAGTCACAAAAGAAAGTGCCAGCACTGCCCCCAAAAAGGCTGGCCAAAAAAGACTACAAATACAAAATAAAAAGAGACCTCGAGGACATCCCATTTGAAGAAAAAATAGCCCTGGCCATAAGAATCGAGTCACTGATCCGGAAAAACTCCCAATTTATCGTTACCGCTACGACTTATTACTCCGAAACAACAGAGAACAAGTGGGTCATGACAAACGACGGCGCAAAATGCCACAGCAGGCTTTCCAAGCCAGATTTTTACTGCATTGCTGTTGCCTCAAAGGATGGCCAGATGCAAAGCTCGTTTGAATCCAGGGGCGTTGTTGGCGGCTTCGATGAACTCTTTGATTCCAAGACCCCGGAGCAGATGGCTGAAAAAGCCGCCAGAATAGCCGTCGACAAGCTGGATGCACCCTATGCGGAAGGCGGGATGCACGATGTTGTTCTAAAACCAGGCATGGTTGGCATCCTTGCACACGAGGCAATAGGACACACGGTCGAGGCGGATTTTGTACTGTCAGGGTCGATAACAGCAGGCAAGATTGGCCAGAAGATAGCCTCGGACTTGATCACGATGGTCGATGACGGGCCAAATCTGATGAAAATTGGTAATCCTGCGGGTTACATTGAGGTTGACGATGAGGGTGTAGAGGCCGGAGAAGCAGTCATCATAAAAGATGGCATTTTGTCTTCATATCTCCACAGCAGGGAAACCGCAGAGCTGTTTGGAGTCGAGCCCACTGGCAACGCAAGGGCATGGGGTTACACCGATGTCCCGATAATAAGGATGAGAAATACCTACATAAAACCTGGCAAAAACAGCCTTGACGAGATCATTGGTTCCATAGACAAGGGTTACCTCCTGGTAAACCCTGAAAATGGCGAGGCAGACGCAAACGCAGAATTCATGTTCGGGTGCGGCGAGGCCTACGAAATAGCCAAAGGGAAGGTCGGCAGGCTGGTGAAAAACGTCACCATCTCCGGTCAGGCCTTTGATGTCCTGAAAAGTGTGGACATGGTCGGAAACGATTTCGAGTTTGCAATGGGTTCCGGGGCCTGCGGGAAAATACAACCTGCCAAGGTTGATGGTGGCGGGCCTTCGATCAAGTGTAAGGCAATGCTTGGAGGCAGATGATGGACACAAGAGAAATAGCAGAACGCACGCTTGGAATGTGCAAAAAAGCTGGTGCACAAAATGCCGAGGTGGCCATTTCCCACAGCAGTAACATCTCTGTCAGCGCACAGGACAACGAGATACATGTCGCGACTTCGGACAAAGGCAGCTGGCTTGGCGTAAGGGTCATCAATTCACATTCACAAGGTTTCTCATGTGTGAATTCTTTCGAAGACTCAAAAGTGCAGATGGCCATCGAAGAGGCAATGGCAATTGCCAAATCGTCTCCGCCTGACGATTCAAATGTCCTTCCGAACCCCGGGGAAACGATCTCGATTGGCGACCTTCATAACCAGGACCTTGCTGAAATGGGTCTCGATAAGGTTGTTGGCTACGCCAAACAGATGCTCCTGGAATGCAAGGCCTACGACAGCAGGATTTCAGTTGACATGGCCAAATTCAACCTGGCCTCCACTGTTTCAACGCTTGCAAACACAAACGGGATAAACCTTTCCCAGGAGAGGACCGGGATATTTTATTTTGTCTACGGCATGGCAAAGGAAGGTGAAACAGTTTCGTCGATGGATGGGGCCTTTGGTGCCACAACCGACCCAAAAAAAATCAATGTTTCAGAGGTGGCAAGGAAGTTCTCAAAAAACGTCATCGAGTCACTTGGCGCAAAGAGCGGAAAGAGCTTCGAAGGTCCAGTAATTCTCTTTGGAGATGCATTAAGCGAGCTTATACTTTCAACTGTCTTGTGGTCATGCAACGCCAATTCCATCCAGATGGGCGAGTCAAGGTTTGCAGGAATGCAGGGGAAGCAGGTCGCTTCCGAACAATTGTCCATTCTTGACGATGGAAGGCGCCCTGGCAGGTTCGAATCAACAAACTTTGACAGGGAAGGCATCGCACCAAAGGTCATGTGGCCAATAAAAAACGGCATTTTCACAGAACCTTTCCACAACGCAAGGACGGCGGCAAGGGACAAAACCATATCAAATGGGCATGCCTCAGGATCACCCTCCTCAACCCCATCTGTTTCAACAACCAACATAATCGTAGAAACTGGCAAAACCACACTCGAAGAGCTCATCGCAGACACAAAGCTTGGCCTTCTTGTGAAAAGATATTCTGGAAACATCGATCCTTCTTCCGGTGATTTCTCCGGCGTTGTAAAGGGTGGCTACCTGATCGAAAATGGAAAGATAACAACACCTCTACTGGGTACCATGATTGCTGGAAATGTATTCGAGATGATCAAAAACATAAGTGGCATATCAAGCGATGTTGAAGACTTGATCTCAGTAATAACACCAAGTATCAGATTCGAAGGGATAAAAGTAACAAGCCAATGAGTCTCGCACCAGAGAAAGTATTGCCATCACTGGCAACGGTAGACATCGACAAGTTGATATCAAACCTTGGCCTGGTCCGGAGGATCTCTCAGGCGCCAAAGGTGATGGCTGTTGTAAAAGCCAACGCATACGGCCATGGCGATGTTGCAATCGCACAGGCCCTCGCCCATAACGGGGCAGACTGGCTTGCCGTCCAGACCCCGGAGGAGGCGATCAGGCTCAGGGCAGGGGGCGTTGTCTGCCCAATACTCATACTTGGCTATACCCATTCCGCTTATGCTTCTGACATCCTCCATTACCAAATCACCCCAACCATTTTTGACTACCAGCTTGCGGTAGAGCTTGACAGGCTGACACCTGTTCCTGTGCCAGTGCACATAAAGGTTGATACAGGCATGTGCTGGGCCGGAATATCGGTCAAGGACTCGGTGCCATTCATAAAAAGCGTGATGAAGCTCCCAAAAATCAGGATCAGCGGCCTGTTTACCCACTTTGCCACGGCTGATTCCGATCCTGAATTCACAAAGCACCAGGCCGATCTCTTCATTGCAGTAGCTCTTGAGGCAAAGGCAATGGGAGCAGCACCAATACTCCATGCTTCCGCTTCAGCCGCAACAATGAACTACCCGGAGTACCATTTTGACATGGTCAGGCCGGGCATGATGCTCTACGGGGTGCCAGTTGGCGGGAGGTTCGACCAGGAGCTCCTGCCGATACTTTCATGGGCCTCCGTTGTTTGCGACATGAAAGTCATTCACAAGGGCGAAAGTGTCGGCTATGGCAGGGACTTTATCGCTGATTCTACAAGGGTCATCGCAACTGTGCCTGTGGGATATGCCGACGGATGGAGATGGAACCTTAAGAATGGTGGCTTCGTGCTGGTCCAGGGCAAAAAAACCAAAATAGTAGGAAGAATCTGCATGGATCAATTCATGATCGATGTGACAGACATTCCGGGAGTTGAGGTTGGAGATAGGGTAACGCTCATTGGGAAAGATGCCGATGAGGCTGTTACTGTAAAAGATTTGTCTGAGGTCCTGAAAACCACCCCATATGAAATCTTGACTGGTCTTGGTGGCAGGACTAAATTTGTTTATAAACAATCAGGGAAGGAGGCCGAGCTGTGAAAAAACTGTCAGTAATTGTTCTACTCTCTCTTATGCTTTCACAGACCGTCCAGGTCTACTCGAGGACAATGCCGCTCTCCGTTTCAGATTTCACTCCGAAACGTGCAGCATTCTGCGAAATTTTTGTGGAGCCGAACTGAACGAAGTGTCACACTGCCGTGCGCAGTATGGACAAACTCGAGTCTGAACTTGGCTCGGACTCTATCATCAAACTAAGGCTGCATTCAAACCCCAACGACGAGTTTTATATTGAAGAAGTAGACAAAAGGGGGCAGATGTATGAAAGAAAGTCTTATCCGACAATAGCTTTCAATGGCAATTTTATAAAGAGGTCGGGTATGACCGAGAAGGAAGTTGAGGACACGGTTTCAAAGGTCCGCTCCTCACCCCTTAGCTTTAATGTCTCCCTGAATGCAAAATTGAAGGAAGAGGCCGCAGGGCAAAAGATCGATTTTGAGGCCATGGTTGAGCAGTTTGGTCCTCTCGACCAGGCAACGCTCAGGTACACTTTCTTCCTCTTTGAGGACAATGTGGACAGGGAAGACCAGTATTTCCAGCATGTCGTGCATGCAATCAAACCCTCTGCAAAGGGTTCAACTATGCGCATCAAAAATGGCGAAACCAAGAAGCTCACGGCCAGTTTTGATCTCAAAGAAGACTGGACAAAAGAAGAGCTTGGTGCCGCGGTAGCGATATTCGACCAGGATACATTCGAGGTTTATGCTTATGGTGCATGGAAAATCAAAGCACCTCACCTCACCAATCCGCTCCCTGGCAAGGTATCGCCAAACTCGCCCCTTTCGCTATCATTTGACAAGGACATAGACCCCACAACATTCAACGAGAGTACAGTGCTCCTGGTTGACCAGAATGGCCTCGCTGTTTCTGGGAAAGCGTCTGTCTCCGGGTCAAAGTGCACATTTACTCCAAACAAGGCCTTTGAAGAGGGCAAGAAGTATACGTTCTACGCAAAAAGCGGCCAGTCCGGCATAAAGTCAAAATCAGGTGAAAAATTGATTGGCAACATCATCTGGAAGTTTGAATGTGAAAAGGTGGCCGAGGAACCAAAACTCGAAGTTGCAGAAAAATCGTTTGGTCTCGGTGAGATTTCAACAACCATAACAAAAAAACTCACTTTTAAGAACACTGGGACTGGAAAACTCTCAGCAACCATCAAATCCTCAGAGCCATGGCTCAGGACCGAACAATCAGAATTTGAAATCGAGCCAGATGGTTCTTTTGAAACAATCATGACTGTTGACCCGCTTGGCCTCGAACCAGGGCCGTATTCAGGGAAACTGTCAATTGAAAGCAACGGCGGCAATTCAGAAATTGCAGTGGGTTTCACCTACAAAAAATCCGGAATGATTCTGAAAATTGAGCCATCAGAGCTGGATTTTGGCAAAATACCAAAAAACACAAAGAAGTCTCTCCAGATCGAAATCATCGAGCAGGCTGGCGAAGGCGGAATGCTTGAAGGGACAATTACTGCGAGTGCCCCATGGATAAAAGTCGATCCGTCGTCATTCAAGTGCGACAGGTGCAAGATAAACATCACAGTAGAGCCAAACACGGAAGGTATTCTGACAGGCGAAGTGACAATTGATTCCAATGCAGGGAAAACTGTTGTTACTGTTAAAGTATTGGTCGAGTCTGCAGCACTTCTTGATCTCTCGGTCAACGGTTTCTCTGGTACCCCATTAAAAACTACTTCCCCAGGCTATACAATCCCGATCTCCACAACAAAGGGTGCAACAGTGACGATTGGTGGCAAGCCGGCAACTGTGGATCAGAGCGGAAAGGCGAACTATTCAGTAACGCTTATCCCGGGGCTCAACAGGTTTGAAATCTCGGCAACACTGGGCAGCCAGAACAAGAAAATCACTGTTGATGTAATCTATGCCGTCACAATAGAGCTCTGGCTGGACAAAACGGACATCACCATAAACGGCCTTAAAGTGACACTCAAGACCGCTCCAACATCTTCCTCGCCACCGCTCCCAAAAGAACTTGGCGGGAGCACATACATGCCAATAAGGGAAGTCGCAGAGGCGCTTGGGGCACAGGTCGGGTATGATGGTGCAGAAAAAAAGGTCACTTTGACCCAATCGCTCTGGAACGGGAAGAATGTTGTCGAGCTGTGGATTGGTAAGAAAACCGCCAAGATAAACGGCAAAGAGGTTTTTATTGACTCGAAAGCCCAAAAGCTCTATCCAACAATCATTAGCGCAAAAACCATGTTGCCGCTAAGGTTTGTTGGAGAAGCCCTTGGGGCAGGTGTGGCCTGGGAAGGCGCCACAAGAAAGATAACGCTGACATATCCAAAATGAAAATAGATTTTGCAATATTAGGCGGCGGCGGAGTTGAACCGTGGTTCGCAAATGAAGGCGTGCCCAACAAGGGCATGCTTTCATTTGCAGGCAAGCCATCAATTGAATACGTCATCGATGCGCTTCGCAAGTCTTCCTTCACAAACAGGATAATCCTTGTTGGGGATGGCTACCCGGATTCAGTAAAATCCAAGGTGGACCTGATGCTGGAGGAGGGCGACAGCCAGAAGGCAAACATAGATCGCCTTGTGGATGCATCAGAGACCGAATATTTCGTCATAACGACAAACGACATCCCGCTGGTAACTGAAAAAACCTTCGATATGGTGGTTTCCGCACTTCAGAAAACAGGGTGTGACCTGGGGCTGCCAATTATAACCAAAGAAGACACGCTGAGGATGTTCCCCGGAACAAAGCGCACTTTTCTTCGCATCAAAGAGGGAAATGTCAAAGTCGGAAACCTCTTCTACATCAGCAAAACCGCCTACAAAAAGGTGGAGCCAATAGTCGAGGAAACATCGAAGAGGAGAAAGTCAGCCATAAAGCAGGCACTCCAGCTTGGCGTGCCATTCCTTCTGAGATTGCTTTTGTTCAAGAATGTTGGGATACCAGAGCTTGAGAAAAGAATTTCAAAAATGCTTGGCGTTGCCATAAAAGCGCCAATGCTGCCGTGCCCGGAGCTGGGCGTTGATGTTGATAAAATAGAGGACCTCGAATTCTGCAGGTCCATTCTGGAGGCAAAATAGTGGGAATCTTTGAAGCATTGGTCCTCGGCCTTGTCCAGGGTCTCACAGAGTTTATTCCGGTCTCGTCTTCTGCCCATCTTGTCCTTGTTCCCGCTTTTTTGGGGTGGAGCAAACCACCGATGTGGTTCGATGTGTTCCTCCATGCCGGAACACTCCTTGGGATAATCGTTTTTTTCTGGCCGGAAGTAGTCAAATATGTAAAGGCTTTTTTTGTCGGCCTTCCAAAGATTGGCAGGGGCCTCCCGCCAGATTCAGTTTTTTCATACAACCTCATACTTTCAGTTGTACCAGCAATAATCTTTGGCTTGCTCTTTGAAAGCAGGATTGAATCTGTTTTCCAGGATCCAAAAACCACCTCTTACCTCTTGCTTGTTACTGCAGCTTTCCTCATAGTCGCTTCTCTGATGAATGGCAAACGCAAGCTTGAAGAGACAACATGGGTCGATGCAATAACCGTTGGCTGTGCCCAGGCAATTGCCATGTTCCCTGGCATATCAAGGTCAGGCGCCACAATAACCGCTGCCAGACTGTTGGGGTTTGGCAAAAAATCCTCTTCCAAACTGGCCTTCCTGATCGCAATTCCTGCGGTCGGCGCTGCAACGGCAAAAACACTCTATGATGTCTATAAAATGGTGACCAGTTCAGGAATGCAAATTGACTGGATGCCTTCCATGGTTGGCTTTGTGGTGGCCGCTGTTGTTGGCTATCTGTCATTTTTCCTGTTCTTCAAGGCCATCCAGAAGTTCAATTTCTACATCTTTGCGGCCTACTGCGTTGCCCTCTTTGTTGTAGCCCAGATTCTCTTATGAGTCTTTCTCCTGTCAGAACGCTCATTCTTGGCCCTGCAATGGCCGAGCTTGAGAGGGGTTGCGATGACAGGGCGGTGTTTGGCGGGTTTTCAAAATTTGTTCTGGCAAAGCTTGACCAGTGGGCAAAGGACGAGCCCGGCCAGAATGCCAGCATAAAAAGAGCTATTGAGGTTTTTTCCAGTTATACCTCCCTGGATACCACATCAAGGGAAAAGGCCGTAAATGACCTCTTAAAGCTTGCCAGGGGCCATTATGTCCAGCAGAGGCCGGTTCCAAAGCAAAAAATATATCTAAAAACAGATATGCCCCTCGCTTCCATTCCGGGTATTGGCCCTGAAAGAGTAAAACTCTTAAAAAAACTTGGACTTGTGACTGTCCTTGATGCCCTGAACCATTTTCCCATCAGGTTTATAGACAGAACAAAGGTCTTGCCAATCGCACAGCTCTCCACTGGAACGGAAGCAACTGTCTTTGCAAAAGTGCTTGATGTCAGGGAACCGCGTGCCGGAAGGAATTTTGTGCAGGCGCTTTTTGGCGACTCAACCGGTAAAATAATGGCCACATGGTTCAACAACCCATACGTCCTGAAAAAACTTGCCATCGGGAAAACGGTGGCACTTTACGGAAAAGTGGGCGACTACGGTGGCCCGCACATGACAAACCCGGACTTGGACACTGACATACAGGACATGGGGATTATTCCGGTCTATCCACTTACTGCCGGGCTCCCACAGTGGGTCATAAGAAGCGTAATCAAAAAAATCGTCGACAACATGCCGGAGATTGGCGATGGCTATCTTCCTGATGCCGTAAAGAAGGACATGTCTTTGCCACCTCTTGGCGAATCCTACGAGAAAGTGCATTTCCCTGACAACTTTGAACAGCTCAAGCTCTGCGAAAAAAGGCTCGTGCTGGACGAATTTTTGCTCATGGAAACAGCGCTCCTGCTCCGCAGGGCAGAGTACAGGCAACAGGATGCCCCAATCATCAAAGGTGCGCAAAAATCTTCAAAGGATTTCCTTTCAAAACTTCCGTTTGAACCAACCATAGCCCAGAAAAGGTGCTGTCTTGAAATAGCGAAAGACCTTGAGTCGGGAAGGCCAATGAACAGGCTCCTGCATGGAGATGTTGGCTCTGGAAAAACGGTTGTGGGCCTGAGCGCATGCAACTCTGCCGCGAAGCTTGGCTACCAGATTGCCTGGATTGCACCCACAGAAATCCTTGCAAGCCAGACTTACAATGTCGCCAGAAAACTTCTGCCGTTCAACACTGCATACCTTTCCGGCTCGTCAAAAAAAATGGCAAGGGAAAAGGTTTTTGAGCTGCTTTCTTCTGGCGAGCCATGCGTCCTTTTTGGAACACACGCGCTCCTTGAGGACTGGGTAAAGTTTGAAAACCTGGGTCTTGTGGTTGTTGACGAACAGCACAGGTTTGGCGTCCTGCAGAGGGCTAGGCTGGCAAAAAAGGGCTTCTGCCCGCATGTGCTCGTCATGAGTGCCACCCCAATCCCGAGGACGCTCGCCATGACGATCTACGGCGACCTGGATGTGTCTGTGGTTGATGAAATGCCAAAGGGAAGGGCAACCATAGAAACAAAGGTGCTCACAGGTACAGGCAACCTAGCATACAAAACGGCCCTTGCCGAGATAGAAAAAGGCAGGCAGGTCTACATTGTCTGCCCTCTCGTCGAGGAATCGGAAAAGCTCTCTGCAAAAGCTGCCACTAAGCAGTTTGTTGAGCTCACAGAGTCGCATTTCAAGGGCATTCCATGCGGACTGCTTCACGGCAGGATGCCGGCAAAAGAGAAGAATGAAACAATGTGCAGGTTTAGGGACAAAGAACTAAAAGTCCTTGTCTCGACAACCGTCATTGAGGTTGGAATAGACGTCCCAAATGCAACGGTCATGATCATTGAAAACGCTGAAAGGTTTGGGCTGGCCCAGCTCCACCAGCTGAGGGGAAGGGTTGGAAGGGGTGAGCACAAAAGCTATTGTTTCCTCATACCCTCAAGGCCGACGGTGTCGCTGCAGGTCCTGGAAAGGACAGCAAACGGCCTGGAGGTTGCCGAGGAGGACCTCAAACTGCGCGGGCCCGGAGATATTGGCGGAACAATGCAGTCGGGATTGCCGATGCTTGCCTCATCCAGACTCATCACCCCTTCAAATTTCCCGCTTCTTTCCTTGGCAAGGGAAATCGCAGAGGATATCATTAAGCATGACCCGGAGTTGAGGTTCAAAGAAAACAGGGAACTTAGAACAGGAATTGAAGGAAAAATGGCACAAAGAGTAGGGCTTGCCTGGGTGAGCTGATGGGGCAGATCCAGGTTCAGAACATAACAAAATATTTTGGCGTGAGGGCCGTTCTCGATGGCATATCATTCACGCTTGGCGGCAATGACAGGCTGGCGCTTGTTGGCGCAAATGGCACCGGCAAATCCACACTGATAAAGATAATCATGGACCAGATGGAACCGGATGATGGTAAGGTCTTCAAGGAACCCGACAAGGTCATCGGTTATTTTGCCCAGGACAGGTCGCTTGATGTCTCGGACGTCATTTTGTTTGATCAGGTCAGGTCAGCTTTCAAAAACATCTATGAAACTGGCAGGCAGCTTGAAGAAATCTCCCTGGAAGTTGAAAAAGACCCCCACAACCAACAGCTCCTGGCAAAGTTTGAAAAACTCCAGCACCAATATGAGGCGCTTGGTGGATATGACATAGACCACAGAATAGAACGAATCCTGTCTGGCCTTGGCTTCTCAAAAGAAGATTGGAAAAGGCCTGTCGTCTCCCTTTCTGGTGGTGAGAGGTCGCGCCTGCAGCTGGCAACAATACTGGCCACGGAACCCGACACGCTGGTTCTTGACGAGCCTACAAACCACCTCGACCTCGAGGCAACCATCTGGCTCGAAGGCTTCCTTCAGGAATTCAAGGGCTCGGTGCTCATTGTCTCTCACGACAGGTACCTTCTGGACAAGGTTTGCAACCACACAGTGATATTAATTGATGGAAAAGCGTTTGATTTTACCGGCAATTTCACACAGGCAAGAACCCAGTATGACCTCGAGAGAGAGCACTCGCTCGAAAAATTGCAGGAGCAACAGGAATTCATCGAGAGGGCAACCCGTTTCATAAAAAGGTTCAAGGGATACGGAACGGAAGTGGCCGCCAAGAGGGCAAGGAGCATGGAAAGGCGCCTTGAAAGGGTCATCCAGGTCGAGGCCCTACCAAAGGAGAAAAAAGTCCAGCTCAACCTTGAGTCGTCCGGAAGAACCGGAGAGATCGTTTTCAGGACAAAGGGCCTGTCAAAATCTTTTGGGGACAGGGAACTTTTTGGTAACCTCAACCTCGAGATGAAGAGAGGGCAGAAGATCGCGCTGATGGGCCCCAATGGTTGTGGAAAAACAACATTCCTGAAGACAGTGATTGGCGAAGAGGAGCCTTCATCAGGTGAAGTGTGGATTGGCTACAATGTTTCCATGGCCTATCTCGAGCAGGAACTCGGCAGTTTCAATCCAGAGGCAACAGTCATCGAAGAGATAATGAACAATTCTGATCTCAAACCCCAGGAGGCAAGGGACCATCTGGCAACGTTCCTCTTTGTCGGCGACGAGGTCTCAAAACCGTGCAAGTCGCTCTCCGGCGGGGAGATAAGCAGGCTTATTCTGGCCAAGCTGGCCCTCATTGACGCCAATTTCATCATCTTTGACGAGCCCACAAACCATCTCGACATAAATGCCAGGGCCTCTCTGGAAGACACCATAAAAAATTATTCCGGGAGTGTGCTTCTTGTTTCCCACGACAGATATTTCATAAACAACATCAGCGCCACAATATGGGCGTTTGACGGAAACACCATTGTCGACACCAGGGGCAACCTTGAAGAGTACCTGCAGAGAAAGCCTGAAAAACAGGCAGACAAGGGCGACCAGAAAACCCAGCAGAAACAAAAGAAAAAAGAACAAGGCCCATCAAAAAACCAGATAAAATCAATGCAAGACAAGCTTAAAAACCTTGAGGATGAAATAAGTACGCTGGAATCAAGGAAAAGCGACATTGAACAGTCAATGTCAAACCCTGATTTTTATTCTCGAGGAGAGCAGACAAAACTTGATCTTGACGAGTATGACAGGATAAAAATCCAGCTTGCAGAAACCGAGAACGCATGGGCCGAGCTTTCTGAAGAATTGTCTACAATTTCTGCCCAGTAGGGCAGTTTTGTCCCAACAAACCAATCTTCAAGGCAATTTCGAAGAAAATTCATTTTTAATACAATTTGTGAATTTATTAACTTTTTAAATTGAGGTTATTTTTTGGTTTTATAAAACACAAGTTTTTGCCCAGCCTTAATTTATTCTTCTTTGTTCTTACGGTGTAACTTTTTTATAAAATGTGTTGTCTATGCTCACTGTAAAGACATTGCTTATCGTGTTTACGTTTATATAATTTGCAAAAGTGTGCAACTTTTGGAGGTAAGCTTTGAACGATTATTCTTTCGGTTACCTGTTTGTGGGCATCTTCGCCCTGGTTGGTCTGGCCATGGGTCTTATAGCATTCTTCCTCGCTTTTGCATTAAGACCAAAGAGAATCGATAGCGATCTTGCAACAACGTCCTACGAATGCGGAATACCGCCAAAGACAGATTCAAAAATAAAGTTCAACATCAGGTATATCGTTTTTGCATTGATATTCGTTGCATTTGATGTGGAAGCTATTTTTCTCTACCCATGGGCCGTAAAAGTAAAAGAACTTGGAACTTATGCCATTTTTGAAGTAACACTCTTCATAGCAATTCTCCTCGTTGGATATTTCTACGCTTGGGGAAGGGGGCTGCTGAAATGGGATTGACACAAACACCCGTACCAACAGAACTTGAAAAATCAAGTATCCTTCTTGCACCACTGGATTGGCTGGTGGGCTGGGCCAGAAAGAATTCCCTTTGGCCACTCACCTACGCAACGGCCTGTTGCGCCTTCGAGATGATGCAGGCATGGATGCCAAGATACGATTTTGACAGACATGGATGCTTCTTCAGGCCAACCCCAAGACAGTGCGATGTCATGATTGTTGCAGGGACCGTAACAAAAAAAATGGCAGAACCCACAAGACTCCTCTATGAACAGATACCAAACCCGAAATGGGTCATCGCAATGGGTGCCTGCGCCTGTTCTGGCGGGCCTTTCATTGATAGCTATTCCGTAGTCAAGGGTGTCGACAAGATAATTCCTGTCGATGTGTATGTTCCGGGGTGTCCGCCGAGGCCAGAGGCCCTCCAGTTCGCCATTCTTGAGCTTGAGAAAAAAATCATGAAAGAAAGAGCCAATCTTGGGAGGCAGCCATGAGCACCTCCAAAGATATCGCAAAGCAAAAATTTGGTATTGATCTCTCTCCAATGCCTGCTCCAGAAACGGCCCTGATGATCAATGTAGACAGCTCAAAAGCAGTCGAAACATGCCTAAAGCTTCGCGAATCTGGTTTCAGCATACTCACAATGTTAACTGCAAAATGCAAAGACAGTGGCTTTGAAATGGTATACATGCTGGACAACTGGGGAACCAAGGAAAGGGTTTTTGTTTTTGCACCACTGCCAGCACAAGACCCAAAAATCAAGAGCCTGACGCCTGACTGGGAAGCGGCAGACTGGCTAGAACGCGAAGTCTATGACATGTTTGGAATAGTTTTTGAAGGCCATCCAAACCTCCAAAGAATAATAACACCGGAGAATTTCACAGGGCATCCTCTCCGCAAAGATTTTACGGACACGGACTGAGGAGGGAAAATGGAAGAAAAAATCAGAACTGACCTGCTTGAAGTAAACTTTGGCCCTCAGCACCCTGCCACTCACGGTGTTTTTAGGGCAGTCCTCACCCTCGACGGTGAAGTTGTGGTCGGGTGCAAACCAGTGCTTGGTTATCTCCACAGGGGAATAGAAAAGATTGCCGAAAGACTGACTTATCAACAGTTTATTCCTTATCTAGACAGACTCGATTACGTTTCTGGCTTCCTCAATGAGTATCCCTATGTAAGGGCCGTTGAAAAGCTCATGGGGATCGAGGTACCAATCAGGGCACAGTACATAAGGGTCCTGATGATGGAACTCAACCGCATCGCGGCGCACCTTGTAAATGTTGGAGCACAGGGACTCGACCTGGCATCAATGACCCCGATGGTCTACTGCCTCAGGGAAAGGGAGTACATCCTGGAGCTGATGGCAGAGGTTTCTGGATCAAGGATGACTTTTAACTACTTCAGGTTCGGTGGCGTCAAATTCGACCTTCCGGAAGGGTATCTCTCAAAACTCGACAGGTTCATTCACTACTTCAAGGACAGACTTCCGGAATACGCCTCGATGCTCCATAAAAACGAAATATTCCAGGCAAGGACAAAAAACATAGGAATTCTGAAACCGGAAACTGCCCTCAAGCTCTCCTGCACTGGGCCTACCCTCAGGGGCTGTGGCATCGCAAGGGACCTTAGGAAAGACGAGCCATACGAGATATATCCCACGCTGGATTTTGATGTGATAAGCGAAAATACATGCGATTCATACGGACGTTTCCTGGTGAGGTTCAAGGAGATGGAGCAGTCCGTCAGGATCATCGAGCAGATAATGCCAAACCTTCCGGAAGGACCTGTAATGGCCAAAGTGCCAAAGGTGATCAAACCACCGGCCGGTGAAATATACTGCAGGGTTGAAGCTCCAATCGGTGAATTTGGCGTTTACGTTGTCTCTGATGACTCTCCAAAGCCATATAGGGTAAAACTTCGTTCACCAAGCTTCAGCAATCTGATGTCGTTCCCACATATTGCCCAAAATATCTCCATGCCTGATGTCGTCGCCGCATTTGCATCGCTGGCGCCAACAATGGGCGATTCGGACAGGTGACAAAATGGAAAACTTCGTCCCATATCTGATTGTAGCACTCATCCAGGTAGCAATATCGCTAGGCATTTTCGGGTTCGTAATGGTAAATGCACTACTTCTGACCCTTGCCGAAAGAAAACTGCTTGGCTGGATGCACCAGCGACTTGGCCCGATGGAAGTTGGGCCGTGGGGTCTCTTCCAGCCTTTCGCCGACATGATAAAACTTTTGGCAAAAGGTGATGTCATCCCAAAGGCAGCTGACAAATTTTTCTATTCATACTCTGCCCTCATAGCATTCACCCCATCTTTTATCACCTTTGCCTTCATTCCGTTTGGGCTTGTTGGCGGGATAAAACTTGTTGCCGCGGACACTGAAATCGGAGTTCTGATGATCTCGGCCGTCATGGCACTGTCTGTCATCGGCATAATCCTTGGTGGATGGTCATCCGGAAACAAGTTCTCGCTCCTTGGAGCTGTCAGGACCGCCGCCCAGGAAATCAGCTATGAAATCCCAAAAACACTGGCGATTATCGCGGTGGTAATGCTCGCCGGCAGTATGAACGTATACCACATCTCTTCGACACAAAGAATCTGGTTTATCGCCCCACAATTCATCGGTTTCCTGGTGTTTTTCGTTTCTTCACTTGCCGAGATATTCAGGATACCGTTTGACCTTGCAGAAGGCGAGTCAGAGCTTGTGGCCGGATATAACGTCGAATTCTCCGGCATCAGGTTCGCATTCTTCTTCTTTGCAGAGTACACGTATCTCTTTGTGACTTCGGCAGTCATTACCGCGCTTTATCTTGGCGGTGGTTCAGGCCCGGAATTTCTTCCATGGGGTCTATCCTCGTTGTTCTGGTTCCTCCTGAAGTCTTTTGCCATGGTTGGTTTCATCCTCTGGTTCTCCAGGTCACTGCCAAGGGTCAGGGCCGACCAGCTCATGAACATGGCATGGAAAATCATGCTACCGCTCTCTCTCGTCAATATAATCTTGACCGCGTATGTTGTTTTGAATGAAAACTGGCTCAAGGTTTTTGTGAAATGAGGTGATCATGTACGGAACAGGAATAGCAAGCTCTCTCTGGGTCACTTTTAAAAATATATTCAGGGTCAAGGTAACGCTCCGCTACCCAAAGCAAAAGCAGGCGATGGTGCCAAGGTTTTTTGCCCTGATGAGAATGGTCCGTGATGAAAACGGCAGGGAAAAATGCACCGCCTGCGGAATTTGCGCAAACAATTGCCCAACACACGCGATCACCATTGAAAAAGGCAAAAGGGAAGACAACACGCCTTTCCCGGTGCGGTACAGCGTAAACATTCAGCAGTGTATGTTCTGCGGGATATGCGTTGAGGTTTGCCCATTTGGTGCACTGCAGGTTGGTCACAAATATGAACTTTCCTCATACACAAGCGAAGGGATGATACACGAGAAAGAGGAGCTCCTTCTTCCGTTTGGGGGTGCACAGTGAATGTAACAATGTCACAGGCTCTTTATATGGCACTTGCTTTCCCTGCCCTTGTCTTCGCGGCCCTAACTGTAACTGTAAAAAATATTGTCCATGCGGCCATATGCCTGATTGGTTGCCTCTTGTCAATTGCGGCAATCTATGTAGGGTTGCACGCCGATTTTATTGCTGCAGCACAGATAGCCATCTACGTTGGTGCCATAGCCATACTCATCCTGTTCTCGATCATGTTCACGCATGATGTCTCTGGCAAGCAGATGAGCCACCTGAACCGCCAGGCCGTCCTTGGTGTTTTTGTCGCCCTTGCGCTCTTTGGTGCAATCTCCTTCTTCATCATGAATACCTCGGAAAGCCAGTTAACAACTAACTTCCAGGGACAAATGGCCCTTCCACCAAAAACATCATTGGTGGCAGTTGGTGATGCACTTTATTCAGAAAATGCTTCCACACCTTATATGGTGCCTGTTGAAATGGCCTCTTTCCTTCTGCTCGCGGCTGTTGTTGGCGGAATAGAAATGGCAAAGAAAAAGGAGGACGAGGTATGAACTACCTCTTGCTTATCCTTGGTGCTGCAATATTCAGCTTTGGTGTCCTTGGCGCCCTCACCCTGAGAAATGCCATCAGGATACTCATGTGCATTGAGTTGATGCTCAATGGGGCCAACCTCACCTTCATAGCCACGGCAAGCCAGCTCCCTGATCCAGGCATGGCGCAGTCAATGGTCGTGTTTGCCATAGCAATTGCAGCAGCTGAAACCATTGTCGGACTCGGCGCAATAGTGGCAATGTACAGAGCAAAGGGCTGGGTAACTCTCGAGCAGTTCAGCCTGCTCAAGTGGTAGGAGGGACAATGGAACATACTGTAGCTTCCCTTGCCGGTTCCTGGACCCTTACCTCGATCCTCGCTGTTTTGACAATGGTCTTTCCACTTTTGGGATTCATCATTGTTGGCCTCTGCGGGAAAATAGCAAAGGAATGGGGACCAAAGCTTGCAACAATAAGCATCTTTATTTCATTGATAACCTCGATTGTGGTGCTTGGACTTGTTATCGCCAATGGGCCAGCGCCAACAGTCAGTTTTGTCTGGCTCCAGTCTGGCAACCTGACGCTTGATTTCGGGTTCAGGGTTGACCAGCTCTGTGCAATGATGCTTTGTGTCGTCACATTGGTTTCTTTCCTCGTGCACCTGTTTTCCCAGGACTACATGCACGGCGATCCCGGCATTGCCAGGTTCTATGCCGAACTCCAGCTCTTCACGACTGCAATGCTCGGCGTTGTTACCGCTTCAAATCTTCTCCAACTCTTTGCCTTCTGGGAGCTGGTCGGTCTTTGCTCATACCTTCTCATAGGTTTCTGGTTCCACAAGAGGTCTGCATACCAGGCCGCAAAAAAGGCTTTCTTTGTAACCAAGGTTGGAGATATGGGGCTATTTACGGGCATAGTAATGTGTTTCATACTCTCAAATCCGCACACGCTCAGCCTTGAGGCCCTGCCATCTGCACTTGCATCACTCGCCCCTGCATTGCTCATAGTCATACCACTCCTGATTTTTATGGGCGCAATGGGCAAATCTGCCCAGTTCCCGCTCCACGTCTGGCTTCCCAACGCCATGGAAGGCCCAACACCAGTCTCCGCACTTATCCACGCGGCAACGATGGTTGCGGCTGGAATATATCTTGTTGCAAGATGCATGGGATTGTTCACGCTCGATCCAAGTGGAACCGCACTGAAGGTTGTCACTTATGTTGGTTCTTTCACAGCAATCTTTGCCGCAACAATAGCCACGGTGCAGGATGACATCAAAAAAGTCCTTGCCTACTCGACCATCAGCCAGCTAGGGTATATGGTCATGGCGCTGGGTTTTGGCAAATTTGGCTACACAGCGGCACTTTTCCACCTCATGACCCACGCAATGTTCAAGGGTTTACTCTTCCTTGGCTCGGGCTCGGTCATTCACGCAACACATACCCAAAACATGCATGAAATGGGCGGACTATTTAAAAAGATGCCCATCACCGCGTGGACTTTCATACTTGGATCGCTTGCCCTTGCGGGACTCTTCCCATTTGCCGGGTTCTGGAGCAAGGACGCAATACTTGTCGGGGCAGAGGCAACCCACTCGACCATACCGCTTATCCTTGCATTGATAACGGCCTTCCTCACCCCATACTACATGACAAGATGCGTCTGGCTGACCTTCTTCGGCAAACCCAGAAAAGAGAACCACGCCCACGAAGCTTCATGGAGGACAACCCTTCCACTAATAATACTGGCCGTGCTTTCCGTGGTGATAGGTTTCGTCGGGGCACCGTTCTTTGGCGAGCTCTTCCAGAGATTCATATTCTTCCATGAGTTCGAATCCGAAGCAGTCAACTGGACGCTCATTTTTGGTTCCACAGGGCTTGTCCTTGCAGGCATCTTCCTTGGGCTTGCAATCTACGCCTGGGGCTGGTTCAAAAAAGAAACACTCATCAGGGTCCTCAAGCCACTTTACCTCTTTTTCAAGAATAAGTGGTTTATTGATGAGGCCTGGACTTTCATCGCAGTGAAGCCGCTTTTCTATGTGAGTGAATTTTGCCACTGGTTTGATCGGACAGTCATTGACGGTGCAGTCAATGGAGTGGCATGGCTGTCCGTCATTGTCGGAAACATCGTTTATTGGTTCGATGCCGGAATAGTTGACGGTTTGGTCAACCTGACCGGGTACCTGACCGTCAAGGTGTCAGAGCTTGTCAAATGGTTTGATGAAAATGTCATAGATGGTGCCGTCAATGGCGTTGCTGCCTTGACTGGATTTATCGGCTCAAAGGTCAGGAAGGTGCAAACTGGCTACCTTCCAAACTACGCGACAATAATGTTTGCCTCAATAGCACTGGTATTGATACTTGTGGCATGGTTTGCCGTCCTAAATTAGGAGGAATGAATGGAATTCAATGGATTGCTTACAATCGTAACGTTTCTTCCGCTCCTCGGTTCGCTCTTGCTTCTGCTCTTCCCGAAAAAATGGGCAGGCTGGATCAAATGGACCGCTCTTGGCTTTACAGCGCTTAACCTCATCATTTCGATATTCATCTGGACACAGTTCAAGACTTCAGTTCCTGGCTTCCAGTTGATCGACAAAGTGCCATGGGTTGAAAGTGTTGGCATTACCTATTTCTTTGGTGTAGATGGCATGTCAATGCTCATGCTCTTCCTTACAACACTCCTCTCTTTTGTGGCCTGCCTTGCATCGTTCAACATCAACCACAGGGTCAAGGAGTACTATTCACTGTTCCTGCTCCTTGAGACCGGTCTTATAGGCGTCTTTGTTTCGCTTGACCTGGTGCTTTTCTATGTGTTCTGGGAACTTGTGCTCGTGCCGATGTACTTCCTGATCGGCATCTGGGGCGGCCCCAGAAAGCTCTACGCATCAATCAAGTTCTTCATCTACACTTTGGTCGGCTCCCTGTTCATGCTGGTCGGTGTGCTTGCAATATATTTTGCTTCCGGGCAAAACACCTTCTCGATACCTCAGTTAATCGAGACAAGTGCCAACCTGAGAGGGTGGGCCCTTGGGCTCCCGGTGTTTGGAGCACTCTTCCTCGGTTTCGCAATCAAGGTGCCGTCTTTCCCGTTCCACACCTGGCTTCCCGATGCACACGTCGAAGCGCCGGCCCCAATATCAATCCTCCTTGCTGGCGTCCTGCTTAAAATGGGAGGCTACGGCCTCATCCGTATTGGAGTAGGTATCATGCCGTATGCTGCAACATGGTGGGCAGACATCATCGGTATTCTTGGAGTGATAGGCATCGTTTACGGAGCCTTCTGTTCGCTTGTCCAGAAAGACCTCAAAAAACTTGTTGCGTATACTTCGGTGAACCACATGGGTTTTGTCCTCCTGGCTGTAGCGGCATTCCTCAAAACGGGTGCCGTGGTCGCTCTCCAGGGGGCCGTGCTTGTAATGTTCAACCACGGCATCACAACAGGCCTCCTCTTCCTTTTGGTCGGCTACATCTATGACAGGACCCACACAAGGGAAATTGCAAAGCTCCCGGGAATGGCATCAATCATTCCAATCATATCAATAATGCTCATCATCGCGTCATTCGCATCAATCGGTCTACCAGCCCTTGCCGGTTTTGTCAGTGAGTTCCTTTCAATGACTGCAGCATATCAGGCAGTCAACTGGTGGGCCTGGGTCTCCGTTGTTGGAATGATCATAAACGGTGGTGTCATGCTCTGGATGATGCAAAGGGTATTGTTTGGCACTGTTGCAGACCCGCATTTTAAAGAGCTCAGGGACGCAAGCTTCAGGGAATTCTTCGCCGCAACCCCGCTTCTTGGGTTCATATTCTTCATTGGAATATTCCCGATGCCGCTCCTCAATATGATACAACACGCAATCACCACACTGCCAACGCTTCCAATAGTTTAAGGAGACGAGATGAACTTTGCTTCATTTTATCCAGAGATGGTCCTTCTTGTCGGGGCCTGCATAATACTCCTCCTGTCGGTGTTCAAGTTCCCGCTAAGGAAGTATATGCTTGGCTTGTTGGCTATCCTGACTGTCGTGATTTCGTTTATTGTCATGCAGACTGTTCCAGGAATCAGGGAACCAGCAGGCAACCTTTTTGTGCAAAATGATTTCTCCAATTTTGCCAGGGGATTGCTTCTGGTCATCTCTGTGCCAATATTGGTCTCTTCGCTTGACATGTTCAATGATGCCTCAAAACGTCAAGGAGAATTCGTGTTCCTCATGCTCATCTCGGTCACTGGCCTGATGTTCCTGGTCCAGTCATCGCACATGCTCTCGCTTTATTTGGGAATAGAACTGTCTTCAATACCCCTATACATGTTGTCAGGCCTGAAATCGCATGATCCCAAATCAAAAGAGGCTGTTGTAAAATACTTCCTCCTTGGTGCTTTTGCATCTGCAATGACGATCTATGGAATATCCCTCATCTACACAACAGCAGGCACATTCAGCTTTGTGGAGCTCTTCAACAGCATAAAGGGCACTCCGCTTGAAATGGTTGGGTTTATATTTGTACTTGCTGGCCTTTCTTTCAAAATAGCGGCAGTTCCATTCCATTTTTGGGCACCAGATGTCTACGAAGGCTCACCGCCAATATCAACTGCATTTATTTCTGTTGCTCCCAAAATTGGTGCCTTGATAGTCCTTTCAAGGTTCATATCAATGGGCATCAACCCAGCGGCAAGCGAGAATTTTGCCAATCTGGTAAAATGGTCAATAGCTGCCATCTCGGCACTCTCCATGACATACGGCAACCTAACTGCGATCTGGCAGACTGAAGTAAAAAGAATCATGGCCTACAGCTCAATCGCGCAGATAGGCTACATGCTCATAGGCATTGTTGTGATAGCATTCTCTCCTGAAGCAGTAATCAGGTCAGAAGGCGCCAGAGGCATACTTATGTATGTTACCGCCTATGCACTCATGAACATCGCAGTGTTTTCCGTAATCAAAGTTGTAGAGGCAAGAAGGGGTGGAACAACCTTGAATCACTTCAAGGGCTTGAGCAAAACGGACCCCGGTCTGGCACTTGCAATGACGGTCTCGCTTGTCTCGCTCCTTGGCATTCCGTTTGCCGCAGGGTTCTTTGGCAAACTGCTTATTTTTACCGCCGGTGTCTCGGCAGGCCTCTACTGGCTTGTGGTTCTTGCAGTCATAAATTCTGCCATCTCGGCATTCTATTATTTTGGCATTGTAAAGAATATGTATCTTGAAACACCAGATCAGGAGCACTTGGAAACAGAAACCAAACCAGGGTTTTCTTTTGCTTATCTTGTGGCAGTAGTATGCTCGGTTTTAACACTTGTGATTGGCCTTTTGCCGTGGATTTACCAGCTCATTGCAAAAGCTAGCGAATCACTCTAAGGAGAGAACATTGAGGGCAGGAAAGATATTTGCTGAGATGATAAAAGCGAGGGCCCTTGGTCTGACAATCGTCTTCATGCTCATTATGCCCATTGCCCTTGGCGGTGTGGCCGGCTTCTTTCTCGACAAGGCATTGGGAACAATGCCGATATTCTTCCTGATCCTGATATGTATGGGCCTCGTTGCTTCTGCCAGAACGGCCCTTAAATTCAAACTATGAAGATAGCAATAGAGATAATCGGCGGAGCGATCTGGGGTTGTGGCCTCGGGTTCGCATGGTTCCACCTCCTTTACCTGCAAACGCAAAAGTCATTCATGAAAGGCCAGACGGTTATTACAAACCCGCTGAGGCTCCTCATTGCCGCGCTGGCACTTTTTGCCCCAGTTTTACTTGGGTTTTATGTTTTGTTAGCATCTTTTGGTGGCTTTGCGCTTGGTTTTGGCCTATGGTGGATATGGTTTACAAAGTTTAAACGCGGAGGCAAAAATGGCTGAAGTGGTGAAAAAGAAAAAAACTCCCCTGCTCAGGAAAAAAAGCTTCTGGATTGCATTATTTTTTGTGGCTGCCTACGCCTGCGTAATGTTCTTGGTTCCAGCTTCTCCACACCCTCACAAGATTGAAGTTGGCCCACAGCAGACAACCTTCTCACTTTTTGGATCACCCCTGTCAAACACGTTTTTTGCACTACTCATCGCGACTGTGATTTTCTCCACGATCATCATAGTTATTGGCTCCGGGGTCAAAAAACCAGGATCGAAGAGGGCTGTTCTCGCAGAAATGGTTGTTGTCACCACACAAAATTTTGCCGAGAGCATCCTTGGGCATGAGGGTAAAGGCTATGAGGTGGCAGTTTGTGCTTTCTTCGGCTACATCCTCATTTCAAACCTTTTGGGTATCGTCTCCTCACTATTCATTCCTTTCTATGGCATTTCCCAAAATTTCAAGATGGTCATTGCACCAACAACCGATCTTATGGTAACCACTGGTTTCGCCCTCACAGCAATTTCCTACTACCACGGTCAATACATGAAGGTCAAAGGCATTGGTCCATATTTGAAACATTATGTAAAACCGTACGCATTCATGTTGCCAATCAATATCCTTGAAGAAGTCAGCCGCCCGCTTTCACTGGCTGTCCGTCTTTTTGGAAACCTGACTGGTGAGCACATAGTTCTCGAAGTAATTTCCTCTCTCGTGGCTTTTGTTGTCCCTATCGTCATCCTGGGACTCGGATTGTTCACTGGAGCTGTCCAGGCACTGGTATTTACCATGTTGTTCCTGGTCTATCTGCAACCTGCAGTAACTTCTAAAGGGGGTCACTAACAATGGACGCAAACACAAGCATGGTTTGGTTGATCAAGGTTGTTTCGGTCTTCTCCGCATCTTTCGCAATCGCTATTGCAGCATTCGGAGGAGCACAGGGACAGGGCAAAGCGGCCGCAGCAGCAGCTGACGCCATCGCAAGGCAGCCTGAAGCGGGAGACAGGATATTCACGACCCTGATCCTTTCGCTGGCCCTCATAGAGTCGCTCGTAATCTATGCACTTGCAGTAGCGTTGGTCCTTATCTTCGCAAACCCGCTTATATAAGCAGGTGGGCACAATGAACTATCTGCTAGCTAGTGCCGCCCAAGCGGCAAATGAAGTTGCAAAAGAAGCTTCTTCATCTCTTATCCAGATTGACTGGCGAACCCTGCTATTTGCCATACTCAACCTCTCCCTCCTTTTCATCGTCCTCTGGACTTTTCTTTACAAGCCAGTAAAGAAGATGATGGAAGACAGAAAAAAAGCCGCTTCTTCAGTAATTGATGACGCAAAAAAGCTCCAGGAAGAAGCAAAAGCAGGACTTGAAGACGCCAAAAAACAAAAAAGCGTGGCAGCCGAGGAATCGAGAAAGATAACATCGGAAACGGTCCAAACCGCAGAAGCCATAAGGGAAGAGATCATTGGCAAAGCAAGGGAAGACGCCAAATCTATACTCAGGATTGCGGAGGAAGAAGCAAAAGGCGAGCGTGAAATAACCGAGCAAGATTTAAAGAGCCGCTCGAAAAAGATCATTGTCCAGGCTTCGAGACAGGTCATGAAGCAGGTCTTCGATAATGGCATGATCGAAGCCTATACAAAACACATCATCTCCGAGCTGCCAAAACTCACGGTTTGTGACATCCATTCCCATAAACTGAACCTTTGTGATGCGCTATCCCAGGCAGGCAAGGTTTCAAGAATCATCATCGAGTCTGCAACTGAAATGCCAGAGGCAGACAAAAAGGCAGTCTCAGATTTCGTCCTCGGTTTTGTGAAGAACGGCGCCAAGGTTGAATTTATCATAAAACCAGAGCTCATTTCCGGCCTCAGGATAGTCTTTGGCGACACCATATTTGATTCCTCAATCTCAAGGATGGTTGAAACCACCATCGAAGACTTGAGGTGATCCTATGCCTGAAATACTAGACGAAATAATCAACACCTGGCAAGCCTCTTTTGAGGCAAAGCCTTTCATCCCGGTAATTGAAAATGCCGGATCAGTCAGTGAAGTTGGTGATGGTGTTGCCCTTGTAAGGGGGCTTTCTGATGCCTTCATCAGCGAGGTGTTGAGTTTTGAAGGTGGCATCGAGGGTTTCGTGCTCTCACTTGCCCCTGATTATGTCGGAGTCGTTTTGCTCGGTGAAGACAAATACGTCAGGGAAGGTGACAGGGTATCAAGAACTGGGAGACTTCTCTCAATTCCTTACACCCAAAACCTGATTGGCCGTGTTATTGATCCCCTAGGCAATCCGATTGACGGAAAGCCGGCACCGAAATCGATAAAATTCCTCCCGCTTGAAACAAAGGCCCCATCAGTAATCGAGAGGGAGCCAGTCCACCAGCCAATGCAAACCGGCATCAAAACCATCGATGCCCTTTTCCCAATCGGCAGGGGACAGCGTGAGCTCATCATTGGCGACAGGCAAACAGGAAAAACCGCCATCGCCATTGACACGATCCTGAACCAGAAGGACGAAAACGTAATTTGTATCTATGTTGGAATTGCACAGAAATCGTCTACCATGGCAGGAATTGTCAAAACACTGCGTGATTATGGTGCACTTGATTACACCCTCATCGTCACAACCCTTGCAGACCAGCCGCCAGCAACCAGGTACATAGCTCCTTATGTTGGTTGTGCAATCGGCGAAGAGCTGATGCGTTCCGGCAAGCACGTCTTGATAATCTATGATGACCTTTCAAAGCATGCCGATGCCTACAGGGAACTTGCACTGCTTCTGAGGCGTCCGCCAGGGCGTGAAGCATACCCTGGAGATATTTTCTACCTCCATTCAAGGCTCCTTGAGCGCTCTGCAAAGCTTCACAAGGACCTTGGCGGCGGTTCAATGACCGCCCTGCCAATAATCGAAACCCAGGCTGGCGATGTTTCACAGTATATTCCAACAAACCTCATTTCCATCACCGATGGCCAGATATACCTTGAGAAAGAGCTTTTCCACGAGGGCATAAGGCCAGCCGTAAACGTCGGCCTTTCCGTTTCCCGTGTCGGCGGAAATGCCCAGATACCGACCATGAAAAAAGTCGGCGGTTCGCTCAAGCTTGATCTGTCACAGTACAACGACCTCAAGGCATTCGCCCAGTTCGGCGCAGAGCTTGACCCTGTCACCCAAAAGAAGCTCCAGAGGGGCGAAAAACTCGTCGAACTGCTAAAACAGCCACAGTACAGTCCAATGCATGTTGGCCAGCAGGTGCTTATCCTTGGTGCCTATTCGCTCGGTGCACTGGATGACATAAAAAAAGACAAGGTCCAAGAGTTTGAGCGCATCCTTGTCGAAGAAGCAAAAAGATTCAGGCCTGATCTCCTCAAGGAGCTCTCAATGGCACCAAAACTGACCGATGCGCACAAGGAAGGGATTTCCAAGCTTGTGCAGTCTGTATCATCCACCTTTGGGAGCTGAGCGTGGCAACACTAAGGACACTAAAAAGACGAATAGCCTCCGTTGATTCTGTCGCGCACATAACACGCTCAATGGAGATGCTTTCTGTCGTCAAAATTTACCACCTTAGGAAAAAGGTTGAAGAATCAGTACCCTATGTTGAAAAACTCAGGGAACTTCTCGTATCAATAGCAAGCCACACGTCAACTGACCTCACCGCAAATCCCCTATTTATTGCAAGGCCCATCGAGAAAGTTCTCATCATCCCGCTTACATCTGACAGGGGCTTTTGTGGCGCATTCAACTCAAACGTGATGTCACTGACAAAAAGGTACTCGGAAGAGCTTGGCCTGAAATCAACATTTGCCACAATCGGCAAAAAGGCCAATGCCGAGTTGATAAAGCAAGGCCACGAGATCAGCTTCCAGATGCCAGGCATCCTTGATAAGTTGTCATTTACCCAGGCCCAGATACTGTCCAAAAAAATAAAGGAAATGTATGTATCAGACGAAGTGCAGGCGGTTTCCTTTGTCTATATGGAGTTCCAGTCAGTGCTTCGCCAGGAATCGGTGATAAGGGAAATGCTCCCGCTTGTCCCAATCATGAAAGGTCACTCCATCCCGCTCGAGACATTCATTTTCAAGCCCAATCCAACAGCCATTCTGGACACGCTCATGGACAACTATATTGATCTGTTTGTCTACAAAGTGCTTCTTGAGGCCGGTGCATCAGAGCAGGCAATGAGAAGGATGAGCATGCACAGGGCAACTGAAAATGCCGATGATTTGGGGCAGAAGCTCACGATAAAATACCAACGCACCAGACAGGCCGCAATCACCAAGGAATTGACCGAGATAACCTCCGGTGCAGAGGCGATAAAGGAGAGAAAGAGTGTCTAAAGGAAAGCTCATTAGAATAGAAGGTCCAGTTCTGGACTTTTCCTTCCCCAAGGGAGAGCTTCCAGACCTTTACAACGTGGTTGTGGTTGAAGACCCTGCATTGCCAGAAAAGCTCGTTTGCGAGGTCCACCAGGTCGTCAACGCCAATGATGTACGTTGCATAGCCCTTGGCTCAACAGAAGGACTCCGCAGGGGAATGATTTGCCAGGACACAGGCGCTCCAATCAATGTCCCTGTTGGTGAAGGAACGCTTGGGCGTGTTTTCAACGTTTTTGGCAATCCGATCGACAAAAAGGGTGACGTGCCGGCAGTTGAGAAAAGACCAATCTTCCACAATCCACCACAATTCTCAAAAATCAACCCGACTGAGTCCATCTTTGAAACCGGTATCAAGGTCATCGATCTTCTCGCCCCATTCCCAAAGGGTGGAAAAATAGGCCTTTTTGGCGGTGCAGGTGTAGGCAAGACCGTTCTTCTTCAGGAGCTTATCCGAAACGTTGCCTATGAACACCAGGGAGTGTCAGTATTTGCCGGCGTCGGTGAGCGCACCAGGGAAGGCAATGAGCTCATCCTCGAGATGGAAGCCTCCGGAGTCATCAAATCCACCGCACTGGTTTTCGGCCAGATGAACGAACCGCCAGGGGTCCGCATGAGGGTGCCATTTACTGCACTCACAATGTGCGAGTACTTCCGTGATGACAAGGGTCAGGATGTTCTTCTATTTGTTGACAACATATTCCGTTACGTCCAGGCAGGTTCCGAAGTCTCAGCCTTGCTGGGCAGGATCCCCTCCGCGGTAGGCTACCAGTCAACACTGGCAACCGAAGTCGGCTCTCTTGAAGAGAGAATCATTTCAACGAAGAAGGGCTCCATCACATCAGTCCAGGCAATCTTCGTTCCCGCCGATGACTACACGGACCCAGCTCCGGCAAACATCTTTACCCACCTTGATGCAACAATCACACTCGACCGCGCACTGGTCGAACTTGGAATCTATCCTGCGGCAAACCCGCTTGATTCTTCCTCAAAAATGCTTGATCCAAGGATCGTCGGAAAAGAGCACTACGAGGTTGCACAAGAGGTCAAAAGAATACTCCAGCACTACGAAAACCTCAAAGATATCATTGCCATTCTCGGAATGTCGGAACTCTCCGAAGAAGACAGGAAACTTGTCTACAGAGCCAGAAAACTCCAGAAATATCTTTCACAGCCATTCTTTGTCGCTGAATCGTACTCTGGAAGGGCCGGAAAATATGTTTCACTCAAGGAAACCGTTGCTGGATTCAAAGAAATTGTCGAAGGCAGGTGCGATGATTTGCCAGAAGATGCCTTCTATATGGTAGGCAACATCGAAGAAGCCAAAGAAAAAGCAAGAAAACTGGTTGAAGAGGAGCAGGCAAGAGCAAAGGTCAGCGTCAAAAAGGAAGAGTACGTCTAAGTGGACCAGCTAAACATCACCATCATAACACCGGAATCAAGGGAGGAAAAACTTGTTGCAACCTCGCTCATCGTCCCTCTTGAAGATGGCTATTGGGGCATCCTCCCAAAACACATCAATATGGTTGCGACCCTGAAATCCGGCAAAATAACAGCAAAAACTGCAAAGGGTGATTCGGTTTACAATGTTTCTGATGGATGGATTGAGGTGTTCCACGACAAAATCATCATACTGACCACCGACTTCAAGAAGGTGCAATGAGAAAGGCCATCATTGCCGGCCTTTTGATTGCCATCTCAATCTGGCATCCGGTTTTTGCTTTAGACATCAACACAAAAGACCACGACAGGCCACAGGGCCTCTTGTGGTCTTTTCATATTGACAACGAGCTAAAAGATGGCTGGTTCAACACCGAGATGAGGATAGTGGAGGATGATTCCAGAAACCAGTATTACATCCAGGTATACAGCAGACTCACTGGGGTGGAGGAGCAAAAACTCGTCTGCTACTGGATGTTCCACGAGACAGCAGAACCTGTCGGAGAAATTGCTCAAACGCGAAGGATAAATTTTCACTGGCTCTGGTTTGCCTCCACAAATGATTCCAGGAAAGAGTGGTTTGAGAAAGGGAGCAAACCCGGCCCCGTCTCAATTCTTCGCTCCATGTCGCCCTTTGACAGGACCATCATGATGCTGGATATCAAAGACAAAATGATGGTCAACATTCTTTCTTTGCCAGAGCATACAACACCGTGGATCATTGACGACCTGGACAAGAGTGGGACCTACGAGCTGGTTTGCGCCGACAGGTCGTGGGCAGGCAAGTATGATACCAGTTATGTTCCATCCGCGCTGGTTGTTTATTCCATGAAGAACGGGAAATTTGTTGATTCGACAAGTGATTATCCGGAGGTCACAAAACAGTGGGACGATGCACTGGCAAAAACAGTCTCCGAGTCGAAAGATGATTTCAGGACACAATTTTGCATCAGCCTGGCGCAATCGCTAAAAACCCACGGGCACAAGGATCCAATGTCAATTGTTGAGCCATTACTCAAGGACAGCGCCGGATATACAAATGATGAAAACAAGCAGAGGGCAACCAGAGAACTGGAAAACATAAGGAGCATGCTCAGTGAGAGATGACATAAAAAAACTTGCCGGGATATATCTCCACTGCGAGACCCTCACAGATATACCGAGGTTTGGGTATCTTCTCTCCGGAGTCACTTCCCCGGAGCCAGTTTCTGCCCACTCATACAATGTCTCTATGCTTGTTCTTTTGCTCTCTGACCATGTACCGGGCATTTCAAAAGAAAAAGCCCTTGAGCTAGCGCTTGTCCACGACATCCCGGAGGCCCTACTAACCGATTTGCCTCTTTGCGCAAAAGAATTCATTGACAAGGAAAGCGCAGAGAAAAAAGTGTCCGGCAAAATTTTTGGGAGCTCCCAAAAATTGCAGGCGCTGTTTGAGGAATACATTAAGTGTGAGTCGCTGGAGGCAAGATTCGTAAAAGAATGTGACAGACTCCAGATGCTCTGCCGTGCTTCAAGATACAAGAGAATGGGCCGTGGCGACATGTCCCGCTTTTTTGAAAGACAAAACAATTTTGAATTTGAAATTATCTCTGAGTTTCTGGAAGCTTTCAGGCTTCTTGACGATCAGTCACAATAACATAAAATCATTTTTGTGTTCTCGTCTGTGCAAAGCGTAACATTGGAGGGACTCAGACCGCTCAAGCTCCGCGTTGAGGTAGACATTACGGGGCAGGCTTTGCCTTCTTTCAATATAGTTGGGCTACCCGATGCCGCGGTTTCCGAGGCAAGGGAGAGGGTGCGCTCTGCAATAAAAAACTCCGGTTTTGCCTTCCCGATCAAAAGGATAACGGTCAACCTCGCCCCAGCCGATCTTAAGAAAGAGGGTTCAGGGTTTGACCTGCCAATAGCCCTTGGCATACTTGCCGCGTCAAACCAGATACCTGTCGAGTCCCTTGATGGCAAGACATTCCTGGGAGAGCTGTCGCTTGATGGCGCACTGCGCTCCGTTCCAGGGGTCTTGCCGATAGCCATAGCACTCTCCGGAACTGAAGAAACACTTATGGTCCCAAAAGACAACATCGCCGAAGCCTCCATTTTCAATGTTGAAGTCGTCGGGGCTGACAACCTGCAAGACATAGCATTGCATCTTTCTGGAGAAAAACCGTTGCAGTCAATAAAAATGAGGAAGGTTGATTTCACCGATTCCTTCCTCGAATATCCGGTTGACATGTCTGAAGTGAAAGGCAATGCAATGGCCAAGAGGGCGCTGGAAATCGCAGCATGCGGGAGCCACAACGTGCTGATGATGGGAGCACCTGGCTCCGGAAAAACAATGCTGGCAAAAAGATTACCATCAATCCTGCCGCCGCTCACCTTTGACGAGGCGGTCGAAATCAGCCAGATATACTCGATTGCAGGACTCCTCCCGCCAAAAGAAGGCCTCATAACAAAAAGGCCCTACAGGTCACCGCACCACACAGCATCACCTGCTGCAATCATCGGTGGTGGCTCAAATCCGATGCCTGGCGAGATAAGCCTTTCACATGGCGGCGTCCTGTTTCTGGACGAATTACCAGAATTTAAAAGGGACGTTCTTGAGGTGCTCAGGCAACCAATGGAGGACGGCGAGGTGACTGTCGCCAGAGTAAGGCAAACCGTCACCTATCCTTCAAGGTTTCTGCTCGTGTCGGCAATGAACCCTTGCCCGTGCGGATACTATGGCGACAGAACAAAACCATGCACCTGCGGCATTTCATCTATCAGAAAATATCAGTCGAGGATCTCTGGCCCGCTCCTTGACAGGTTTGACATATACCTTTCGCTCTCAAGGCTTCTCCCAGATGAACTTTCAGGCACACAGCCTGGTGAAAAGAGCGCAACAATAAGACAGCGGGTTACAAATGGCAGAAAAATGCAAACCGAGCGCTATAAAAATCTTGGAATATACTGCAATGCGCAACTCTCATCAAAACAGATAAAAGAATTTTGCAGGCTTGGGGCAGACGAGGAGTCTTTCCTGAGGCTCGCTTGTGAAAGGATGAACCTGACTGCAAGGGGGTACGACAGGATACTCAGGGTTTCCAGGACCATCGCTGATCTGGCCGGTTCAAAGGAGATTAAAACTCCCCATATTGCAGAAGCCGTCCAGTACAGGGAAAATCTTATGGTATGAAAACAGTTTTCATTGGCTCGGGCAATTTTGCAAAAACCATACTCGAGTTTCTCTCGGAAAATTATGATGTCCGCTTTGTGGTCACAAGGCCTGACGCAAAAAAGGGCAGGGGCCAGAAAGTGGTCTCCTCGGTCATATCAGAATTCTGCGCAAGCAAAAACATCCCTTGCTACTCCCCGGAATCCATCAACTCTGATGAAAGTATAGATACTCTGAAGAAAACTTCAGCCGACATTGCTGTCCTGGCTTCTTACTCAGAAATACTGTCACCTCCACTCATCGATGTTTTCCCAAAAGGGATACTCAACATTCATCCATCACTGCTTCCAAAATACAGGGGCGCAGAACCGATAAGGTGGGCCATCAGGAAATGTGAGAAGGAAACTGGTGTAAGCCTGATGCTCATTTCAAGCAGGCTCGACAGGGGAAACATCATTGCTTCAGAGGCAATTGCAATAGAAGACACGGACGATTTTGGTTCTCTTTCAGAAAAGCTGGCCAGGCTTTCCGTTTCAATGTTGTCAAAAGCGATTGAAAAGCTCGGGCAGGGTTTTGAAGGAAAGCCACAATCCCAGGAAAAAACCTTCTATGCAAGAAGGCTTAAACCAAACGATGAGATCATCGACTGGAACAAGACGGCTTTTGAACTGTCTTGCCACATAAGGTCAATGTCACCTGATCCAGGCTGTTACACAATGCTTGATGGCAAAAGAATAAAACTGTTTGGTCCCAAAGTGATCGAAGGCAATGGAGGGCCAGGGGAAGTCCTCGTCTCGAAAAAAACGTTAATAATCGCCTGCAAGGAAGGTGCGCTGGAGTTTGCAAAATGCCAGAAAGAGGGTGGGAAATTGCTCGATGCCCGGGACTTCCTGGCATCAGGTTTAATAAGGCAGGGACTGGTTTTTTAACCTGTGTTGACTAAATGACCTCTACGGGTAGAATAAAACGAAATGAGATACGGCATAATTTCTGATATACACGCAAACATCGAAGCATTAAACGTTGTGCTCGCCTCACTGGAGAAAGAAAACGTTGACGAGATAATCTGTTGTGGGGACATCGTCGGGTACAATGCAAATCCCGATGAGTGTGTTGCGAAGATAATAAACCTCGGGGTGAGGGCAATAATGGGCAACCATGACAAGGCGCTCATAGAACCTTCCGAGGAAAGGTACTTCAATCAATACGGCCTCTCTGCAATCAGGTGGCAGAGAACACAGGTAACTCCCTCACACCAGAAATTCATAAGCAACTTGCCAATGAAGCTGAAAATACCAGGGCCAAACTCACATGATGGTTTCCAGGTCGCCCATGGCAGTCTGGATTCATCCGCACCCTTCGAATACATAGCTTCGCCAATGGAAGCCGTCAGGCTCTCGGAGATAATGAGCTCGAATATATGTTTTATCGGGCATTCCCACATATCCGGTGTTTTTTCGATAAAAGGCCATGATGATATTGAATACCAGAGAGGCTCTTATGGCCTGGAAATATCGCTTGAGCCTGGCATCAAATATATAATAAACGTTGGCTCTGTTGGCCAGCCAAGAGACAGAAATCCCCAGGCAAGCTATGCTGTTTATGACACAGACATGAGAAAAGTCACAATAAAACGCGTGGACTACGATATTGAGGCAACCATTGCAAAAGTAATGGAGGCCGGACTTCCACTTTTCCTCGCCGACAGGCTGAGGATAGGCTGGTAGAGTATTGACACAGCAAACATAATGGCTATAATACGTTCCGCCATGAAGAAGTATACAATTTACAGTTTGGCGCTAGTTTTCTTACTCTTGTCGATAACGGTTGCTACAACCCAGGAGCAATCGCGCACAATTGTAATGAAGATCGGTGAAAAAACCGCGACTGTGGATGACAAATCAGTCACTCTACAGCCAGCACCAACAATAATTGAGGAGAGGACCGTTGTTCCGCTCCGTTTCCTTATCGACAACGTTTTCCCAAAAGATGGTTCCTCTGTCGACTACGACACAAAGGAAAAGAAAATAACAATTACAATCCCGGACATCTCGGTCCTCAAGGCAGAAAACCTCTCCCTCCAAGATGAAAACCGCAAACTCAAGCAGGCCCTTGCCGATTGCATCAAAAATGCTGAAGAGGGCGGCGGTTCAACTGAAAATCTTGTCCCGCCAATAAAATTCTCCAAAAATGGCGTTGATTTTACACTTGTCGCAATCGTCAAGGAAAAAAACAACCTCAGGCTCGATATCAAGATCTACAACAAGCTTGAGACAAAGGTCAGGTTCCCGGCTTCGCTCACAAAAATGATTGTCGGTCAGGAAAAGCTCCAGGCCTCGGACTGGGATCCAATTTTCTCAAGTGACATACCATCGGGTGCTGAAAGATCAGGTTGGGTAAGGCTTCCTTTGAAGACTTTGACTGGAGTAGCCACGTTTGAATTCACTGTCTGGCCAAAAGATGTTCTTCTGTACTACACCTTCCAGCTCAAGGTAAACCTTGACCAGGCCATACCAACTTCAGTGCCTCCCTCAACGTCCCTGCCGAGATAACTTCCAGCCCTTCAATATCAGGCTTGTCCTGGTTTGGCACCAACACAGTTTTAAGCCCCAAAGCATTGAGTTCTTTTAGTTTTGTTCCCAGCTGGCTGACAGGGCGTATCTCGCCAGTAAGCCCCACCTCGCCCACAAAAGCCACGCCCTCAGGTATCTTCCTGTCCATAAACGAAGACACAAGCGCAAAAGATATTGGCAGATCAAGTGACGGCTCGTCAGAATCCAGGCCGCCAACAAGATTTACATAGCAATCCAATTTCCCTAGCGGAATGGAAGCCCTTTTTTCAAGGACAGCCAGAAGCATCAGCGCCCTGTTCATGTTGCAACCAGTCACCACTCTCCTTGGGGAAGGATAGTATGTCGGCGCCACAAGCGCCTGGACTTCAAGCGCTATCGGCCTGTTCCCCTTCGAAACGGCAGTTATTGCCACCCCAGGAACATTCTCATTCCTGACAAGCGACTGCCTGTCTGCCGCCCTGAAACCGCCCTCGGTCATTTCCATCAACCCAACTTCATCTGTCGCACCAAAGCGGTTTTTTACACCATGCAATATCCTTAGTGTTGAATATCTTTCGCCCTCAAGGTAGCAAACCACATCAACAAGATGCTCAAGGGTCTTTGGCCCTGCAATATTGCCTTCTTTTGTGACATGGCCAATGAGGAAAGTTGTCACCGAGTGCTTTTTTGAGAACTCGACTATCTTTCTGGTCGCTTCCCTCAGCATGTTTGGCCCGCCTGGGGTGCCTGCATCCTCGAGCATTATCGTCTGGACCGAGTCGATGAATAGCGCTTTTGGAAGGCTCTCTGTGGCCTCGTTCAGGATTGCATCAAGGTCCGTCTCAAAAACCAGTGATATGCCAGAATCTGCTGCTCCAATGCGCTTTGCCCTCATGGATATCTGCCTTGGGGACTCTTCACCAGAACAGTAGAGGGTGCTAAAGAAAGTTTTTGCGTAGCTGTTTGCCACTGCGAGCATGAGTGTGGATTTGCCAACACCCGGTTCTCCTCCAATGAGAACAACCGACCCCTGGACAACACCACCACCCATGACCCTGTCAAATTCTGTTATGCCGGTTTCAACCCTGTTTTCTTCGGCAAGAGAAATGCCCTCCACCTCAATGTCTTTGCATTTGGGGGAATCCTGCGGGAACACCTCTTTCTCTTCAAATGTTCCCCATGCGCCACATTCAGGGCATTTTCCAAGCGGTTTTGTGCTTGAATATCCACAGTTCGAACAGGCATAGCTTATCACTTTTTTGGCCACATTCTGGATTGTATGTTGGCATTCAATCTTGACAAGGACCAACGCAAGGCTAGACTCGACCATGCAAAGGCAGCGGAAGCCGGTGAGAATCCGGCGCGGTCCCGCCACTGTAAGCGGCAAGTCTGGGGAATCCACTGGGCAACCGGGAAGGAAACCCCGCAAGACGCCAAGTCGCAAGCCAGGAGACCGTCTTTGCGAAAACCCGAGGAGGTAAATATGAAAAAGATATTGTCTGTTTTATTGCTGGCGTTCATGCTCTGCTCTTGCGGAGTCCAGCCAGCCCAGCCTTCTGCCAATGCCCCGGAGAAGATTGTCTCCCTTTCACCAAACATCACGGAGATAGTATATTTTGTTGGTGCAGGCGACAGGCTCATTGGGAGGACCTCATGGTGCAACTATCCTCCGGAAGTCGCTAAAGTGGAAAGCCTTGGGGACCCATACACGCTGAAAACAGAGCGCATAGTTGAGCTTTCACCAGACGTCGTTCTTGTGAACAGGCTCATTCCGCTTGATGTCATAAACAAGATAAAATCTTCCGGGATAAGGGTCGAGACCTTTGATCCGCAAACCATAAATGATGTTCTGGGCACAATAGACAAAGTTGCAGACATCTGTGGTCTGCCGGCCAAGTCCCAGGAGCTCAGGCCAGAGATTGACTCGCTCCGCAAAGAGACCATCAAAAGCAGCAAAAAATTGGTTTATCTCGAAATATGGGACAATCCGCCAACAACATTTGGCAAGAGCTCGCTTGGTGCCGACATGATAAGGTGGGTTGGAGCCGAGAATGTTGGCGACAGGCTTGAGGGCGATTTCCCGACATTCTCAGAAGAAGCAATCGCCGGCCTTGATCCAGAAGTAATTATCGTTCCGGAATCATACAAAAAGACAGTCGTCGAAATCGAGAAGAGGCAAGGTATTGCCAAAACCAGGGCCGCCAAAAATGGTTCCATATACATAATGAATGATGATCTTTTGATGAGGCCAAGCCCAAGGGTGCTGGACGCACTGAAGATAATCTCGCAGATTGTTGGCAAGTGAAACAAACCAGAATAATCGTACTGCTTGTTTTTGCTCTGTTTATTGTGATGTTTGTCGGGCTCCTCTTTGGCTCTTCAGGCATCGGCCCGATTGATGCAATAAAAGCGATAGCAAGCATTCTTGGTTTTGGTGATTCCCCAGAAACCCACACGAGGATAATCCTTCTCATGAGATTGCCAAGAATGCTTGTGTCTGTTCTCTCCGGCATGGCTCTGGGGCTTGCCGGAGCACTCTCACAAACACTCTTCAGGAATGATCTTGCAGATCCGTACATCGCAGGCATCGGTTCAGGCGCAATATTTGGGGTCAATATAGCGCTGCTCTCAGGCGCCAGCCTGTCCATCCTGGGATTTTCCGCAGTCTCTATTTTCGCGTTTGCTGGTGCGGTTCTCGCCTGCCTGATAATATGGCTGCTTTCCGGAAGGACCGGCAGCACAGGCACCAGTCTCGTGCTCGCCGGCGTTGCGCTCTCGTTTGTGTTTGCAGGGCTAAATTACATCATTGTGGTGCTGGGCAGGGACATCCTCCAGAAAACATTTTTCTGGAGCTACAACGGTCTTTCTAGCTCATCCTATACCGGGGTCATTTTCCTCGCCATCGCAGTCACCATATCGATTGCCATGCTCACAGGGCTTCCAAGAAAGATGGATGCTTACCTGCTTGGCGACGAACAGGCCACTTACCTTGGCGTAAACCCCGTCAAGCTCAGATCATTGATGTTTGTGATTGTCTCGCTCCTGACAGGTATGGCGGTCACAACTGCTGGCCTGATGGGTTTTGTTGGCCTCATAACACCACACATCTCCAGAAGGATCGTTGGTGGGGAGTCCAGATATGTTGTTCCATGCAGTATTTTGCTGGGTGGAATAACACTGGGTCTTGCCGATGCGGTGGGGAGATCGATAATGCCGTTCCAGGAGGTCCCGGCTTCGGTCATCATGAACATTGTTGGCGGTCTGTTCTTCTTCTATCTGGTATCAAGGAAGCCGTCATGGTAATAATCAAAAACCTGAGGGCCGGATACGGAAACAAAGTTGTCATTGATAATGTTTCGTTTGATGTCGAAAGTTCAAAACTTGTCGGCCTCATGGGGCCCAATGGCTCAGGCAAATCAACCATAATAAAGGCATTCTTTGGCATCGCAAAAACTTTCGCAGGCAGCATATCGGTGCTTGGCAAAAACACAAAAAGCTATACACTCGACGAACTGTCAAAAACCGTCGCAGTCCAAAGGCCAGTAAAATCAGGAACGATCAAACTTCCGCTCTCCACCTACGTGTCGCTCGGATTGACTGTTGCCGACGAAAACAAGCTGGATAATGTTTTGCAAGACTTTGACCTTGTGGCGTTCAGAAATACCCCTATTTCAGATCTTTCTGATGGTACACTGCAAAGGGCATCGCTTGCCCAAACTGTCATCAGGGACCCCAAGGTTTACCTTCTGGACGAACCTACAGCCCACCTCGACCTGAAGTACAAGGTCAAGACCTTTGCAGAGATAAAGAAAAGGCTTGGGCCGCAAAACTGCGCTGTTGCCGTTGTGCATGACACATCATTGGCAAGGGCTTTTTGTGACTGGACAGTCTTCTTAAAAGATGGCAGGATTTTCTGGCAGGGTGAGCCAAAAAATATAACCCAGGAGCTGTTGAGGTCGCTTTATGACCTTGAAGATAATCAAATTCTTTTATAGAATCCAGAATGCCTTCGGGGATGGGTGAAATTCCCTATCGGCGGTAAAGCCCGCAAGCAAGGCAAAGCCTTGCAGATCCGGTGAAATTCCGGGGCCGACGGTAAAGTCCGGATGAAAGAAGGTCTCTTCTTTCCGTATATTTTCCCCGACTTGGCGGAAAGGAGTACTACATGAAAATGTCTGTAAAAACCATCGCAATTATCGGAGTTTTAGCCTGTCTTGCATTTGTTGGAATGATTTTCCAGGTTCCATCCTGGATGGACCCAAACCTCAAGTTTGATTTCTCGGAAGCTTTTTGTCTCCTTGGAACATTCGCGTTTGGGCCAGTTGCCGGTGTCTTGATTATTGCAATCAAGGATTTGTTGCACCATTTCCTTATAGCACCTGAACCAATCGGGCATGTGGCAAACTTTATCGCAATGTCAACATTCTGCCTTGTTTCCTACGCAGTCTTCAAGCCATTCTCAAAAAACAAGAATTATTTGATCTGGCTTGGTGTTGCATTGCTCGTTGGAGTTGTTGCCAGAACATTAATTATGATTCCAACAAACATGATCTCAATAAAATTCTACGGCCTGGATCTTAAGGGAATGAGCCAGTTTGTTTATTTCATTGCACCGATATTCAACTTGATTCTTGGAACAATGTCATCGATAATCACAGTTCCTTTGTTTGCTTTCTACAGGAACTATATCGTAGCCAAGGAGGAATAGCAGCAATTGATTACACTCGGCCTTGAGGAAGAGGTTTTTGTAACAGAACCTCTACTTCCAACAACACGCTCCCTATATTACCTGGCAAAGCTTCTGTGGAAAAAACCCTCCAGAAACTATCACCTCACCGCATCAAACTTTGCAAGGGGGAAAGATCTCAAGTATGGCATGATGAGCGGCCTTGAGGTAGCCACCGACATCTGCCATTCGCCACTGGAAGTCATAACCCAGCTTCGAGGGCTGAGGGCCGAACTGTCAAAAATCGCAATGGGGTACATCGTTCCGTTGGGGCATCTGATCCAAATTGATGCCCCAACGAACGTTTGCGCCCTTCAAATCCATATCGGTGGGTCAGAGGACATAGAGCGCACCTATGACAATATCGCGCACTTCCTGCCAACCATCATGCTCATGACCGCAAACGCACCATTCAGGATGGGGGAGAGGTTCGGGCAGTCATACAGACTGGCTGTCGGTTATGCAACAGGGCCACTTACCGGCGACAGGTTTTACCGTTTTCAGGACCTGATCATCAGCAAGAGGCTTGGAACAATTGAGGTCAGGGCGCTTGATCCGGTCACATGTACAAGCAGGATAAAATATGTTCTGGACGCTGTTTATGCGCTTGCGCAAACAAAAGACCATTACCCACTGGACCTCAAGAGGTACAAGAAGCTCAGGGAACAGGCGATAACAAATGGCGCAAGCCCAGAGATTGTCCAACTTGCTCGCGATTTGAACAAATACTCCAACTTCCCGGTTGAGCTGATCCAGCACACGCAATCGGACACCACTGCCAAGATGTACGAGAAATATGGGCTAGAAGAAACTTACAGGCACATCGATTCACTCTACAGAATGGACGGTATCTTCTATAAAAAACCGTCTTCGTTTGTTGGAAAATTTCTTCAGCCGGCCGCAGGTTTTTTGGGTTACTATGCACCAAAATTTCCATATGTCACATATAAATGGTTGAAGGAAAAGTAATGAAAAACGTCTTTTGGATAATCCTGGGAATACTCTCTGTTTCGGTGGTTTTGGTTATTGGATTTGTTTTTGATTTGCTTGGGTGGATGCTCTACTTCGTTTTTGGATTGGTAATCATTGGAATCTACTGGCTCACCACTGGTAGAAAACAACAATAAGCAATTTTTTTATTTATCAATAATTTATCTAATTTTCAAATACCCACATGTCAACGAGATATTGATTTTATCAGGATTAAGTAACCACAGAAAAGCACAGCTTCTGGACGACTAGGCCAATTGTTGCTATAATCCCAAGGATTCTGTTTTTGCTGGAGGTACAAGTGATTTACTGGATTTTGGGTATTATTGTGGCGCTGATTGGCCTAAACTTTCTTTACCAGCACTGGAAAAGAAACGTCTGGTTCTTCAGGGACCCACCAAGGACTTCTCTTGGGGACTCATCTGTCATTGTTTCGCCGTGCGACGGCATGCTCATGTATGTAAAAAAGATCGAAAACGGGCAAGTTGAGTGCGAAAAACTTGGCACAAAAATAAAGGTAGAAGAAATTTCCAAATCTGATGACAAACCCCAGAAAGGGCTCCTTTTTGGAATATACATGTCTCCCTTTGACGTCCATTTCAACTACGCGCCAATATCAGGGAAAATAACAAAAGTTGTCCATGCGCAGGCAAAATTAAACCTGCCAATGGTCGACCTCTGGGAGTACATACAGTTTTGTTGGCTCCGCAGGGCAGTAAACCTTCTTGGGGCAAAATATCAGCTTGTAAATGAAAGAAACACCATATTTATTGAAGGCTCTATAAAGGTGGCCATGGTTGAAATTGCCGACAAGGTAGTCAACAAGATAGACTGTTTCGTATCAGAGAACGATTACATCAATCAGGGGCAAAAAGTAAGCTTTATCAAAAGGGGCTCTCAGGTTGATCTTGTTCTGTGGGGGGATGATTATGATGTTCTTGTTCGTCCAGGACTTCATGTGACTGGTGCTGAAACTGTCCTTGCGAGGGTTGGTCACCAGACTGGCCATGGTGCGGGGGCCTGACACCCGGTTTATCTTTCTTTTTTTTCTTCCTGGTTTTTGCCAGCTCTGCATTTTCAAAGCTGATTTTTGCCCTTTCGGCTTTTTGCTCTGACATCTTCTCATACGAGTCGATTGCAGGGATCCACTCGCCATGGTAGTTTCTTGATATTTCCTCTATCTTGACCGTTACGATAGACACTTCTGGGCCTGTCACTGTTACAGTCCTGGCAAACGGGTTTACGCTTTGGACCTTGCACTCCTGACCTGAATAAAGCACCGTTTCTCCATCTTCAGGAAAATCCTGTAATGCTTCTTTGTATGTGTCCACTTCATATTTCAGGCAACACATCAGTTTTCCGCACATTCCTGTTATCTTCTGCGGGTTGATGTCGAGCCTCTGACACTTCGCGTCCTTTATGGTGACCGACTCCTTTGAATTCAGGAAGGTTGCACAACAAAAAACCTTGTTGCATGGGCCAATCCCGCCGAATAGCCGAGTCTCGTCCCTTTGCCCGATCTGCCACAGTTCAACTTTAATGTGGAGTTTTTTGGAGAGTTCCCTGACAAACTCCCTGAAGTCGATCCTCTTTTCAGCCATGAAATATAAGGTCACCTTTGACCTGTCGAGGTTGTAGCAGGCAACAACGAACTGCATCTGGAGGTTCATTGAGTCAGCAAGCTTTTGAGCCTCAACTCTGGCAACATTTTCCAGGGCCATGTTTTCATGAAACCTTATAAGGTCAAGCGCAGTTGCCCTGCGGAGCAGATTTTTGAGTCCTGCTGTGTTTTCCACTTTTTGGGTTGTGTAGGTCACATGACCGATATCAATACCCTTTTCAGTGAGGGCAACCACGGCATCACCAGGCCTTAGTCCGATCTCGTCTGTAAGAAAGTGGTATACCTTGTTGCTTCCCCTGAATTTTATGCCAACGACGTCCATGCTCTCAGGAACATCGCCTGAGCCAACGTCGTTTTTTTCGATTGTGTCTTCCATAACCTTTCCGTTTCTGCGAGGGCCCTCTCAATTGTTTGCAGCCTCTCTTGAGGCATATTGGCAATTTTTGGAACAACCTTCTCAAGGAATGCACCATCAATGTGGATTCCGTGTTTCAGAAGGACCGCCCTATGGAGAACTTCTCGCACCAAGTGCAAAATATATTCGAGATTTTCATCATCTTCAAGAACAGTAAGCAAAGGAAGAACAGTACCTTCGCCAAAACTTGTCATGATTTGAAGCAGCTGTTCAGTTTTCTCAGTATTCTCAGCCATCCATATACTGAGCGATACATCACCCATAAAACCTTCAGATTCCTTCTGTGCAGTTTCTTCTACTAGACCTTTTTCAACAAGCAGGGCGGCAGAAGGACCGGCAGGGAGAGGTGGCAACCTCAAAATGATTGATCTTGACTGTATCGTTGGCAATATCTCGTCAAGGCCCTCCGAAAGGAGAACATTTGTGCAATTTGGCTTTCCGTCCTCGAGGAGCTTGAGTAGGGCGTTTTGGGCTTCAGTCGTCATGGAGTGTGCATTCTTGAGGATGTTCACCCTGTACCTGGCACCATAATTGGATTCCATCGACTCCTGCTGGACCTGCCTTGCGAGACCTATTCCAAACCTTGCATCGCCGGGATCATAAACCTTCACGTCAGGGTGCGTTTGCGCTTCAATCATTCTGCAGGAGTGGCAAACACCGCAAAAATCGGAATTCTGCTTCTCACAGTTTAGCGTTTTTGCAAAGGCCCTCGCCAAAATGGAGGCACCCCTTGACTCTGTCCCGACAAATATATAGCTTGCAGAAACCCTCCGCGAAGCTATGTGGTTTTTGAAACGCTTGGTAAAAAACGGTTGTATGGGTAAATCCGAAAGACCCATCACAGCATGTGGAATTCTTCAACAGGAAGTACGAAAATTTTTGCGCCACCAACGGTCACTTTCACCGGGAACGAAAGTGGTGGCATTCCCTCCATTGGGACAAACGGCAGGGCGTTGATGTATCTGTCTCTTGCAACACATGTTTTCTGGAAAATCTGGAGAACCTTTGGTACATGGGCGTCTTCGACGCCAATCAAAAGGACAAGGTTGCCCTCTTCAAGAAAACCGCCAATACCTCTTAGCTTTGTTATTTTGTAGCCGTTCTGAAGAAGTTCTGCAGTCGCTTCATTTGCGTCTTCCTGCTGAATTATTGCGGCAATAAGTTTCATTTTTCCTCCTTGAGCAACCACAAAATCTTTTCCCACACCGAGAGGAACACTTCTTTTTCGCTCCTGCCAGCTTCAATTAGGAAAGTGTTTGGGGTCTCTCCTGATTTTTTTATAAATCCTTCCCTTACCTTTTCCTGCAGGGAAGTGTTCTCAAACCTATTAGCATTTTGGACTCTTTTGAGGGCTGTGTCAACTGCGATATCAAATACCAAAGTGACGTCTGGGGCAACTCCTCCCAGCCCTTTGCTGTTTATTTCGTTTATCCATTCTTCACCAAGTCCCCTGGCAATCCCCTGGTAAACCAGCGAGGACATCAAAAATCTGTCACAAAGGACTATTTTACCTTCGTTTATGGCAGGACGCACAACCTCTCTGATATGGACAGCCCTGTCAAAAGCAAAAAGGAGCGCCTCTGAAACAGCGTCAAGGTCCTTTTCTATCAGAAACTTTCTGACACTCGCACCAACCGAATTATCGCCAGGCTCATAGGTCATGATTGCATCATGACCTATGTCTGTGAGTTTTTTGTGAAGGAGTTTTATTTGGGTTGTTTTTCCTGCGCCGTCAACACCCTCAAAAACAATGAATTTACCACTCATGGGTACACCGTGTATGACCTTGAATACTCAGCCACCCTTCCGCCCGCATCATTGTAGAGAATAAAAAGGAGATTGTAAGTTTTGGCCGATCTCGGCGCCCAGACAATTGACCAGGGGAAGCTCGTTGCCGTGTCTACCTGGACACCGTCCACATACATCGTTACCCAGCTGACCCCTTCGTAATTGAAAACGTAGTCAAACCTGACAAACTCCCCAACCGAGGCTGAAGCCTGGCTTGGGGAGACAAAAAAGTACCTCGGCTCCGGTTCGGGTTGGGGTTCAGGCTCTGGCTGTGGCTCCGGTTCAGGTTGGGGTTGTGGCTCCGGATTTGGTTTATCAATTGGCGGTTTTGTGCCGGGAGTTGTATCTTTCCCTCCATTGCCAGGCTTCTCGGTGGAAGGTTTCTTTGTGGGCGGCTTCTGAGTGTCTTTCCCCGAAGGCTGCTTTTCTTCGTCGATTTGTTTGTTTTGATCTTCGGGTTTCTTGTCTTCAGGCTTTTTGTGGACTTCGCAGAATTTTTTTGGTTCCTTGCCAAGCTCGAATTCGACCTTTTCTTTCTCGGGACAATATTGGTTGGCCAGGAGTTTGGTTTCTTTGCATATTGTTACAAAAATCTTCTTTGGATGGTTTATTTCGCATTTTTCACTTGGCATCTTGCTCTTTCTTACGAGCATGTAATAACCCGGGCACGTGTCATTTGCCATGAGTCCGGTTTCCTCACAGACTTTCACTCTGACGTAATCATCAGGGTTCTTGTCCACCCAGTCCTTGATCGTCCTGCCCTTTGAATACATCGAAATGAACTCTTTCCAGATGCGTGCTGAATATTTTGATCCATAGTTGGAAACAAATGACAAATCGACCTCTCTGGAGTCAGAGCCAAGATAAACCGAGGCAGAGATTTCAGGGGTGAAGCCAACAAACCAGCCGTCCCTGAAGGAGCCCGTCGTTCCGGTTTTTCCAGCACACGGAACGCCAGGCACTCTGGCCGACATTCCTGTGCCGCGCTCAACAACGTTCTTCAACATCGAGATCATGTCGTATGCTGTTGGCTCGTCGATTGCCCTGGTTGGTTGCCCATAGGCAGGATCAATGGTTTTGCCCGTTTTTCTGTTCTCTATCCTCTTGATGGCAATCGGTGGTATGTGGGTTCCATAGTTTGAAATAGTCTGCCCGACAGAGGCCATCTCAATGGGTTTGACCTCTACATAGCCAATGGCAATGGATGGCACGGCAAGCAGCTTTGATGTGCTGATGCCCATTTTTTTCGCTGTTGCGACAACATTGCCAAGCCCGACCTTCAGGGCAGCCCTTATTGCGCAGATGTTGCTTGATTCCTGGAGTGCATACTTGACTGTTACAGTCCCAAAATATCCCCTGAACCATTCCTTTGGCTGCCAGTCGCCAATCGAAATCGGGCTGGAGCGGACCAGGCTTGATGGTGAAAGGACGCCATGCTGGAGCGCCGCGCTGTAGACAAGTATTTTGAATGAAGAGCCAGGCTGTCTCAGTGCCGTGCACCTGTTGTACTGGGTGTTCTTGTAGTCCCTTCCGCCAACCATTGCCTGTATCTGTCCAGTATCTGCATCAATGGCACAAAGGGCCACCTGTGGCTGTTCAACTCCGAGCTTGTCTTTCTGGATCTTGCCAAAGTCACCGGCCCTTATGGCCTCCCCAAGGACTTTGTCAACTGCCTGGAGGGCATACTTCTGGCAGTCTTGGTTTATGGTTGTGTATATGTCCAGACCACCTTTTTTGATCGGGAACTCTCCGAGCTTGTCATATAATTCATCTTTGACATAATCTATGAAATAGCCAAGGGAATCGCCAGCTTTGAGCTGGATGGAATATGGCTGAAAATTGAGCTTCTCCTTTGATGCTTTTTCCATCTGGATATCAGTTATGAAGCCGTTTTTGGCCATCTTCTCGAGGACAATGTCCTGGGCTTTTTTGGCCTCTGCAAGGTTGTCATAGGGGTTGTTGAATGAAGGCGAAGACAGGACGCCTGCAAGCATGGATGACTGGGCAAGCGTAAGGTTTTTGGCTGAAATGCCAAAATATCTCTTTGCCGCAGATTCTATCCCGTAGGCCCTTGAGCCAAAGTAGACCTGGTTCAGGTAGAATTCCAGGATTTCATTTTTAGAGTAAGCTTGCTCTATTTTCCGGGCCAGCAGCAACTCCTTCAGCTTTCTAGTGAAAGTTCTTTCATTTGAAAGGGTTTTTCCGGTTCCAAGGTACATGTTTCTGGCAAGCTGCTGGGTGATGGTTGAGCCGCCCTCAGAGGCCTCGCGTGTTTGAACGTTCTTAAAAAACGCCCTCAGGGTCGCCCTCATGTCAAAACCCTTGTGGTAATAAAACCTTACATCTTCAGACGCGATGATTGCTTTTCTGGCCCATTCGGAAATTTGTTCGAGCGGGACATATATCCTGTCCTCATCGCCATGGAACTCATGGATAAGGTTCCCCTCGGCATCAAAGATCCTGTTTGTTTCATTAACAGTTTCATGGGGATTTGGCGGCTTGTGGTTTTTTGGATCAAGGATTGTGGGTAGCCACCTGACATCATAGTCCGAAACAATGAATGCGAGATAGAAAGCCGCAGAAAAAACTACCACCATAACAAGAAGCACAAGAAAAACCAGAAATGGGAACCCTCTAGGTTTTTTCGTACTTGTTCTTGGTAGTGGAACTGGGAGCATCGCCAGCCTAGCTTATCCCCACATCAAAAGTCTTTTTGAGATAAAAGCCACCCGGGCCTCTTATCTCAAAAATCAGTTTTTTTGTTTTGTTTGCATCATCCGGAGACACAGCAAACATGGCGTTGAGCGGTGAACTGAATTCCACTTTTTGACCTGTATCGGAATCAAGATCACCCTCTTGCCATTTTTTTACCCGCATGTCACCAAAATAAACGTCCACTTCGTTGAATTTCCCAAGAACATCCTGGGGTATCACAACATCCAGATTATAAATGCCGCCCTTGGAGAATGAGTAGGGTTCTTGGAGCAACTGTCCCGACTGGTCAGAGATCGTAAAGTTAATCAGTGCCGGGCAATCAGATTTTGCCGGTAGCTTTTCGTAAACATCTTTTGAAAGAAGAACTTCTTTTGTCACACACCAGGAATTTCCTGGTTTATAGTAATATTTTTTCCCGTCAACAGTTTCTTCAACAACATTGTATGGGAAAACGCCCTGTTTGTGATATTGGCATGGAGTGTCAGGTGTGGTCCCGGCAAAGAAATAATCGCTGCTAATCTGGTCCTTTGGGCAAAAGCCATTGACGAGCTCACCAGATGTTTTACAAAAAATACTTCCTGTCATGCCTTTTGGGGCTGGCGGGAATGGGGTTTTTGGCAGAGGATGTTTTTTATCAGTAAGGCAGGCATTCACAAAATCTCTTGCCATTGGGGCTGCCATTGAAGAACCCCAGATGATTGTGTTGACAGCGCTCATGACCTTCTTAGAGTCTTTACCAACATAGCAGGTAACGGTTATTTCTGGTGTAAAGCAACAATACCAAGCATTAAGAGAACCTGTAGAAGTTCCAGTTTTTCCAGCCGCCGGCGTTTTTATTGTTGAACCAAGGATTGAATGGAGGACGTCTTGAAAAATGTTTCCGAGTGTCCAGGCTGTTTCTTCAGAAAGCACTCTAAAACCTGTGCCCTGATAGCGCTCGATTATTATCCCGTCCCTGTTTTGTACTTCCAGAATAGCAACTGGATCATGGCGTATTCCACCTGAAGCGAGAGAGGCATAGGCAGTGCACATATCAACAGGTCTGACTTCAACTGAACCTACAGTAATTGATGGATAAGGCATTATTGGGGTCTTGAGGCCCATTTTGGCTGCATAGTAAGCGACCCTATCTAGTCCAACCCTAAGGCCCGCTCTCAATGCACAGACATTCGAAGAGGTCAAAAGTGCGCCTCTTACAGTATAAAGCTTGTTGGTAACGCTGTGGCTCCATTCTCCCGGGTTCCAGCCATTTACATTAAAGCTGTAATCGGATTTGAGAATAGAGGCAGGGGTGACAGACCTGTTCTCAAGTGCGGCCGAATAATCGAAAATCTTGAATGACGAGCCGGGGTGCCTTTCTGCTGTTGTGCGATTCCACTTTGTGTTTTTGTAGTCTCTTCCGCCGACCATTGCGAGAACATACCCATTGCGGGGGTTCATTGCCACAAAACAAGCCTGGGGCTGTTTTACACCAAATTCGTCAAAAACCTTTGAGGAGAATTCGCCACTTTTTTCTGCTTTTGCAAACACATTTCTCATGGCGTTCTCGGCATATTTTTGGTAGGATCTGATAAGCGTTGTCTTGATCCTGAGGCCACCCTCTTTCAGGTCTTTCGGATCGTAGCGCTTCTCCATCTCGGCTTTGACGTAGTCGATGAAGTAGTTTACGGAATCGTTGTCCCCGACTTCCCTGAAAGATTTTCGCTGGTACGGCACCTCAAAATATTTTTTTGATTCATCTTCAGTTATTACCCCGTTTACAACAAGTTTTCGCAAAACGTTTTTCTGGCGCTCTTTTGTGCCAGCAAGGTTGATTATGGGGTTGTCAACCGAAGGAGCAGGAAGGATCGCCACGAGAAGAGAGCTCTCTGCATAGTTGAGGTCCTTTGCATGTTTCCCAAAATAGTTTCTAGCTGCAGATTCCACACCATAGGAACCAAACCCGAAAAATATCTGGTTCACATAGGCTTCCAGAATCTCTTCTTTTGTGTAACGCTGCTCAAGCTTGAATGCCAGTATTATTTCCTTGATCTTCCTTGTGACCGAAGTTTCTTTGCTGTCTATAAAAAGCTCCGAACGGGCAACCTGTTGGGTTAGCGTAGAACCACCCTGACTCATGGAACCTGTCTTTATGTTGACAAAAAATGCCCTGAAGATTGAACGAAGATCAAAACCTTTGTGTTGGTAAAACCTTTCATCCTCAGAGGTCACTATCGTATTGAGAAAATCCTTTGAAACTTCATTTATCTTTACAGGTATCCTGTCCTCAAAGAAGACGGAGCCTATTAGCTGGTTGTCGTAATCAAATATCTGGGACGCCACTGGCGGCCTCTTCTGTTCATCAAGATTTGGCAAGGTCGCAACAACATCCGATCCAACCCTGTATATGAAAAGAGCAAGGGCAATGGCCACTACAAAACCGACGGCAAGGCCGAACCTTAAAACTGTCCAGAAAAGCCTATTTGCTTTTTTTAGTTTTTGGCTTTGAAACTTTGGATGCGCCTTTTGCTGTCCTTCCTGTTGCATTGTCAAATTCGAACCCTACCTTCCCGTCATCTTTTAAGACCAGATACGCAGAGAACGGCCTGCCTTTGCGACTTATGAAGCCTGAAATCTTTTCTGTCTTGCCTTCTTCAAAAAGCCTGGCGGCCGTTTCGCGAGCTATGGTCTTCCCTAAAATTACTTTACTAAGGGACATTTTGCAAGACTTGCCAAAGTTTTGGCAACGATATACCGAAGTACCCTCGAGGATATCGGCCTTGCAGACCGGACACTTTGCAACAGGGTCCTCAAGGAAAACTTCTTCTGTTTTTGTTTTTTCCTGTCCACCCTCGCTCTGGCTTTTGGAGAATTCGAAGGTTATTTTACCGTCATCACCAAGCAGAAGAGTGGCAAAAAATGGCCTGCCAGATTTTGATCTGAAACCGGAAAGAGGACCCACTCTCTTCTTTTCGATGAGTTCTTTTGCGACATCCTCGGTAATGATTTTTCCGGCAATCGTTTTCCAGATCGCAAAACTGCATCCATTCTCCTCATCTTCTTCCTTGGCTTTCGTTTTCTTTGCGCCTTTTTTGGTTTTTGTGGATTTGTAGTTGGCGCACCTGAAGGACATGAAAGAATCAACAACATCTTCTCCACAAAGAGGGCAAGTTCCAATGGCTCTCGCCTCTCCGTTGCCATCCTGGTTGGCAATTGGAGCATCGAGGCTCCTGTCCTTCACCTTGTTTACAAGCTGTTTTGTAAAGTTAACTATTTCGCCAAGGAAATCCTCGGGACTCATCTCGCCCTTTTCAATGCAGGCAAGCTTGTATTCCCAGTTCCCGGTCATTTCTGGTGAATATAGCTCTGGAAGAGGGAAACCAATCAGAAGATCGTACAGTGCTATTCCTTTTGTTGTTGGAACAAGGTCCCTACCAACACGCTCGATGTAGCCAACTTCCAGTATCCTTTCGATGATAGAAGCCCTCGTAGCCGGAGTTCCCAGGCCTTTTTCCTTCATGGCATCTCTGAGTTCTTCGTCATCAATAAACTTGCCAGCCATTTCCATCGCTCCAAGGAGGGTTGCCTCGTTGTATCTTGGCGGTGGTGTGGTTTGTTTTTCCTGCAATTCCTGTGCAACAGTATCCACTGTTTCGCCTTCTGCGACCACCGGAAGAGAAGATTCCTCTTGCTCTTCCCTTCCATAAACAGCATAGAAACCTTTTTCTTTAAGACTCTTAGCATCAGATTTGAAATCAAGCCCGTCAACCTGGGTCACCCTGTGCACGACCTCCCAGACTGCATCCGGGTAGAACGCTGCAAGGAATTTTTTTACTATCAGGTCATAAATTTTTGCCTGTTCTGGAGTAAGAGATACTTCCTCAAGCGATTTTTCTGTGGGGATTATTGCAAAGTGGTCAGAGATCTTTTTGTTATCAAATATTCTCTTGTTTTTTGCGACCTTCTGGCCAACAAGCGGCAGGGCCACCTTGTCATATTTTGTGTGGGAAAGCACACCAAAAATTCTCGGAACAACATCCGTGTAGTCCTCGGGAAGATGTTTACTGTCAGACCTTGGGTAGGTGACCAGTTTTTTCTCTTCGTAAAGTTGCTGGGCAAGCTGTAAGGTTCTGGCAGCAGAAAAGGAAAATCTTCTATTGGCCTCTCTCTGGAGTTCATTGAGATCAAAAAGGAGCGGCGGACTCTGTCTCTGGAGCTTATGGTCCTCAACAACAACTTTGCCTTCTTTTCCCTTGATCCTGCTAACTATCTCATCAGCAGCTTTTTTATCCCCAACAGATTCGACGGTATCACCCTGGACGGCACCATCATTGGCCTTAAGGGCAGATGTTGCTATCTGGCCATATTTTTTTACTAGCGAGGCCAGAATCTCATCGGTTATTGGGGCGTTTTTTTCTTTTGAGATTTTGGGAACATCGATAAACCATTTCCCCCTGTAAACGCCAGATTTGGCTTCAAACTCTGCGAAAATATCAAAGTATGTTCTTGGGACAAAAGCATTTATCTCTTTTTCCCTCGAGATGATTATCGAGAGTGTCGGTGTCTGTACCCTTCCAATCGAGAGAAGATTGCCAAGTCTCCTCGTAAATGCCCTTGTCGCATTGATTCCAATGAGCCAGTCCGCCTCCGACCTACACTTTGCCGACTCTCCAAGGTTGTCCAGCTCTTTTGACGGCCTGAGTCTTTCAAAACCGTCAGCAATTGCCGATTTGGTCATGGACTGGAGCCACAACCTTTTTGTCGGTGCTTCAAGTCCAAGGTATTCATAGATATACCTGAATATCAGTTCACCTTCACGGCCAGCATCACAGGCATTTACAAGTGTTGAGGATTTTTTTGCCAGCGAAGCTATCTTTTTCAGCCTGCTTTCAGATTTTGGGATTGGCTTGAGCTCGAATTTATTGGGGATTATCGGAAGGGACTGTAAGGTCCAATACTTATAGCCCTTGTCATAATCCTCAGGCTCGGCCAGTGTTACAAGGTGACCGACTGCCCATGTTATATAGGTGTCATCACTCTCGTAAAAATCCTCTTTTTTGTCGAAACCGCCTAGTGCGTGTGCTATATCGGCGGCAACTGAAGGCTTCTCGGTCAATATCAATGTTTTTTCCATAGTTTACGTGCCGTGTATAGTTATGGGCCTCATGGCTGTCAAGGAAATGAGTGTCAAACCTTGAACAAATTGCGACTGGCAGTAAAATGGTTACTTGGTATGAACAATATTCGCAATTTTTGCATAATAGCCCATATCGACCATGGCAAATCGACGCTGGCCGACAGGATACTGGAGCTGACCGACGTTGTCCACACAACAGGCAATGCCCAGATTTTGGACAGCATGGACCTGGAAAAGGAGAGAGGAATAACAATCAAGGCCTCTCCAGTCAGAATCCCGTATAAGGCAAAAAACGGCCAGGAGTACATCCTGAACCTGATAGACACCCCAGGCCATGTGGATTTCAACTATGAAGTTTCAAGGAGTCTTAAAGCTTGTGAGGGAGCGCTTCTCCTCGTCGATGCCACGCAGGGAGTTGAGGCCCAGACAATCGCCAACGCATATCTGGCAATGGATGCTGACCTCCACATAATCCCGGTCATAAACAAAATCGACCTCCCAAATGCGATGATAGACGAGTGCAAGATACAGATGGAAGACATGCTTGGCCTGCCTTCTGATGATGCAATGCTCGTCTCTGCAAAAGATGGCACCGGAGTGCCAGAGCTGCTTGAAGAAATCGTCCGCAAGATACCACCACCAAGAATAAGCGAATCAGCGCCACTCAGGTGCTTGATATTCGACAGCCACTACGATTCTTATAAAGGTGCTATCAGCCACATTAGAATTTTTGACGGCTCAATAAAGCCAGGCGACAAGATAATGCTCAAATCCAACAGCAAAATTTTTGAGGTCGAAGAGGTCGGCTATTTTGGGTTGAGACTTATCCGGTGCGACGAGCTGAAAGCTGGCGAAGTCGGATATTTTGCCGCAATCATAAGAGATACGAACGATATACATGTCGGAGACACAATAATTTCTCCAGAGTTTCCAGACACTATGGCCATCCCTGGCTTTAGAAGGATGCAGCCGATGGTCTTCTGCGGTGTGTATCCCATATCAACCAACGACTACGACAAGCTCCGCACCGCTATTGAAAAGTACCAGCTAAACGACAGCTCAATTGTTTATGAAAAAGAAAGCTCTGCGGCGCTTGGTCACGGTTTCAGGGTCGGCTTCCTCGGGATGCTACACATGGAAATTGTTATTGAAAGGCTAAAGAGGGAGTTTGAGCAGGAAATAATTGCAACGATGCCCACCGTTGTTTACAAAATCATCGGGACAAAAGGCCAGGAGACCTACATCGACAACCCTTCCAAGTTCCCTGATCCAAACGAAATTGAATCAATCGAGGAACCAATTGTAAAAGCCCAGGTAATCACGCAAAATGATACTATTGGTCCGGTAATGGAGCTCTCGCAAGCAAGGAGAGGCACCATGACTGGCATGGAGTACCCCGACCAGAAGAGAACCATCATCCATTATGAATTCCCTCTCGCCGAGATAATAACAGACTATTACGACAAACTGAAAAGTATTACCCATGGATATGGCAGCCTTGATTACGACTTCACAGGGTATCGCCAGGATGACCTTGTCAAGGTGGACGTATTGGTCAACGGTGACCAGGTAGACGCACTTTCGTATATCTCGCACAGAGACTTTGCCGTTCAAAAGGGAAGGTCGCTGATCAACAAGCTCAGGAAGCTCATCCCAAGACAGCAGTTCAAAATCCCGCTCCAGGCCGCAATAGGCGGAAAGATCATCGCCAGGGAAGACATAGCGGCTTACAGGAAAGATGTTCTGGCAAAATGCTACGGCGGTGATGTGACAAGAAAGAAAAAACTGCTCGAGAAACAGAAGGAAGGCAAAAAGCGCATGAAGATGGTCGGCGCAGTCGAAATCCCGCAGGAGGCCTTCCTGTCCCTGTTAAAGGTCGAAGAAGAAGAGTGACCGGGCTTTACGTCCACATTCCTTTTTGCGTCAGGAAGTGCGATTATTGTGATTTTTACAGCCTTGCAAAATCTGAAGGGCAAATCCATGATTATGTCGAAGCTGTCCTTGAAGAAGCAAAACAATATCAGGGGCTGCATTTTGGAACTATATACCTTGGCGGTGGCACTCCAAGCCTCCTTGGCTCAAAAAATCTCGAAAAGCTGTATCTAGGGCTAAAAAAGATATTCGGATTTGAAAAAATCCTTGAAGCCACAATAGAAGCCAATCCAGAAAGCCTGACGGAGGAATTTGCGCTCTCGGCCAGAAATTACGGATTTGACAGGGTTTCAATCGGAATCCAGTCGTTAAATGATGGCGAACTCCAGTCAGTTGGAAGAATACACAATTCAAAAAAAGCCATAGATGCGATTGGCATTGCGGTTAAATATTTCAAAAGGGCTTCGGTTGACGCAATAATTGGATTGCCTGGCCAGACAAAAAGCTCCTTGCTATCGACATTATCAAAATTTATTGAGCTCGGATTGAAGCACATCTCCGCCTATTGTCTTTCGGTTGAGGAAGGGACAAAACTCTACAAGAACATACCTGGCAACCTGCCATCAGATGACGAGCAGGCAACTCTTTTTGAGCAATGCAGGGACTTCCTGGTTTCCAAAAATTTCTATCACTACGAGATTTCAAATTTTGCCACTTCCGGGGAGGAATCACTCCATAACATCAATTACTGGAAATGTGGTGAGTACCTTGGCCTTGGCCCGGGAGCATCATCACACCTGGATGGCATCAGGTTCAAAAACGAGGAAAATCTCGACAAATACATAAACAATCCTATTTCATGCAAGTTTATCGAAGAGAAGCTGGGGCCTGAAGACAAAATATTTGAAGAGGCGATGCTAAACCTCAGGCTCCTGGAGACAGGAACAAACCTGGATTTGCTATCGCAAAAATACAAACCCGAAAACATCTCAAGGCTCCAGGACAGACTGGACGAGCTTGCTCAAAACGGCAAACTCGATAAAAATGGCAATATTTACACAATAAATCCATCGTTTGTTCTGGTTTCCAATCCGGTTTTCTCAAAAATCCTGAGTGGATGACTGGCAATTGTTGGTTGCCAAAGATCAAAACAATAATAGTATTTCCAGCATGAAAACCAGAGACTTGGTCCTTGTCGCTATTTTTGTCAGCCTTTCTGTTATTTCGGCTTTTCTGAAAATCCCGCTTCCGGGGTTGCCGCTCACATTCCAGCTTGCAACAGCAATTGCATCCGGAATTTTCCTCGGCAAAGCGCTTGGTCCGGCATCCCAGGGGATATATCTTGTCCTAGGTTTGATAGGCCTTCCGGTCTTTGCAAAAGGTGGCGGGCCAATGTATGTCCTGCAACCGTCTTTTGGCTACCTTCTGGCACTCCCGCTCTCCTCGTTCCTTACAGGGTGGTTATGGGACAAGCAGGGCTGGAAGAAGATAACTTCCGTGGCAGCAGGAGTTGTCGCTGCTTTTGCAATTGGAATTGCATACACATACATTTGCACTTATTTCTTCCTTGGCAATCAAAAAGCCATCGCAGATATATTGAGTATCACCCTGCTTGTGCTTTTTGCAAAAGATATTGTCCTCGGTTATATTATATACATCATCGGATCTGTGCTCTCTCCATACTATGGAAAGAACAGGCAATAAGCCCAAGAGTATCTTGAAAGGGCAGGAATAGGGTGTACAATTTTTGCTCTGTAGTTGACAAAAGGTAATTGTAATCATTTATTGTTGTAATACCTTGCGTGATGCTTTACACAATCCCTTAAGGAGGATTCCAAGTGAAGGTACTGGTCATCAACTGCGGTTCATCATCCATCAAGTACAAACTCTACAACATGGAAAACGAACAGGAACTCTGTTCAGGGCTTCTTGAAAAGGTCGGCACCCAGGAAAGCATTGTAAACCACAAAAAAGGGAACACAAAATACAAAGAAACAATGCCCCTGCCGGACTATGAAACCGGCATCAAAAGGATACTCCAGAACATAACCGATCCGGATAGAGGGGCACTAAAGGATGTGCACGAAATAAAGGCAGTGGGTCACAGAGTTGTTCATGGTGCAGAAACTTTTTCCGGTTCGCAGCTGCTGACCGAAGAGGTAATAAAAAAGATGGAAGAGTGCATACCCCTTGCCCCACTTCATAACCCACCAAACCTTGCCGGTATAGGTGCTTTCAAGAAACTTCTTCCAGACACCCCACAGGTCGGTGTTTTTGATACGGCATTCCATCAGACAATGCCAAGGGAGTCATACCTCTACGCAATACCATACGAGCTCTACAAGAAGCATCATTTCAGAAGGTATGGATTCCACGGCACATCACACCTCTTTGTCTCACAAGAGGCTGCAAAATTCCTTGGCAAACCCGCAAGCCAGCTGAAAATAATAACATGCCACCTCGGCAATGGCAGTTCGATATGTGCTGTTGATGGTGGAAAATCAGTAGACACAACAATGGGCATGACGCCGCTTGAAGGCCTCATCATGGGAACAAGGTGTGGCGATCTCGATCCAGCCTTGCCCTTCTTCATAATGGAGAAAGAAAAACTTGACCCAAAGGGTGTTGACAATATCCTAAACAAAAAATCAGGCCTGCTTGGGATTTCTGGCTACAATGACTCAAGAGACGTTGAGGAAGGGTACCTTAAAGGCGATGAAATGTGCACACTTGCGCACATAATGTTCTGCAGAAGAATAAAGAAATACATCGGCGCATACGCCGCCGCAATGAGTGGACTGGATGCGGTCGTTTTCACAGCAGGAATAGGCGAAAATTCCGACCTGACAAGAAGGGACTCGCTTGCAGGACTTGAATTCCTTGGAATCAATCTTGATCAGGAGAAAAACGCCGCAAGGTCAAAGGAAGCGCGCGACATAAGCACGGCAGATTCGAAGATCAAAGTCCTTGTCATCCCGACCAACGAAGAGCTTGTGATCGCCAGAGACACGAAATTGATAGTATCGAGGCCATGAGAGAAGGAACACTTCAGGACGCGCAAAATTTTGGTTTAACAAAAGTCGAGTTTGAAGACATAAAAACACGACTCGGTAAGATGCCAAATTTTCTTGAGTTGGCCGTATTCTCAGTGATGTGGTCGGAGCATTGCTCCTACAAATCATCGAGAATGGTGCTCAAGAATTTCCCAACACAGGGCCCTGCCGTTATCCAGGGGCCCGGTGAAAACGCCGGCGTAGTGGATATTGGCGATGGATACACTGCAATCTTCAAGGTCGAGAGTCACAACCACCCATCAGCCATAGAACCATACCAGGGTGCCGCAACAGGTGTTGGCGGCATCATAAGGGACGTTTTCACAATGGGCGCCAGGCCCATCCTGTCCCTTGATCCCCTGTTTTTTGGCCATCCAAGTGACCCCCACAACAGACACCTCCTTGAGGGAGTTGTTGCTGGAATAAGCGGATACGGCAATTGCGTCGGTGTCCCAAATGCTGGCGGGGAACTCCATTTTGACAAATCTTACACTATAAATCCTCTGGTGAACGTGTTCTGTCTTGGTATTGCCAAAAAAGAGGAAATCCGCTACGCAAGAGCTTCCGAGCCAGGTGACATCGTCATGCTCATAGGTGCCAGGACTGGAAGAGACGGAATCCACGGTGCAACATTCGCCTCGGACGTCCTTTCAAAGGAGTCTGAAGAGAAACGCTCCGCAGTACAGGTTGGCGACCCGTTCCTGGAGAAACTCCTGATAGAGGCAACCCTTGAGCTCATCGAGAAGGACCTTGTCGAGGGAGTTCAGGACCTTGGTGCCGCCGGACTAACATCCTCCTCGGTCGAAATGGCCGGAAGGGGCGACATGGGCCTCGTCCTGAACATCGATGCAGTCCCAAAGCGCGCAGAAAATATGACGGCCTACGAGGTCATGCTCTCAGAGAGCCAGGAAAGAATGCTGGTCATCTGCAAACCTGATATGGTCGAATCTGTCAGCCAGATACTCACAAAATGGGAACTGGAATCTGCGGTTGTTGGCGAAGTAACGGCCGATGGATTACTAACAGTCATTGAAAATGGTGATGTCGTCGCAACAATCCCGATACCACACCTCACCAAGGGCGCTCCGTGCTACAAGATGGACACGTCAAGGCCAAACCTTGAAGAGAGGCGCAGGGAGCCGCATGGTTTCCAGGTTCCGTCATGGGACTATGCCAATCTTGTAAAAAAGATGGCCTCATCCTTCAACGGCTGTTCAAGGGAATGGGTGTGGCACCAGTACGACACAACACTCCTCACAAACACAGTAATACCACCATCGCTTGGCCCTGGAATCGTAAGGGTCAAGGGCACTGACACGCTGCTTGCCATCAAATCCGACGCAAAGCCGAGGCATTGCTACCTGAATCCATTTGGCGGGGGCCAGGCAACAATCTGCGAGGCGGCAAGAAATTTGTGGGCGGCAGGATTCACCCCGCTTGCCGTTTCTGACTGCCTGAATTTTGGTAATCCAACCAATCCTGAAATCTACTACGAATTCGAGCAGAGTGTCCTTGGAATGTGCGATGCCCTGAGGGCCCTCAACATCCCGGTTATTTCCGGAAACGTCAGCTTCTACAACGAAAGCCCGAGTGGAGCCATAAAACCGACCCCTGTCGTAGTGATGGTTGGCAAGGCAAGGGCGGGAAAGATAAACAAGCCAGACTTCCAAAACACCGGGGACGTCATCGTGCTACTTGGTGAAACATTATCGGAACTCGGTGGATCAGCACTCTTTGAAATGCTCACCGGAGAGACTTTTGGCACACCACCAATGATCAGAATTAATGCAGAGGTTTCACTTTCAAAAACACTTATCGCGGCAACCGGTGAAGGAATTATCCGTTCAGCAACCGACCTCTCGGAAGGCGGCCTCGCACAGGCACTCGTTGAATGTGTGTGCAACTCTGGCCTTGGCGCACAAATCGCCCTGAAGGCAACCGGCATCCATATAACAGAACAGCTTTTCTCCGAGAGCAATGCAAGGGCGCTGGTGACTGTTTCACCAGATTGTGTCTCAAGGCTCACCGAGATATGCGCCCAGAATGAAACACAAATTAAAATCCTAGGCGTTGTTGGTGGGAAAACGCTATCGGTGACAGGTTCATTTGATATCCCAGTGCAGGAGCTAAAGGAGCTCTATGAGAATTCCCTGAGGAAGGTGATGGATGAGCAAGGCCTATGAGTCAACAGGAGTTTCTATTGACGCCTCAGACAGGTTCGTCGAAAAAATAAAAGAGGCCGCAAAAAGGACGATTATTCCCGGTGTCTTGGGTGGAATAGGTTTCTTTGGCGGTTTTTTTGAGGTCCCAGGCGGATACTCAAATCCGGTCATGGTCTCAGGTGCCGATGGTGTCGGGACAAAGGTGAAGATCGCCCAGGCACTTGGCAAACACGACACGGTTGGCATTGATTGCGTTGCCATGAACGTTGACGACATAGTGTGTTCAGGCGCAAAACCACTGTACTTCCTTGATTACCTTGCTGTAAACAGGCTCGATGAAGAAGTATCATACCAGATAATAAAAGGTGTGGCTGAGGGTTGCGTTCAGGCTGGTTGTGCCCTCATAGGCGGTGAAACTGCCCAGATGGGCGACATCTACCAGCCCAACGAATATGATCTTGCCGGTTTTGCAGTTGGAATAGTAGAAAAATCAAAAATAATCGACGGGTCAAAGATAAAAAAAGGTGATGTGATAGTTGGACTGCCATCCTCAGGGCTCCATTCAAACGGATATTCGCTTGCCAGAAAAATCGCATCGAAGTATCCCCTGGACTCCAGATTTGACGGGATTGACCACCTCGGTCTAGCACTTCTCGAGCCAACAAAAATATATTCCCAGTACATCGTCAAGATAGCACAAGCCGTTGATCTCCACGGTATCTCCCACATAACAGGTGGCGGCCTCTCTGACAATCTTCCAAGAATCATGGGTTCCGGAAAAGCAGTCGTAAAAAGAAACAGCCTCCCAAAAATCCCGATAATCGAGTTCCTGGTAAAGGAAGCCAAACTTTCAGACGAAGACGCATTCAGGACCTTCAACATGGGAATCGGCATGGCACTGTTTGTGTCCGAAGAAGAAGTCCCAAAAACAATGTCACTTTATCCTGGTTCTGCGGCCATAGGGACAGTTGAGGGTGACGGGGAGCCTTCTTTCGGGCTTGTCTGATGAAAAAGATTGCAGTTCTAGTATCTGGCAGGGGCTCCAATCTCAGGGCGCTCTACAGCGCAATAGAACAGGGCAAGCTAGAAGCAGAAATTTGCCTTGTGGTTTCAAACAAATCAAAAGCGCCTGCGCTCGAATTTTGCAGAGAGAAAAACATCCCATACCAAATTTGCAAGTTAAAAGAATTTGCATCAAGGGAAACCTTTTTTGATCATCTGGCAGACATCATTGCTCTGTCAGGTGCCAATTTGATAGTACTTGCCGGATTCATGATGCTTGTAACACCCAATTTCATCAGACACTTCCCAAACAGGGTCATTAATATCCATCCTTCGCTTTTGCCGTCTTTTCCGGGCCTTGATGCACAAAAACAGGCATTTGATTATGGAGTGAAGGTCTCCGGGTGCACAGTATTCATAGTTGATGAAGGTTGCGACACAGGCCCCATACTCATCCAGAGGACTGTAGAAGTTCTTGAAACAGACACCGAAGAAACGCTTGCCGATAGGATACTTTCAGTAGAACACGACACACTCTGGAGGGCGTGCAAAATCATGCTTGAGGGAAGAGTAAGCGTTTCTGGAAGAAGGGCATCAATAAAGGAGGAGCAATGAGCTACGTTCTCATCTCAGTGCACGATAAAACAGGACTTGAGCCACTCGCCAGGGCAATAACACAGACAGGCTATAAAATCCTTTCAACAGGTGGAACAGCAGAACATCTTAGAAAGCTTGGTTTCCAGATTACTGAGGTTGCCAACTATACAGGCTCACCCGAGGTCCTTGGCGGCAGAGTCAAGACGCTCCATCCCAAAATCCATGCCGGAATACTTTGCAGGAGAGATAATCCCAAAGACATGGAAGAGCTTGGTAAAATGACTGCAGAGTCAATAGACATAGTGGTTTGTAACCTATATCCTTTTGAAAAAACTATCGCATCACAGGACTGCACCCTCGAGAAAGCCATCGAAGAGATTGACATCGGTGGCGTTACGCTCCTCCGTGCAAGCGCAAAGAATTTCCAGCACGTCACAATCCTTAGTGATCCTTCACAGTATAGTGAGTTCATCGAGAGGCTTTCGCTTGGCAGGTTTGACATTGAGTACAAGAAATCGCTTGCAATCAGGGCTTTCAGAACGACTAATGCCTATGATGGTGCAATATCAGAATACCTTGAAGGTCTTCCAAAGGACCAGTTTGGTGTTCCCGAAATAATCCACACAAGGCAAATAATGCCGCTTAGATACGGTGAAAACCCTCACCAGCAGGCCGGGCTTTATTCTGTCGGCAACAACGAATGGCCGATTGCATCATTGCAAGGAAAAGAGCTATCCTACAACAACATCCTCGACATTGATGCTGCGCTCTCGACACTGCTGGAGTTTGGTCCAACATGTGCTGTAATTGTCAAACACCTCACTCCATGCGGGGTAGCGATAGGCGCAAGCATGAAAGAGGCCTATCTGAGGGCACTGGAATGTGACCCGGTTTCCGCGTATGGTGGTATCGTTGCTATAAACGGCATAATTGATGAGGAAGCAGCAATCGAGGTTGGAAAACTATTTGTCGAAGTGATTATCGCAAAAGATTTCAGCAAAGAGGCACTCTCCATCTTTGCAAAGAAAAAAAATACAAGACTGGTGACATACAACAAAGATCTTCCCAGGGCAAAATTTGCCATCAGATCAACAATGTTTGGAACTCTTCTCCAGCAACCAGACCTCAGTTTGGCCGACTCATTCAAGATTGTTGGCGAAACCCCGGTGTCCGAGCATGACCTTGAACAACTCACCTTTGCCATGGCAGTGGCCAAGCATGTGAAATCCAATGCAATAGTTTTGGCAAAATATTTTGCAACAATAGGTGTTGGTGCTGGGCAACCAAACAGGGTTGGTTCCGTGAAAATCGCCTCATCACAGGCCGGTGAAAAAGCCAAGGGCTCCTATCTTGCCTCTGATGCATACTTCCCATTTGCAGATTCTATCGAACATGCGGCAAGCTTTGGTGTAAAAGCAATCATTGAACCAGGTGGCTCTATCAGGGACAATGAAGTGATCGCTGCAGCAAACAAACTTGGGATTGGGTTGGTATTTTCAGGGCAGAGACACTTCAACCACTGATTCTTTTGAAAGCAAGGTTGTAATCGACAAAATCTATCAGGCCGTTGCCATCCAGATCATAAACTGGATCATATTTTGGGTCCTGTTTTGTGCACCCGATTCGCGACAAAAGAAGCGCTAGATCAAAAGAATCGACTTTACCGGATTTGTCAAAATCGGCCCTAGAAATCCAGAGTTCTTTCTCCCCAATTGTTATTTCAAACGATTTGGCCTGAATGGCTAAAGCCTCCGGTCTGTCTGTCATTGCAACAATTTTTGATACATCGATTGATGTTTTTCCCGTGAATTTCATCACCCTGAAGTTTATCAGCGGTAGTACCTCGGAAACTCCTGAAACCCTGATGTATGCAAGACCAAAATGGTTATCAAAAAACGAGAAAACATCTGATTTTTTTGATGGCTGATCTATGGAAACAAACTTGATTTTGTCAGGATCATATTTCAGTGTGACCTCAAGGTATTTTGTTTTCTGTGTCAAATTAAGGTTGGACTTGACCCTTGAGAACGGAATTATTACATCATCCCCTGATGAAAACTCAAAGCTGGCCTCCGGTTTTGGCACAATATTGAGAACTATCGGTATTTGCAACGACAGGTCGCCCCTCTTCTGGTGGAGTATCCAAAACCTCTTGCCGTTAGGAACTGATGATGGGATCTCTGCTGTCAAAACAAGCTTGTTTCCAGTAACCACGACTTCCGGGACGGCCCAACTCATGTCCTGCTTGTCCGGGATCACCTGAAAGATATTGCCAGTCAAATCGCTGCCGGAAATATTTGCCTCCCATTTTGCCACTTCTCCAGGAGAGGCGCTGATGCTTGGTTCAAGGATTTCGACGCTTCCTCCAGCATCACCTTTTATCAGGCAAACCGATGGATCGCCATAGAGGTTGAAGTTGTAGATATTCATCTGGGCCGACTCAATAGGGTCTTCAACATCACCAAAGAAATATTTTTTGGCAAACTCTACCCTTGCCTGTGCGATTGCCTGGCCTACCGATGTGCCCGGAACAGAAAGATACTGGCAAAACAGGTATAAAATTGTGTCCATTCCGCCATCTTCCAGCTTCCTCCAGTATGATGGCGACCACGCGACTCTGGTTGAACCGACATAAGCTGAGGCACCAGCCTTGATTACTGAAGCGCCCAGGCCTGTCCCTGCCGAAGGGTTTGATGTTGAGCAGGACGCTGAAACAACAATTCCCCACCTGGTTTTGACACCTGTCATCTGCGTTGAATTGAGGAGTCTTGGCTGTGATAGGTCAGCCTTGGAAGGAGAGGATTTTTGGGCACTACCCGAGTTCCATACCGTCCTAACTATATGTTCAGGCGAGCCATGGGCAGTCCACAAGACAAGCCCATACCTGTTTGGTATCTGGTAGCCGAAAGTCTCTGCGTTGAGCGGCTCTTCGCATTGAAATGGAGATGGAAGAAAACCGTCTTTTTCATAGAGTCTGTATCTCGAAAACCCCTTGCCACTAAAAATTTCTGAATATACTTTCTCGCAATATTCCCCGCCGTCTGTTCTTTCCATTACCTTATCGTCCCAGACCTCACCCTGGAAACCAAGCATTGCACCACCAAAAAGCATCTTTGCTTTCTGGAAATCGGGCAGGCTGTCGAATTCAGCCATTGATTTCGAAATTTCGGAAATTGTTTTCGGTTCATCAAACGGTATCCTGCCAACAAAGATATCGGCTTTGTGTTCTGCTATCCCATCATCCGGGTACTCCCCGATCCTTCCATCATCATCCTTGTCCCAATCATCATAGATCGACGAATAATAGAAATCTGTTGGCGTATCAACAAGGTCTCTCGATACAACGCCCTCGGAGGCAGGGGAACAATACATCATGGGCACGGTATCTTCTGTTCCCACTATAAGCAGATATTTTATGTTCCAGGCATCTTTATTTTTCTTCAAGAATATTCTGATATCTTTCGGCCCAAGATCATTATCGTGTGGTATCTCACCAATATTTATATACTTAACTTGAAACCCTGCCGCCTCTTTGGATTTGACCAGCTCATCCAAAAGTGCCTGTGAGTGTTTTGAAATGATAAGAAAACAAGGTTTTTGCTCTTCTGAAAAGACTTTGTGTACAGGTAAGATAGTTAATATAAAGATAACCAAGATGATATAATTTATCGTTTTTTTCATTTAAAACAATTCTAGCATGGACGCTTTTTAACTCAAGTAATGGAAAAAATACGCTTGACACATGAATAGCACAATAATAAAATTGATAAACACGTGTGGCGTTTGTGTGTATATATTTTGGGTAACAAAAACTGAAAGCGCTACGTATATAGTAGAATGAGGAAAATGAGAAAAAGTTACAGATTAATTTTGGCTCTTTTGATTCTTATTAGTGGACTGCCATTTTCATCGTTTGCCAACGCCGAACAAGTGAGCAACAACCAGTCAGCAGTCTTTGTTGCCACAAGATGGGCACCAGTAGGGTCTGCATGGAGTGGGAACCAGCTTGTTCCGGCACAAAATTATGCCTTTGATGGCGAAGGTGTGACTTCTTGGGGTAGAACAGAATTTCCAATGCCAGATGCATCATTGGCCGTCTCTGGCGGATACAACATAAGGGCTACCCAGGCCACAATGACAACCCCCCTTTATTACACCATTTTCTATCTAAACAAATCTGGAACAAGCAAAGCGACCAACCTGACCGAAAAAGTTATAGCCGTGCTTGACTCGGCCGGACAACTCTGGTTCTCCAGAACAGGGGCATTTGAAGACTGCAGATACTATGGTTATGCAAACCCAGATGACCCAAACTATGGCAGAGACCCAGATCCATCATACCAATGGGACAACATAAAACTGAATCCATGCTGTTATGTTGACCCCATTAACTGCAACAACACCCAGGGGCCATATTTTATCCTCCCAACAAAAGCCGATGGTTCCATCCAGCCAAACTACAAACCAGGGTCAGAAGTATATTTCAGGATTGACAAAGAGATGTGGGAGGGGTTCCAGCCAGACCCACTCAACCAGAAGCCACCTGTAAAAACAAGGCTTTTCCAGATTGGTTGGGTTGACATGCCTGATTTTCCACTCATTCAGGACAACAATCCAAGCACCGATTTCCCAATTATCCCATCTATAGGGACTACATTAAAACCAAGGCCGGTTTCCAGTTCCACAATCGAAAGGTGGGACATAGGCCTTCATTATGTACCTTTTGTAAATGATTTTGACGCAGATTTTGAACAGGGTGAAGAATGGCACGCTGAAAACATAAACACCGATGGAAGATATACACCAGCAGAGTGGATATACAGAAGAACCACAAACCTTACCACAGCACCGGTAGTTTCATCGGGTGACACAAGGCTTACAAATGTAATCGTCATATCGACAAATGGTGAGCCAAGAACATACCTTGCAGGGTCCTCAGTAGTTGATGCCCCACCAATCGGAGTTTTAGACCCAGGGGACGATCTTGATGTTGGAAGGTCGCTTGTCCAGTTTGTCTATTCCGGCACAATGGCCTCTGGTGATGAGCTACACACTGAAAATGTAAACAGAAATCTTATATATGACCCACACGAATTCATCTACAGAAAGGGCAACGCCGAATCAACGGTTACTGAAAGAGACATAGCGCTCACGGATGTAAACACAAATTCACACAGGTTTGAGAATCCAAACGCCGAGGGCAACTGTGTATTGGGTGGCCTTGAAGCCGGTGATCTTTTCATGGCCGTTGAATTGCTCCAATCCGGGCCTTTCGCACCAACATATGGTGTAGTTGTCCAGTCTGATGTCTGGATGGGTTCAACCCCTGCAAATTCTGTCACCTCGCTTTATGACCCATACGGAAGGTTGCTGACTGGCTCCCAGAACATTAATAAGTCAACTTCTCTTGATAGCTCTGCAGAAGATTTCGCCATACCATCGACAACATTCTTTAATGTAAAGGCCGATTTCAGGTCATATTTTGGGTTATCGATATTTCTCGATAATGGAATAGACAACCTTCTCGGGCCAAGCCCGGAGGTGTTCCCAAACAATGTCAACTCGGACTTTTTAGCTGGCAAGCATTCCGAAAGTTATCTTGGGGCCGAGGAAGGTCTCCAGTCGCCAGATGCAGGAAGAACATCGCCACCACCTTGGGGCGGTGAAGGCCTAATAGGTTTTTCTTCTGCATATAGATGCACCGATATTGGAACGGGTGCATTTGGTTGCCAGAGATCGATTTACAGGAAATACAGAAGCAACACAAACCAGGTAGAATCAGCCGACATAAGGATGACAGAGGTCACAATCACAAAGAGCAACAATACTGTGACCTACAAAGCTGGCACAAATGTAACCGCAGGCGACCTGGACTGTGGCACCCCACTCCTTAATTTGCCAACCACATTACGTTTCTACGATGTGATCCATGGTGAGAGCCAGCCAAATGGCGAATATGATGTTGGCGAAGATATCTATAACGATGTTAATGATAACCTGATCATCGACTATGGTGATGTGAGGATGAGCCAGATAAAAATTGGCTACTACTCATATCCATGCAGTGATGTTGTTGATGAATGGGGTTGTTTTGTCCATGAATACAAGGCTCATGGTTTCTCAATCGGGAAATGTGGCCACCCAACAGCAATAGATATTCCAGTACTCCCCGGAAAAATTGGTCTCGATCTTTACGTTGACAGGGAACTGCGCGTCGAACAGACATCAAAATTGCGTATCAAAAGTCCAATTTTGCTAGAAAAAAATCAAAAAATCTATGTTACTCTCAGGTCACCGGCAACTTATGGAAAAATTCCGTGGGAACAAACAAGTACAATAACCGACACTGACAGGGAAATCTATTTCGAAATAACTCCTTATCAGGGTTCACTTTATTCAAATGGGAGATATGATCCGCTCGTTGTAACAGCTTTTGCAGATTTCGGCGACCCAGTAAAAGTAGCACCACCAGATGGGCCCTATCAGGACATGTTCTACCTGACAAAATACATGCCCACAGACAACGTTCAGAACAACAAAAATACCCTAACCGCAGTTCCTCCTCCATGGCCGCAACCGGCTGTTCCGATCTCGCTTGCAAACAAATATGACGCATGGGAAAAGGGTTATCTGAAAGTCAGGAGCGAAAGGCTCGAAATAAATTCCACAAGAAAGTGTTTGGACATGCTCGAAGAAAGGTATCCAAACATCTCTCTTGAGACCTATGATGCAGACAACATGCTCGATATTAACGACCCATGCTGCATCCCATTTGCCCTCAACAAAGATCAGCAAACAATTGTTCTTTACAATGCCACTGGCGGTGGCGTAAATTGGATGGCAACCGCCATCGGTGAAAACGGACAGCGATACATAATCCAGTACAACATAGACAAAACATATTACTTCTGGTATTGGAACGATATAGGTTATGTTCCAGGAGCACTTGATTCGGGTGACTATGTTGGTGATGATCCAAGCTTTATGCCGCCTCTATTTGTAGGGACATCCAGGCCAATAGAGGTATCCTCACAGGCGTCGCTGGTTGATGTGAACAATTCTTCACAGATGGCCCAAACATGGGGCGATGATGATGGTTTCCTCGCCTGGGGAGTAGTCACAAAGGGTGATGAGCTCGGATTGTTTGATGGCATTACCACAGATCCAAAAACAGGCGTCAAATTCGGAACAATTGACACTTACGGCGTCCCAACATATATCACCAGCGCTTCAACATTCACAGATACAGATACTGGTGGATGGGCGCTGGGTCTTGTAAAACCAAAAGAAAACACTCAGATAAGGCTGAGAATAAGCAGTTTCAACATTATGTTTGACTATAACAGCAAACTACCAGTCCACCCTTCGCACTTCCTGCTTGATGATCACCTTGGTCTTGATTACAGCGGTTATGCAACAGCAAAGGTCCTTTCACTCGATCCAGTACTCAACTTCTCAGAACTCGAGGTCATTGATCATGGTCTGCAATTCTCGCAACTGGATTACACAGCAGGGAAAAACTCCATAAACCAGATCTCGCCACCAACTCCACAAATCCAGCACCCATACAATCCAATGCTAAGGAACTTACAGGATGATTTCAGGGTCTATCCGGGCGGACAGGCGCACCTGAGCAGGATCATAAACATTCCTTTCGCCAGAGCAATGATATGCGGTTATAACTCGTATCCTGCAATATGGTCCGAATGGGGACAAAGACTCAACGCAAACAAAGAAGCGCTTGGCAAAGACCCTGATGAAGACAAAAAACAAAGGAAAGTAAACTTTAACAAGCTTGGTACTGAATTCTTCCCGCTTACTGATTACGGCATTTATTTCGTCTTGAAAGACTCAAATGGTACTCATTTAACATTCAATCCCGGGACTACATCAAATCCAACGCCTTTCAAAAGACTAATAAAGAAACTCACGGTTACAGGGCCATTCAAGAGGCCAAAGGTAATGGATCCGATAACTGGAAGGGTCACAACTGACTTTGCCTTTGAGGGAATGGTCAGACTTCCAATCATTTATGACTTCACTGGAAAAGTAGTCATAGACAGTACTAACTACCAATGGTACGAGTTTGAAGGGCAAAATTGGATCGGTGAAATAGGTTTTGGCCCGGACAAGATAACGTTTATGCCTGATGAATTCAACAAGTTCCTCATATGGAACAAAAGGCTGGATTATACAGGCGTTTCAAACGTCATAAAGATTGACGAGTTGACACCTGTTGGTTCAGGCAGGATAGAAATCGAAGTTGAGTTGTTTGATGGCACTATAAAGAAATTCCAGGACTGCTGTGGCAACAAAAACGAGTTTGGAATAAGGGTGCATGGGCTCACAATCACAGGCCTTCCAGACGCAATTCCGGTTGATCAGGACCATCATTTCAAAATAAAAATCACCGAACAGGAAGACATGCAGATAGAGGAAGCGTGCAACAACGCTTTCGTCTATATCTGGCAAGACAGGGGAATCGCCTTCCAGATCGAAGGAATGGATGAGCCAATTCATATGGGCATGGGTGATGGAAGAACGATGGGAACACCAATGCCAATGAGAGGTAATTCACGTAGCGGTGGCAGAATGTACTCCGAACGTGACGACTTCAACGAAAATGGAAAAATAAGTTTCTCAGAATACGAGACAGAAATAATTGGTACGTATGATCTTGCAACGAACCTGTGGAACGGCGGAATGTATGATGCCAGAACATTCAACAGAAATGATGGCATTTACGAACTTGATCTCACAAAAGAAACAGGCTGCCAGATCACTGATGTAGGAATGGACATTGGCGGCATGAATATCGGGCCTATGAGAAGAATGATGACACCTGCCGACCATGTCATTTCAGAACAGGAAGAAACAAGCGTTTATGTGACCGCTTACAAATACGGTGATGACAATAACGATAGGTCCTATTCACCATACTATTATCACGAATGGTTTGAATTGAGCTATACCCACGAGGTCTATCTGGCAGGTGAAGCCAAAGCAAATATCGGGCCAAAAGACGACCTCACTGTTGAGATTTCGCCACAACCACTTACAGCTGGAGTTGTAAATGAGATGGCTGATCCGTCCAAACCCCTAACCATAAGGGTCACCGATGCGACAGGCACTCCAGTCGACCTTCTCCAGGGTGTAAGAGATATGGGTGGAGACAACGAAGTCCCACCTGACAGGGCATGGTTACATTGCTTTAAGGACTGGTTCCCGGACGATGAGCTGTTCTTTGGCCCAGACGCAAGATTGCCGCAATATTACTGGGTAAGAACAGACCTTCACAACGTTTCCTATAATTACTATGCCAACATGTTCCTATACTCTGATTGGGAAGATGCCAAGAAGAGATCATTTGAACCAATCCAGATTGACTTTTCGCGTTCAAAAGATGGAATATACCAGTTCAAAGGCTTCTGCGCGAACGACGCAGGCGAATTCTATCTTACCGTTTACACACCCAACAGAAAACATTTTGGAACAACCAAGATCAAAGTCGAGCTTCCAATTGTTGAATACAATGTTACAAACCTTGATGATCCAGAGAGAAAAGTGTTCACAACTCCTGGCGAGCCAGATTTCTTGCTTACTGCGGGATCCAATAGAGTCTATGAGGTAACGGCCGTGTGTAAAAATCGGCAAGGCTTTATTCTCAAACAACCTCCAAAAGAGGTGAGGATTTGTGGTGATAAGATAACATATCCAGCACACTTCACCCCATTTATAAATGTTCCTGCCAACTGGCGTCCAAGAAGCTTCTTCCCATGTGAAAGGTGTGAGACAAAATACAGCGTTCACCTGGGACTGGACTGGAACGGGGATAGGCAGCTCCAGAGATCAAATGGTGAGATACTCCAATTTAGTTCATTCCTTACAAAGAGGGAATTCTTCACATGGGATGAACAATTAAGAGCAGTAACGATATTAAGGCGCAATGAGCCAGTCCTCTACAACACAACAAACATCCATTACAATAATGATACGTTCTCGGACAGGCCGAACATGCTTGTCCAGCCGGAGTACAAACCTACTCCATATGGGTGGGGCCTTGGTTGCATATACAACAATCCTCACGAGGGTACATATCTCTTCGCCGACAGGGAAAAGGACGGTATCCTGGATATCAAGGATACTCTACCTCTGGATGAGCTTGGTTCATGCAAATTCTATATTTTTGCCGAAGATGTATGCAAGGTGGGTGGTCTAGTTGGCCTCAACTCATACTCAACTGACGACCTCTTTGCAGATGTAGCAGGTGCTCCTTTCTCAAACTACACAGATCCTGGCTTCCATTACACCAGATTCAAATACAAGACAAATCCTGGGCCGCTGGAAGGTTCAACCATGGGCTCCAGGGATGGAACATTTGCTCTCGACTGGGACGCTTTCCCAGAGACAATGCTCTCGCTTGAAACACCAAAGATGGCATTTAAATCAGCAGAAAGCAAGATGCCGCTTTCAATAGGGTTGCTCGACCAGAACAACTTCGATCTGGCCTATGCCACTGACAACCACATACTGGTAGAAATAATGCCAGCTGATGACAGGGACCTCCAGATAACTGGTGGTGGCTACATAATGGCCACTGGAGCAAACGAGAGCTTCCTTTCCCAGGGCGGCTTCTACGCATTTGAGCCAGGAAGTGTTCCTTACACCTATCTCACCCTAAATCCAACAGGACAGGGTAAATCAGTCATACAGCTTGGATACACATGCAAAAACACTTTGCTGGACAAAGAACCATTTGAATTCACAATAAAAGATGCCCCCGAATACTTCTCCATTTACCCGATTGCTGCACTCGACAGCTCACCCGGAATTGTTCCAGTACTTCTCTCACCATCAAAGATTGTTAACGGAGTCAAAAACACCCTTATCATTCAAATCATTGATAGGGCCACAAAAGCAGTAATACCAAATGCCACAGTAAGGGTTAAAGGCGAGGATGTTGATGCCGAAGGCCAAACTGATGCAAACGGCAAAGTAACGCTTGAAATAGAGCCGAAATCAGTCATGAAGATTGTCATATCTGCGACAGCTAAAGGTTTTGTGCCGGGGGAAATCATCGAATACACAGGTGACCAAACCGAACCTCCGGTTCTTGAGGTTGACCCATACCCACCCCTCACCAACAAACAAACGATTACGCTAAAAGGCAAGACATCCCCAGGAGCAACACTGGTAATCAATGGAAAACTGACCCAGGTTGCCCAGGATGGCTCTTTCACTACAAAGATGTCCCTTGTTGAAGGCCCGAATTTTGTAGTTATCGTGTCCCAGCTTTCAAAAGGTCCGTCAAGAACACTGCAACTTTCAATAACACTCGACACTATAAAACCAGAATTGCTTGTGCCAAAATTCCCAGAGCTTATTGGTGCACAAGAATTTGTAATAAAGGGAAGGGTTGAGCCAGGGGCTTCGGTCAAGATTAATGGCAAAGATGCAACTGTTGTTTACGACATTTACCAGGCCAGTGTTTCTTTAGTACCCGGCAAAAACCAGATCAAGATTGAAGCTGTTGACCAGGCAGGAAATATCGCCATAGAAACAGTAGAAATCCCGGTATATGCACAAGGCTGGGGCCGAATTGTTGTTGGCCAGAAAGAAGTTTTCGACCAAAAAGGTGATGTGATTGGCGTGATGCAGTCCTCTCTGACAAAGGATGGATTGATACCGGTAGACGCTTTACGGATAATTTTCGGTGCCTCGTTCCAGGTTTCCCAGGAAGCAAACACCTGCAAACTCGATGTGTTTGGAAAATCAATCATCTTTGAGTCAGGTTCAACCGTTGCTCTTTATGGAGGCACCCAGATACAGTTGCCAAACTCGCCATCACTGGTGGACGGTTCGTTCTATCTAACGCAAGAAATTCTCAGGTCTGTGCTTGAATGTGCACTAAATGCCGACCTGCTCAAAGGTTTTATAGTAATTGAAAGAGTGTGGTTACCTTAACCATTGTTCATTGACATTAAAAGGGCCATGGGTTAGGATATTCTTTTGTGAATATGCCCCTAGCAATTCGTATGCCCTGATGAGTGGGGTAGGAAGGAAACCACATGAGAATTGAACGGGTTTGGTTTGGCAAGAGAAGAACCGAGGTCAATCCACCAGATTTGATAAGAATCCAGACCGATTCTTACAAAAGGTTTTTGACCGAGGATCTCAAGAACCTCATTGCTTCATTGAACGAAGATCGTTCACTTCGTGAATCGGGAAAAGTCGAAGTCGAGTTTGTTGATTACACACTCGGTGATCCACCATACAGCCAAATTGAATGCAAGCAGCGCAGTCTGACATACACCATACCGCTAAAACTCACTGTTAGGCTCATAAATAAAGAAACCGGCGAAATAAAAGAGCAGGAGCTTTTTGCTGGAGAGCTTCCCCAAATGACAGATGCCGGAACATTCATAATCAACGGCGTTGAGCGTGTCGTTGTTTCCCAGCTCGTGCGTTCACCAGGAGTTTATTTCGAATTTGAACAACTGCCAAATTCAAACAGGAACAGGGCCATGGCAACCGTCATACCAGACAGGGGTTCATGGCTCGAGTTTGAAATGGGCGATGATGATATCTGCTATGTCAAAATAGACAAAAAATCCAAGAAATTCCCTGTCACAGAATTACTGAGGGTAATGGGCGACTACACGGATGATGAAATCCGAAATCTTTTCAACCAAGACAAAACCTCCGAGGCAAGGTCTGACAATAAGGCTGACCTTGATAGGGCAAAAGGAAAACCGCTTGCCGATACCATTTATCACCCAACGACCGGTGATGACCTCTACCAGCCTGGCACAACACTCACCAACATAATCCTCGATGAAATAAAACGCCTTGGAATCAAAAAAATAAAATATTTTGACAAGGATATAGCCAGCTTCATCGTGGCCACGCTCGAGAAAGACCAGACTAAAACAAGAGAAGAAGCTCTTGTTGATATGTTTAAGCACATCAGACCTGGCGAGCGTCCGACAATCGAAAACGCCGAGAGCCTTATTCACAACCTGCTCAGGGACCCAAGAAGGAACAACCTCTCGGTCGTGGGCAGATACAAAATCAACAAGAAGCTCGAGCTAAACCTCGATTCCAACCTGGTAACACTTGAAGACGTAAGGGCAATACTGAAATTCTTGTTCCAGCTAAAGCTGGGCAATGTTCCACCGGACAACAAGGACCACCTTGCAAATAAGCGCATCAGGGCAGTCGGTGAATTGCTTGAAAACCAGCTCAGGGTCGGCTTCCTCAGAATGCTCAAGATCGTAAGGGAAAAGATTATTACTCTCCCTGATGAAGAGCTTACTGTCCAGAACATTATCAACGTCAGGCCAATAATTGCGGCCATGAGAGAATTCTTTGGCCTCGGCCAGCTTTCCCAGTTCATGGACCAGACAAACCCTGTTGCTGCACTCACCCACAAACGCAAACTCTCATCTCTTGGACCAGGCGGCCTCAACAGAGACCGTGCTGGCGCAGATGTGCGTGACGTCCACCACAGCCATTACTCAAGAATATGCCCGATCGAAACACCTGAAGGCGGGAACATCGGTCTTATCAACTCACTGACCTCACACTCAATCGTCGACGAATTTGGCTTCATAAGGGCCCCGTATTTCAAGGTCATAGAAGGAAGGGTCACAGACGAGGTCATCTACCTGACTGCCGATGATGAGGAAAGCTACAACATCGCACAGGCAAATACCGAAACTGACCGCAAAGGGATAATCAAGGGCACTGCCATCTGCAGGCAAAAGGGTGGAGAAATTGTAGAGGTTGAACCTCTCGATGTTGACCTGATAGACATCTCACCAAACCAGGTCTTCTCAGCTTCAGCCACAATCATTCCATTCCTTGAGCATGATGAAGCAAACCGTGCCCTCATGGGCTGCAACATGCAACACCAGGCCGTTCCACTCATCCAGCCAGAGGCTCCAAGGGTTGGCACTGGCATGGAACACCAGATCGTCGTGGACAACTGTTCTGTTGTCCTGGCCAAAGAGTCTGGCGTTGTTTCCTATGTTGATGCCGGAACAATAAAAATCGCATCACTTGATGCACAACCAGTCAAATTCAAGCTTGGTAGCATCAATTCCGAAGCACTCTACAGGTTCCTCGGCGAAGACATAACAAATGTCGGCAGGATAGGCGATCTCATTGATGGAACAGTGGCCAGAAAGCTCATCCAAAACAATTTCTTTAAAGTAAGGACTATAAGCAGGGATGAAGTAGAAACAATCAACCTCGGCGAGTTCGTAAAGGTCGAAAGAAATGACGAACTGATAGGTAAAATCCTTGTCGAGCCGGCCCTTGACTCCGAAGGAAAAACCCTCATTGCTGCAGGGAAAAAAATAACTGAAACAAGCCTTGAAAAGCTCTACAAAGCAGGCATAAGAGATGTCATTGTCGAAGTCGAGGGTTCACCCGAAAACCTTCCTGTCGCCATTCTCAAGGTCGCAGCTTCAAGAAACAGCTTCCTTGGAAAAATCCTCCTCAGGGGACCAAAGGAACAGGAAATATTTGACAATATCGACTCTTCTTTTGTAACTGAAGATGTGCTTCGCCAGCTCCTGCAACTCGGCGCAACCGAGATCAGGGTTGTCGACATAATGGCGCTCCATGAGGAAGAAGTTTACACATTCAATCAGGATATGCTCAATTCCTCAAGGATCCTCGCCGAAGACATCTACGATTCCAAAGAAGTTGTTGCATACAAGGGTTCATACCTCACAGTTGACCTTCTGAAGCGCCTCGCCTCAATAGGTGTTGATGATATCCATGTCTCCTATGAAACAACCTACAAACTCCAAAAATTCTTCAGGTCAAACCAAGACATCTGCATCAACCAGAGAGCTCTCGTCCGCAAAGGAGACTTCGTATCGGCTGGCGATGTCATTATCGATGGAGAGGCCTGCGACAGGGGCGACCTGGCACTTGGCCAGAATGTTCTTGTTTCATACCTTCCATGGAGAGGGTACAACTATCAGGACGCCATCATTGTTTCAGAGCGCCTCGTTTATGACGATGTTTACACTTCAATCCACATAAAAGAATACAAGCTCGCAGTAAGAGACACCAAGGTCGGACCGGAAGAACTGACCAGAGAAATACCAAACGTCTCCGAAGAGATGCTCCGCAATCTTGATGAAAATGGAATCGTAAGGGTCGGGACCGAGGTCAAGTCCGGCGATATTCTCGTCGGAAAGGTCACCCCAAAGGCCGAATCGGAATTTACCCCAGAAATGAAACTCTGGAGGGCCATGTTCGACCGCAAAGGCCAGGATGTCCGCGATTCATCGCTCAGGGTAAGCCCTGGAGAAAAGGGTGTTGTAATCGGAACACAGCTTTTCAAGAGGGACAAATCGGACGAGCTCCAGGTTGGACTGAACATGCTTGCCAAAGTCTATGTTGCCGAGAAACGCAAGATCCAGGTTGGCGACAAGATGTCAGGAAGGCACGGAAACAAGGGTGTTATCTCGAAAATCCTCCCAATTTATGACATGCCTTTCCTTGAGGATGGTTCAGCAGTTGACATCATTCTCTCGCCACTCGGCGTTCCTTCGCGTATGAACATCGGCCAGATACTTGAGTGTAACCTTGGTTATGCCGCCAGACAGCTTGGTGTTTACTTTGCCACGCCAATTTTCTCCGGCGCAACTGAAAAAGATGTCGTTGATGCGCTTGAGAAGGCAAGCCTTCCAAAAGACGGCAAGATGAATCTTTATGATGGCTACACCGGCGAAAAATTTGAAAACATGGTCACCATTGGCATAGCATACATGCTTAAACTCAACCACCTTGTCGAAGATAAGATCCACGCCCGTTCAACCGGACCATATGCCCTCATAACCCAGCAGCCATTGGGCGGAAAAGCACAGTTTGGAGGCCAGAGGCTCGGAGAAATGGAAGTCTGGGCACTCGAAGCCTACGGTGCAGCGCACACATTAAGAGAAATGCTCACCCTCAAATCCGATGACACAGAGGGAAGGATCAAGGCCTACGAGGCAATCTGCAGAGGCAAACCAATACCTGAATCAGGCACGCCGGAATCATTCAAGGTCATCCAGAGAGAACTCAGGGGACTTTGCATAGATCTCCAGATTATTGGTGAGAAGGAAGACAAATCAAAATCTGACAAGGGCCTCTTCAACATGAAGGTTGACGCAGCCATACAGGAATCAATGGATGCTGACCAGATGAAGGTTATCGTTCCAGAAACCTTCAGCATCAGCGACGAGATTGAACTAGACGAAGAATAGACTGGAGGACCAATGAAGACTTTTGACACCCCATCAATCAGGAATGTGGCTCTATGCTCCCACGGCGGAGCCGGTAAAACCTCATGGGTAGAAGCCGCTGCTTTTGACACAGGGCTTATTGAAAGAATGGGCAATGTAATCGCCGGGACAACAATATCGGATTTTGATCCGGATGAAGCAAAAAGGCAAATTTCAATAAACCTGTCTGTTGTTCCTGTTGTTCACCAGAACACCAAAATAAACCTTCTTGACACTCCAGGTTTCTTCGATTTCGTCGGTGAAACACTCGAAGGTATCCGCGCTGCTGAAAGTGCACTCATCTTTGTTGATGTCGGTGGTGGTGTCCAGGTCGGAACTGAAAAGGTCTGGCAGTACTGCGAAGACAGAAAACTCCCAAGAATAATCGTAATCAACAAGATGGACAGGGAACATGCAAATTTTGACAATGCCCTTGCCCAGATTGAAGAAACCCTCACCAAAAATTACCTCGTACTCACTTTCCCGATAGGCGAAGGTCCACAATTCAAGGGTGTCGTCGATGTCATAAAGGGAAAATCATACACATTTGCCGATGGTGGCAAAAAAGTTGTCGAAGGCGACATCCCAGCCGATCTCAAATCAAAGCAGGAAGCCTATTACAACAAGCTCGTAGAAGTCGTTTCTGAATCGGATGATGAGCTTTTAGAGGCATATCTTGAAGGAAAAATCCCAACCCCGGAACAGGTTGTCAAAGCACTTCACGAGTCTGTAAAAAATGGCAAGGTCTATCCAGTCATGGCCACATCCTCACTCTCCAATATCGGAACACAAAATGTTCTTGATGCAATAATCGACTACTTTCCATCACCAGACCACGCACAACCAGAACCTGCAAAAGATGCGAAAACAGAGCAGGAAATAAAGGTAAAAACTGACCCATCCCAGCCATTCTCGGCACTCGTCTTTAAGACAACTGCTGACCCATTTGTTGGAAGGATCACATACCTCAAGGTCATCACCGGTTCACTCACGCCAGATACAAAGCTTGAAAACATCAACAAGGACGAGGAAGAACGCATCAGTGTTGTATCAATCCCAATAGGCAAAAAACAAGACAACGTTTCAGAGCTCAAAGCTGGTGACATTGGGGTCCTTACAAAACTCAGCAAAACCCTCACCGGCGAGACTCTCGCTGACCCAGTCAAACCAATCATTATAAAAGGCATAGATTTTCCAAAACCAGTTCTCAGAATGTCTCTCAAAGCAAAATCAAAAGCTGATGATGACAAAATCGGCGTTGCGGTCCCAAGGCTCCTTGAAGAAGATTCCACCCTTGAGTACACACGCAACGAAGAAACCAGGGAAATCATCCTTGGCGGACTTGGAGAGGCTCATTTACAGGCTGCAGCTGAAAAGCTGTCCAGAAAATTCGGCGTTGCAACAACGCTTTCGATTCCAAAGATCCCATATCGTGAGACCATCAAAAAGACAGTAAAGGTCCAGGGACGCCATAAGAAACAGACCGGTGGCCATGGTCAGTTTGGTGACTGCTGGGTCGAAGTCAAGCCACTTCCAAGGGGCTCAGGATTTGTATTTGAAGAGTCCGTATTCGGTGGTTCCATTCCAAAGAACTTTATCCCTGCAATCGAAAAAGGATTCAGGGAATCCATCCAGGTAGGAACACTGGCAGGTTACCCTGTCATCGATATTTCAGTGAATGTTTATGATGGCTCTTACCATCCGGTTGACTCATCTGAAATGGCATTCAAACTTGCTGCAAACCTCGCGTACAGAAAAGCGTTTGAAGATGGTGGGTCTGTTCTTCTTGAGCCAATCTATATGCTCACGATAACTGTGCCGGACCAGTACATGGGTGACATCATGGGTGACATCAGCTCCAGGAGAGGAAAAATAATCGGTAGCGAGACCCATGGGAAAATTCAGGTCATAAAAGCAACCGCCCCACTTATCGAAGTCCAGAGGTACGCAATTGACCTTGGCTCCATAACAGGAGGCAGGGGATCTTTCAGTATGGAATTTGATCATTACGAAGAAGCACCGCCAAGAGTCGTTGAGGAGGTCGTTGCAAAGGCAAAAGCCGAGCAGGCCGAACAATAAGGAGGAACTGTGGACAAAAACTCCGCCGTTCAGATAATACTGTCTTCAGCCGAGGAAATCCGTTCATGGAGCCATGGCGAAGTCAAAAAATCCGAAACTATCTCATATCGCAACTTCAAGCCCGAGCCAGATGGGCTTTTCTGCGAAAAGATATTCGGACCAGTCAAGGATTACGAGTGTCGTTGCGGTAAATTCAAGGGCGCAAGGTACAAGGGCGTAATCTGCGACAGATGTGGTGTTGAAGTAACAATCAACAAGGTAAGACGTGAGCGCTTTGGTCATATAGAACTGGCCGCCCCGGTCGTACACACATGGTATCTGAAAACCATGCCTTACATTGCTCTTCTGCTCAAGGTCACCGGCAAGGTACTTGAAAAGATAACATACTTCATCAACTATGTTGTTGTTGACCCAGGAAATGCACCAAATGTCCAAAAGATGCAGCTTCTCACAGACGAAGAATACAGGGAGCTTAGAAGAAAGTATTCCTTCAAGGCCAAAAAAGGCGCCGAGGCAATCCTGGACCTTATTGGTGAAATCGACCTCGAAAAACTCAACACTGAGCTCTATGAAGAGCTTGGCTCAGGTTCGGCGCAACGCAAAGCAAAAGCTATCAAGAGGCTGGATGTTGTCCAGGCCTTCAATGAAACAAACAGGTCGCCAATAAACATGATACTGGAAGTAATTCCAGTTATCCCGCCAGACCTCCGTCCATTGCTCCAGCTTGATGGTGGAAGATTTGCCACATCCGATCTGAATGATCTCTATCAGCGCGTCATCAACCGTAATACCAGGCTCAAGAAGCTCATGGAAGTCAAGGCCCCTGACATCATGATCCAGAACGAAAAAAGGATGCTCCAGGAGTCCGTTGATGCCCTGTTTGACAACTCAAAGAGGGACCGCCCGATACTTGGAACAGCCAACAGGCCGCTCAAATCCTTGTCAGATATACTCAAGGGTAAAGAGGGCAGGTTCAGACAGAACCTGCTTGGAAAACGTGTCGATTATTCTGGTCGTTCGGTTATTGTTGTCAATCCAAACCTTAAGATAGACCAGTGCGGGCTTCCAAAAGAAATGGCCCTCGAACTCTTCAAACCATTCGTGATGGAAGGTCTTGTCAGAACCGGCTTCACCCAGAGCCTCAGGCAGGCAAGGTCCCTGATCGAGCAGCAGCATCCGGAGGTTTATAGGATCCTATCAGAGGTCGTCAAGGGTCACCCGGTGCTTCTAAACCGCGCCCCGACGCTTCACAGGCTAGGCATTGAAGCATTCGATCCAATCCTCGTTGAAGGCAAAGCACTCCAGATACCACCACTCGTCTGCCCCCCGTTCAACGCTGACTTCGACGGCGACCAGATGGCAGTCCATGTTCCTCTAACCATTGCAGCACAGATGGAATCAAGATTGCTGATGCTTTCATCGCGCTCGATTCTTTCACCAGCCTCTGGACAGCCGATCATCAAGCCAATCCAGGACATCGTTTTGGGCTGCTACTACATCTCCCTGGAAAATGATACCTACCATGAGAAGAAAGTTTACGACAGCTATTATGAGGTAAATGCTGCACTGAATGCCAGCCTCGTAGGTCTTCACGACAAAATTAATTTCAGGATTCCAAAGGGTGAAAGTCTCTTCCAGAAGGGTAAAACCGTTCAGGTCAAAGACCTCAAGGGTCTTGAGATAAAAACATCAGTTGGAAGGGTTATTTATAATGGCAGGATCAGAGAAGCCCTTGAAAAGAGCATTACCCACAGGGCAGCTGTTGCTGAGATGGCTGGCGACAAAGCTCCAACAAAATGGAATCTTCCATTCTTCAATGAACTGATGGCAGTCAAGATGATCCAGAAGCACATTTCAGAGTGTTTCAGACTCAATGGACCTGCAATAACCGCAGAATTGCTCGACATCATCAAGGACATCGGATATGAAATGTCGACCCAGGCCGGTGTAACAATCGCCCTGACAGATATGAAAATCCCACCACAAAGAAATGAAATCATCAAGAAAGCAGAAAAAGAAGTAGATAAAATAACAGAATATTTTGACAACGGTCTTATTTCTGACAACGAAAGATATCAAGCAATAGTAACACTCTGGACTGGTGCAACTGATGACATCAAGGGCGCTGTTTTTGCCAACTTCGGCAAGTTTGATTCGGTCCACATGATGGCAAACTCGGGAGCAAGAGGATCACCTAAGCAGATCAATCAGATGGTCGGAATGAGGGGACTTATGACCGACCCTACCAATAAAATCATCGAGTTTCCAATTAAATCCAACCTCAGAGAAGGCCTTACGGTTCTTGAATACTTCATGTCAACCCACGGTTCCAGAAAAGGTCTCGCAGACACCGCTCTAAGGACATCAGACTCTGGTTATCTTACAAGGCGTCTTGTTGATGTTTCGCACGACATCATAGTCAGGGAATATGATTGCTCCCAGACAGAAATCTATCCAATAGTCATCGCCAACAAGGTTGTAAAACCCATTTCAAAACAGGCTGTCGGAAAAATCGCCATAGAAGATATCGTCAATCCTGAAACTGGTGAAGTAATTATAAGTGCGGGGCAGACAATCACATGGAGAAAAGCCCAGCTGATGGACGAAGCGAACATCAAGATTGCAAAGGTCAAAACATCCATTGATGGCGTTGTTTACACAGCCCTCTACGATGATAAAACAATCGTTGAGCAGCTTGGTGAAAGAATAATAGGCAGAATAGCGATTGAAGACATCCTTGGTTATCCTTCAAAAATAGTACCAATTGATGATGAATCAGCTGCTGGCGGAATATTGGCCCAAGACATCGTCAAACGTGGTAAGGTTCATTATGAACGAGGAGCCAAGATAACCAAGCAAATGTTAAAAACAGCAAGGAGTCTTGGTTTTGAAAAAATTGCTGTTGCAACTGGCGAGCCATGGGTAATCGTCAAGGCAGGCCAGATGGTTGATGAGAAGGCAGTCGAAGAAATCAATGATGCTGGAATAGCACAAGTCAGGATGCGTTCACCACTCACTTGCCAAAGCACTGAAGGTGTATGCGCTCTTTGCTACGGCAGAGATTTGTCCTCCGGAAACCTCGTGAATGTCGGCGAAGCAGTCGGAATCGTCGCCGCCCAATCAATCGGAGAACCAGGCACACAGCTCACACTCCAGACATTCCACACTGGAGGCGTTGCTTCGGCCGATATCACCACCGGTCTTCCAAGGGTCGAGGAGCTTTTTGAAGCAAGGAAACCAAAGGGAGAAGCTCCTGTCACTGAAATATCCGGTAAGATAACAATTGATCAGGGCAAAGACATGCTCAATGTTATCGTGACCTCCAAAGATGGTGCCCAAAAAACATATGAAGTGCCTTACACAAGTCAACTTCTTGTCCAGAACAACGAAGAGGTTGAAGCAGGAACAGCAATTACTGAAGGTTCGCTGAACCCTCATGAACTCTTGAGAATCAAAGGTGTAATGGCCACCCAGTCTTATCTGATCGAAGCAATTCAAAAGGTCTATAAGTCACAAGGTGTAGACATAAACGATAAGCACGTCGAGATAATCATCAGACAACTCCTCCGCAGAATAAAAATCAAAGATTCAGGAGATTCAAGGTTCTTGCCAGGTGAAACTGCCGACAAACAGGAAATTGAGGAAGAAAACAGATATCTGATCGCACAAAACAAGAAGCCTGCAACATTCGAACCAATACTTCAAAGGGTCACCAAATCAGCTATCACATCCGAATCATTCCTTTCTGCAGCTTCATTCCAGGAAACACCAAGAGTGCTTGCTGAAGCAGCCGTAAAAGGCAAAATAGACCCCATACACGGTCTTAAAGAAGCAGTCATTGTAGGACAACTCATACCTGCAGGCACAGGAACCCCATGCTATCTTGACATGGTTGTGGAAACAAAGGAAGAAACTCCTTTCACAGCGGACCAGGAAACTGCACCACCCAAACAGCAGGATTAACTTTCGTAAACAAAAGTTTACAAAAAGGCGACCCATACGGGTCGCCTTTTTTATTTTATTACCTATAATAGTTTAAACTGGGCTGTTGAAATTTAAACTTTGTTATCTACAATACTTGTTGCCATAGGAGGGACAAATATGAAGAGGACAATGTTTTTGGCAATAATAGCTATTTTTATTACAACAACACTGACCACTGCCATTGCAAGTGATAACTGTGATTGGAATTTTTTCCATGGTACAGCTGAATCACAAGGTTATTCATCATGCGGCCCAGGCTCTGCGGAACTTAGAGAGCTTTGGACTTTTACTGCAAATGGAAGAATAGACTCGCCAGCTGTCATGTCTAATGGAAAGGTATTTTTTTGTGATCATGCGAGAAGCACTCCAAATGCCAGTTTACATTGTCTTGATTTGACAACCGGCAAAGAAATATGGAAGGCAAGAATGAGCGGCTATGGAAACTATTGTGCTCCTGCTGTCTATGGTGGGAAAGTCTACTCCGGCTGTTTCGCAGGTTATAAACCATCTGAAGAGTTATTTCGTGGATGCAAATTTTATTGCTTCAATGCACTCGATGGCAAAGAGCTCTGGAAATTTGATACAAAATGTCCTGTCATGTGTTCACCAGTTGTGGTTGGATCGAGTGTTTTTTTCGGCACATTTGATGAAAACAATTTCATTTATTGCCTTGATGCCACATCAGGGGCAATGAAATGGAAGACAAAAATAGGGGCTATGGTTTATTCATCTTCACCGGTCTGCTCCAATGGGAAGTTATACATAGGCGCATCTGATGGAACAATTTATTGTTTAAACCAGGAAAATGGAGCTATTGCCTGGAAAAAAACATATGGCCAATCAGATAATGATTTTATTGCAAGCTCGGCCTACAAAGATGGGAAGATTTATTTTGGAAATTCTAAAGGACAGTTGTATTGTGTTGATGCAAATACCGGAAATGAAGTCTGGATGATCAAACTTGATCATCCAATCGCGAGCACTCCTGGAATATCAGGAAATATGTTGGTCATTGGCACAATGGATCCCGATAAACAGAACATAGAAAAATCATCGGATTGCAATATATATGGTATCGATATTACATCAGGAAAAATCATTTGGAAAAAGTTTGCAGATATTGGTTCCGTAACAAATCCAGCCATCTCAAATGGAATTGTGTATCTGACTTTTGGCAAAGGAATAGCATACGCGCTTGATCTCGAAACAGGTGCAACACTATGGCAAGCCAGTTTGGATTCATACGCGGGTAGTTCCTTCTCAATCTCCAACAATATGGTAGTTGTTGGAGAAGCCGATGGAACTTTGCACTGTTATACTGAATCAATCGTCAATCAGCACATTATTGATTTTGGCGAAATCACATCTGGCCAAAAGCTGGAAAGAGAAATCAATGTCAGAAACAACCAACAATCCCAACAGGAGTTCAAAGTTACCATAACAAATGGTGACTGGATAAGGATAGATAAAACAAAAATATCGCTTAGCGGGCGCCAGGATGGAAAAATCAAAGTTTCCCTGATTCCTGATAAAATGGCCCAAAGTGGCATTTATAAAGGTAAAATTACAATAAGTTCTGGACCTTTGGAAGCCAGCGTTGAATTGATGGCATACACACTGTCAGGATCAGAAGAGGATCCAAATTCATGTGAATGGAAGAATTTTGGCAAAACATCCGCTCACAGCTTCACTTGCGACCCCAAATGTGCACCGACATCAAATTACTTGAAAAAAGCATGGACAACAGCATTAAAAGCTGGTGAATCAAACTACTTGCTGCTCTCTGACCAGTCAAAAATTTTTATTGCACTCGCGAATTCAAATCACTATGGAAAATTGTTCTGCCTAAAAAAATCAAGCGGTGAAAAACTCTGGAATGAATCCATGGAATCAACAAATGAGGGCTCGGCCTCTATTGAAGGTGGTAATATCCTCTTTGGTTGCGGCTACGAACTATATTCGATGAGTGCGGAAACCGGAAAAGAACGATGGAGCTTCAAAATAGATGCCGATAAAAATAGCAAAGTAAATATTAAGCCCATAAGCAGACCGGGCAGAATATTCTTCACGGCCAGCGATGGGAATCTATATAGTGTTGCCTCCGAGACAGGAGAAAAAATCTGGTCTACTCCACTAGGAGAAAGTGTATCCGCATATCCAGCATATGACAAAGGGAAAGTGTACGCTGTATCAGCCAGCAAGTTATATTGCATTGAATCCAGCACAGGATTAATAATCTGGGAATCATCCCTTAGTGGAAAACCAACAAATTCTCCATCAATAAGTAATGGCAATATTTTTATTGTTACCTCTATTGCATCTACCAACATCATAGGTGCATCAGAACAAACATTCGTTAATTGCATTGATCTAGTATCTGGGAAAAATGTATGGTCCTCAAAAATTGAGGGGAAGATTTACTCAAGTATCATCTCAGACGGTGAATTTGTGTATTTTGGGTGCAGTGATGGTTTCATGTACTGCCTTGATGCAAAAAAAGGTACAAGGAAATGGATCTTCAATTCCGAAGGCATGATATCAGCAACGCCAGTTTTAAGCGGCGACAAACTCTTTTTTGGCAATACAGCTTCAAAAATATTCTGCATCGACAAAAACGCTGGTTCCTTAATATGGACAGTTCCAACAAAAGCGCCCGTCGCAAGTGGTGTAATTCTTGTAAATGGGGACCTTTATGCAGTCGACAATGAAGGGATCGTTTATTGTTTGAACAACGATGAAAATGCGGTCCCAACAAAACTTGAGATCAGAAATATTGGAGAAAAGGTAGAGCTGGAACAAACAGTTCAGCTTGAAGGCGCAGTGCTGGATGCAAAAGACAATCAGATGAGAGGTTATCCAGTGTCCTGGGCATCAGAACCAGAAGGGATTGTTACAATAAGCGATAAGGGTGTCCTCAAAGCAATAAGCATCGGCAAATGCAAAATAATATGCCACACAGAAAAGCTTGAGGCAAGCCTAGACATAGAAGTTGTAGGAAAAATACCACCCGAATGTTCGGATGAAATTGACTTTGGTACGGTCGAGCCTGGTGTGGAAAAAAACCTGGAGTTAAAGGTAAAAAACCAGTCTTGCACCTCAATTGATATTAGAATTAGTGAGAGCGACGAGTGGTTTGAATGCTCGCTGCCAAGTGTTCATATCCAGAAAGGTGAAACATACACTCTAAAAATCAGGACTGTGCCGGATAAACTGCCTGATGGCGCCTGGTTAACAGGAAAACTGAATCTTGATTGGGGAGATGGCAAAAAAGACATCAAGGTGAAAGTGGTAGGCAAGGGAATATCATTCTCAAGAACAGAAATTGATATTGGGGACATCCAAGTTTCGCAAATACAATCCAGAACGATCATAATATCAAACAACACAAAAAACGATGTTCAAATGGCCATTTCTTCCAGTGCTAACTGGATCAAATACAGCCCTGAAAGTGTAGCAATCAAAGCTGGCAAGGATGGGTCGGTTACAATAACCATCGAAACTTGGGAATTTGAAGGGAACAAAACATACAATGGACTAGTCATGTTTGATTGGCCCCTTGGAAATGTCGAGGTACCCGTAAAAGTCAATGCCTTGCCAGACAAAACGCCTCCGCAAATCAAAATTTCCGATACCATAACGATATACAACGCAACAGAAGCAGAAATTACCGGAGAAACAGAAAAAGGCTGCTCTGTGATTGTGGATGGGGTTCAGGCAAAACTCACTGGAACCCAGTTCAGCGCAAAAATAAAAGTTGTCCAAGCACCTTCTAAAAAAACAATAATAATTGAAAGTACTGACAAATCAGGAAACAAAACGGTCAAAGAGGTACTCGTTGTCAATATAAAAAGAAGAAGGGTCGTCATGACTGTTGGGGTAGCAACCATGACTGTAAACGGGAAATCAGTGGCCATAAACCCACCACCAACTATACTTCGTGGGGCAACAATGGTGCCCGTAAGGGCAATTGCCGATGCTTTTGATGCCACAACAGAATTCAACAAGGAAACCAACTCTGTCACAATAACGCTTGATGGAAGAAAGATAATCATATTTATTGGCTCCCAGACTGCAATCGTCGATGGAGAGACCAAATTGATAAAACCACCGGCAATCATCTACAACGGGAAGACAATGGTCCCGTTTAGGTTTATTGCTGAAGCGCTTGGCGCGCAGGTGGAATGGGATCCAAAAACAAAAACAATAACACTTAACATGGACAAAATGCCGTGAGGGAGGGCAGAATGAAAAAAACTATCGCTATTTTGATTTCACTGGTGGTCTTTTGCTCAATCACACCGCCGATGATAACCGCAGAAGATGATGATGACAACAACAGTTGCATTTATCCAATGTTTGGTGGAGATGAAGAACATTCAGGTGTTGCTCAAGATCATTGCATTGAAGATGTTTCACTTCTGAAGAAAAAATGGGAATCCAAGATGCCTGAATCAGACTTAATTGGTGTGCAGTCACTTGTGACTGCAAAAGGGCAAATTTATACCATCACAGAAGATCTTGATTTTAAAAAAATAAGGATGCATTGCCTGAGATCAACCGATGGCAAAATCATATGGTCAAGACAGCTAGATCTTCCAATGCTATTTTCCCAAATGGCAACTTCAGGCGAGAAAGTTTTTTATGGTGATGCTATGGGCATGAAATGTTTTTCAACAAAAAGCGGCATGCCCCTATGGAGCTATGATGTTGACATCTCAGAGGTAATGCAAACAATCATTTACTCCCCGAAACCAACAATCTACAACGACCAGATATACACAACTTTTGGTCCTGGGAAAATCGCATGTTTTTCCATGTCGGGAGGAAAGATCTGGCTTGATAAAATTACAAGTAGTCCAAATTACTACTCCTATTCATCTCCAATCATATCCAATAATAAATTATTTGTATTAATGGATAATCTTTATTGTTTATCTCCATCAAATGGTCGTCAAATTTGGAGTTCATTTGTTGGCAATGGTGGAACAGGTTTGGCAAACATTTCTTCATACAAAGACAAAATCATTGCATCAATAGAGCAAAGGGCTTCTAATGCAAATTATTTTGCAAATGATGATGAAGATAAGCCAACACCAAATACAGTAATTTGTGTTGACCAAGAAAAAGGTAAAGTCTTATGGAAATTTAAAACCGAAGATGACATCTTTTTTGGTTTTGCAGTTGATCAAGATTCAAATTCAGTTTTTTTTGGCTGTGTGGACTCAAAAATGTACGGGCTCGATGTGGAAACAGGAAAAGAGAAATGGAACCTTACATTGCCAGAAAGGGTAATTGGTTCTCCTACAATTTTTGGAAAATACATTCTTGTTGGATGCTACGATAATAATCTTTACTGTATAAACAAACTTTCTGGAAAAATAGCAGCGAAATATGAGACCAATGGAGCTGTTTCAACATCACCAGCCGTTCTGGACAACATGGTCATTGTTTCAACAATAGACAACAACATAATCTGCTTCGAGGGGAAATCTGGTCCAAAACCAACTTCAATTGATATTTCTCCAAAGAATCCAACCGCTTTTGTAAATGAAAAGATGCAATTTGAAGCAACAGTTCTTGACCAGGATGGCAAAAAAATCATTGGTTTGCAACCAGTTTGGAAAGTTGATCCTCCAAAATATGGCACAATCGATCAGTTTGGAGTTTTCCTTCCAACTGAAAAGGGGAATTGTACTATTACAGCCTCAATTGGTAAGCTCTCTGCATCTACAAATGTTGAAGTTTATATGAAACAGCCACTGGAGTTTACAGAAATATTGGATTTTGGCGAAGTTGAACAAGACACGACACGTACAATCGAATTCACAATAAAAAACCCCGAACCATACGAAGCAAAATTCAAAATATCTACAAAAAGCAAGTGGATTACATTTGATCCTTCAAGCGGGAAAATTGACCCTGAAAACACAATAACCATCAAAGCGACAGCAAATCCTGAATCACTTGAGATGGATCAAATTGTGACCGAAAAAGCAGAGCTTGAATATAATTATGGCGAAGGCGAAATCACTATCCAAGTCCAAAAAACATATAACCCACCACCACTCCTTGCACCAAAAGAAATTGAACTGGCTGGGGTAAAGCAGGGTGAAAACATCAAAAAATCTTTCCAGATCATCAACCAAGCAAAAAAGGAATATAAGATAAGCTGCAAGTCTGCCACACCATGGTTAAAAGTTCCAGGAGAAGAAATAATTATTCCAGCGGACAACGAAGCTACTTTTGAATTTGAGATATCAACGAATGGCCTTGCACTAAGTAAAACACACACTGGTATCGTCATAATCAAATGGCCAAAGGGTGAACTAGAGCTGCCTGTAAAAGTTGAAATGGTAAAAGATGTTACGCCACCCAAAATAACGATCGATAAGATAGGGGACCTGGTAAATCAGGATTCCTATGTAATTATGGGTAGCGCCAATGAAACCGTAACCGCTAAAGCTATTTTTGGTGGCATTGAAATAAATGGAAAACAAAATGCCCCAAATACATTCGCTATTACTGTCCCACTAAAACCGGCCCCAAGTAAAAATGTATTCAAGATTGAAGTAACCGACGAATCAGGCAACAAAACAATGGCTGATGTTGTAATTATAAACATTGCCGAAAAGAGAGTGGAGCTCACTGTTGGCAGTCAAACCATGATGGTTGATGGAGTTGAGGTACAAATTAATCCTCCGCCTTATATAAAAGGTGGGACAACAATGGTCCCATTGAGGGCAATCGCAGATGCGTTTGGGGCCGAAGTTGGCTATGAGGGGAAAACCAAGAGCATCTCGATAAAATATGGCCAAATAAAAATAACTATGGTTGTGAATAAAACAGAGGCCATCGTAAATGGGAAGCGTGTAAAAGTATCACCTCCTCCTGAAACACATAAGTCCGGAAGAGTAACAGTACCATTCAGATTTATAGCCGAGGCATTCGGGGCTGAGGTCGCCTACGATGCCACAACAAAATCAATAATTCTCACAAAACAAATCCGACCATAAGATCAAAACCTATCTTAAAAGCCCGAGGATATCCTCGGGCTTTTTTATTGGTTTTTACATTGTTATCTTGGTATATGCGACTGCATTAAAGGATAATTTAATTTAGTAATATGATAGTTTGAGTTCAAAGATTTATAACAAAAAAAATGGATAGATTTTTTTGGGAGGGGTACTTTCCCCCTGTTGGTTTCTTAAAAATTCAAAAATAACAGGTTATTTTAGATGATCAAAAGAAAATGAGTATAGATAATAATTTCTTGTGAGTCATTTTAGAAATGACATCTTTACTTGGGCAATTTTCTCTCAAAACCTTTCCCAACAACCTCTGAGAGGTCAGACACCATCATAAAAGATTCCTGATCAACCTCCCTAACAAACTCTTTTATCCTGCTTACCTGAGATTGAGGAACTGCACAAATAACCATTTTCTTGGGATCAAAGCGATAGCCGCCTTCAGCATCCAATATCGTAACGCCTCTTCCAAGTTTCTCCATAATTACATTTCTTATCTTATCGCACTCGTTGGTGATGATTATCACAAGTTTTGTTGACGTCATCCCAGACGCAACCATATTCAAAACCATTGAATAGATAAAAAGGGTGATGATTGAATAAAGGGCCAGTTGAATATTTCTAAAATACAATGTCACAATAGCTATGATAACCGAATCAAGAACTAGGACAGCTTTTCCATATTCATAGCCAGTCGACCAGTATAAAAGCTGGGAAATGACCTCGGTTCCTCCGGCACTTCCTCCGCTTCTGAAAATCAGGCCGACACCTATCCCAAGGAGAACTCCTCCAAATATGGATGCCAAAACATAGTCCGGCCCATTTGGAAAGATATTGAGTTTTGGGACTATAAACATGGCACATAAATCCATGGTAGCTGATGAAACAGCAATGGCAACGCCGGTCCTTAAGAGGTACCTTGGCCCAAGAAGTTTGAACGCCCATAGAAACCCCGGGATGTTCATGAGAAAATACGCAAGACCTACGGGAAAACCGGTGGCACTATTGATGATAATGCCAAAACCATTCAACCCACCTGGAGCCAATTGTGCTGGAACAAGAAAAGTTACCTGACCAAAGCCAAATATCACAGCCCCTATAACAAGTTCTGAATACCTTACGATTTCATGCCAGATAGGACCAGAAAAAAAGGGCGTTTTCTTACCCGCCCTTTTTTTCTGACCATCTTCTGTAGCAATAATCCTATTATTTTGGTTTTTCACTTCTTTCTCCAAAATGTTTAGAGAAGTAGATAAAATCCTTTTCGTCGATGACCTTGTCCCTGTTAATGTCGCACAGCTTGTTGTAGTCGGGATCTCCCTCTTTCTTACCAAACTGCTGACCGAAAATAACAAGATCTTTGTCATCTACCACCCAGTCTACGTTGAAATCACCGATCAAAAGATACCGATCGGTTATAAGCACCTCAACTGGCAACGGTCTTACGAATCTAATATTTTTAATTTCATTGTCAAGTATTTCTACAAAAGAAGTATCGAACTCCGTTCCACCAACCCTATTGCAAGTAAAATCAATCTCCATGAGATCGCCTGTTCCATCCAATGTTAAACCAGCATAAGATGGCGAGATCTCCACGGTCATTTTACCGTCCTGGTTATCCTCGATTGAAATCATCATACTTGTTGAATCTTCAGTCATAGAACCTCTTCTATAATTGCCAGTGTAAGTTACCATTTTTGCATCATAGAGCAGAGAGAACCTTATGACCTTATTTTGGCTCGACCTTGCAAGAGACATCTTCACTGTGAGTGTTTTATTCAATGCACCAAACTCTGGGTTAACACTAAGATTCAGCTCAGGAAGCGGTAATTTATCTGAACCAATCACCTCCACCCAAGCTTGAGCATCCCTTGGCACTGAACTTTCAACAAGTTTATTTTGCGTACTGCCAACTATGGCTTCATAGTACATAAAACTTCCTATACCATTTGGTCCATTTGGCAAGAACAAATCCCCATCAATATCTTTTCCGTCCCATTCGAATTCATAATCACCTGGAATGAGATAATTGCCTTCATAAATATCTCTCCATCTATCCAAGATCTTATCTAGAACAGATATCCTTGTCATATAGGCAAAGTTGTCATATTGGTTGCCCCAGAAGAATGATTTTGAGCCAGCTCCAACATGGAACTTGACTGTTCCAGGTTTTTCACCCTGGGCAACATCAATCTTATCATTCTGCACGAGAAGATTTGAAAACGATTTGAGAGAGTTGTAAATCTCTATCTCTCCAAACAAAGCCATGAACGGGACATGAATCTGGGTTGAGTTATCGATGGTGATTTCAATTGAACCCTCAACAACCCGATTCTTTGGGACCTTCTGTTTGTCCAGAGTTATTTTAAGATCAAGTGAGGCCGTTGCATCCCTTGGTGAGGATTGTGGCGGCGGAGATACTACTTCGTCTGATTGGGTAATTGATATATCAACACCTTCGACATCCCCGACAAAGGTCACTTTGGAAGTGAATTTTACTGTGGCTCTCTTCAGATCAACATTGACAAGATTTATCTTTACTCCATCCTTGTAGTTACCACCATGGAAGGTAAATGCTGGAGGATCCGTTATTACTGGCGTTGTACAAGCATCATAAACATTGGCAAGCCCTGATCCTTGGATTACCAACGGATAGGGGTCACCATTGAGTGGATTGATTTGAAACTTGGCTGTATTCATAAGTGAGGCCTTTATTTGCCATGGTAGCCAGTCAGGGTGATAGCTCTTTACAAGTGCTGACATGCCAGTCACGAATGGTGCTGCCATTGACGTTCCAGAATATGAGTCCCAAGCATCCTTTGGGTTCTTCTCATCATAAACCGTTGAAAAGATCCACATTCCAGGTGCAGAAACTTCTGGTTTGAATTTCAGTCCCCTTGGTCCAAGGTATGGACCAGTCGAGGAAAAATCTCCAGGGTAGGATATTCTCTTGAAATGTATTTTCTGCCCTTCTTTTACTGCATCTAGAAGTATTTTTGCGTCCCTTCTGTTCAAGGTATAGATGGGCACCTGGAAAGTCATTGCATCTTCAAAGCTTTCAAAATAGGAGAGGGTAAATGGTGTTCCATCAAAACCATCGGACCAGAAAATGAAAGCTTTGCATTTGAGTGTTTTTAGTTTTCGAATGAAGTTTTGAGTTTCCAACCTGTGCCAGCTTCTGATATTGTCTTTATATTGAATCAATAAAACCTTGCCAGCACAATCAGGAATTTTGTTGGGATCAGTGCCACCATCAACAACCTCATAAAGGGCATCATCAGGGTTTATGGATGGAAGGCCCCATATATGGTTGTTTGCCAACATTTTTTTTGTTTCACCAGTCTTTGTTATAACTTCGATGAGGCATTTGCCACGCTCATCAGTTGCCGCAACACAAAGTGCTTCCTCTGTTACCGCTGGAACACCTATTGGCAACGGCAATCTGTCCGAGCGATAACCGTCATTGCCTGCTGCAACTACAACAAGCATTCCGGCTTTTGTGGCGTTTTTTATTGCCTGATCTTCAACTTCATTCTCGCCACCATAATATAACGCTCTTCCAAGCGACATATTGGCAACAGCACATTTATCTTTTGCAGCCATTTCAAGTGCTGCAGCTACGTTATCTGGTCTTGCTCCGCCCTCATCAACAGTAAAAACCTTGTATGCGCCAAAAGTAGCTTCCGGTGCGACGCCAGTTATTGGAGTATCAAGGTACTTGCCATTGGCACCAATTATTCCAGCACAGTGTGAGCCATGCCCCATAAAATCAAGCGGGTCAGAATCTTTATCGGCAAAATCATACCCAAATTTGACCCTTCTGCCCCAGCCATCACCAAGAGCAAGGTGTTTATAATTTATTCCACTATCAATAACACCGACTCTTATGCCAGCGCCTGTTGCTTTTTTACCATCAGGCGTTCCTATCTGCCTCAGTTTTGTTACACCAAGGTATGGAAGGTGCTTGTTGATTTGCATTTCATATCTGAATGTTGCATCAACAATTTTTTTCACCGAAGGCAATTTGGCAAGGTCAATCAATTTACTTGCATCGACTTCACAAGAAAAACCATTAATCACCGTATTAAAAACCCATCTCTTTGTGAGATCAGGTGAAATGGACTTGCACCGCAGATAAGCGCTCTCGACGGAGTTGTTTATACAAGACTCAATCGTTCCCTGGAAAAATTTGTTGGAGTAAGAAAGATTACCAACATAGTCGACAACAGTTTTGTCACCAGTGATTATTATGACATTAACGGTGCCTGTTTTCCCAATTAGAGCTTTATCTATTTTTGCATACCCATAATCCTGGGCCGCAAAAGAGGGACCACAAAAAAGAAACATGGAAAAAATGATAAGACCTACAACAATGTTTTTGAGTATTTTCATATCCCCTCCATGTCTACAAAAAAAGGGAGGCCAAAAGGCCTCCCTTTCAAAAGTTTATCAGGGCTTCGGGTGAGTGATTGTTATCTGCTTGTTTGAAGCCTCATACTTTACATCAGCACCAAGTCCAGACGATATAGCACGTAACGGCACGAGCGTTCTTCCACCGATTATCTTTGGTGCCTTACCAAAATCTAGTGGCGAACCATTGAGTCTTCCCATGGTCTTATCAATCCAGGCTTCAAGGACTGTTTGAGTGCCAGAGCATGGATCTGTGTATGTATATGTTGCTTTCTTTTCTTTAGCGTCCCAATCAACAACACAGCTGAGAGCATTTCCAAGATCACGCATTGGAACATATGTTGAACCACCAATAAGTTGTGGAGCAGCATTAAGGTTCATGTTGGAACCATTAACCATGTAAACGAGCTTTCCAACCCACATGACAACAACGTTTCTTGTTGCCTGATTAATTGTAAAGGTATAGTCTTTTGAATTGCCCGCTGGATCAGTTGCTGTGATTGTGAAGTTGTTGGCACCTTTTTTCAAATTCACTGTAAACTTGAAGCTTCCATCTGCACCAACTTTTATGTCCTGGCTTCCATCAACAGTCTTGAGTGCAAGTTTTGCATCTTTTTCAGTGGTTCCGGAACCAGCAAATGAAGCATCCCAAGAACATTTTGGAATATTGACATTTACTGGTGGTGGCGTGCTGTCTTTTGGCAACACTTTAACTTTGGCATTTGTGACTGAAACTTGGATGTTGTTAAGATCTGGGTCTTTAACTAGTACTTCTGATACTTCAAGCTTTGTGTCGCCCTCTTTGACGCCAACGAAGCGGAACTTTATAAGTACGCCTTCACCGTTCATTCCAGCAACCGCTGATGTTCTTGTTGGGCCACCAATTTTTATTGTGCCCTTTGGCTCATCTTTGTAGATAAAGAGGTTTTTGTTCCCATCAGAGGAGAGGAAATTCCCCTGTTCACACTTGTCAAGCTGGAGATACTGCGGGTCATATTTGAGCGTCATACCAACACCATAGACATTTGATGCGTACCTGATGCTGATATTGATATCTGATGATCCACCCGATGGGATTTTCACATCTGATGGCTGGAAGTAAATTTCACCATCTGATGGAATGTTTTGTGGGGCTGGTGGTTGTGGTGGGAGCGGCGGTTCTGGACCAGTTTCGCCAATTCCTGGCGGTGTGTAACCATTGATATTGAGCCTGTAAACTACATTATGGAAGTTATCTGTGAGATAAACCTTCTGGTCCTTGCCCCAGCACATTCCCTGCGGAACATAGAACATACGAGGAGAAGTATATGTGGCTGTGAAATCAGAACCTTCTTTGCGTTCAAAAATCTGGATTCTTCCATTCTCACCATCAGAAACAATTACTGCTCCATTATTTGCGAAAAGAACTCCATGAGGATAGTAGAGTTGTCCTGGTTTTCTTCCCTGACCACCCATACTGGCGATGTCTCTGCCTTTTTTGTCAATGACAACTATTTGTCCATCGGTTGCACAGGCCATATTACGGAATGGGTCGACCGAGACATTGCTTGGTGAAGTATTGACACCAAGTTCATCCCTTTTTCTTCCCTTGCTTGTAAATATGATCACTGACTGCCTTGCTCTGTCGGCAACATAAAGATTGTCCATACGATCAACACACAGACCTGCTGGAGTTCCAAGATCACCTTTTCCAATTTGCTCGGATGAGTAAGAAATAGCGGTCCTTGAATTTGGGGTTACTGTTGAAAGCATTTCGGAGCCAGTTGCAATCTTTATGATGTAGCCTGGAACTTCGCCCCTAAAACCTTCATTGACAGAAACATAGACATTATCATATGAATCGACTGTTACATCAGAGAAGAGAGCTTGATTTGAAAGATTAAGATCATCAGTCGAAATCGAGTTCTGATAGTTTCCTTTTGCGTCCCAAACAAGAATATTGCTCGTGTATTTGCCACCCTGATCAACATTGATGTTTGAAACAGCGTAAAGTGTCCCATCTGAAGTCACAGCACATGAGGTGATGTTTCCACCCCTGCCCTCTTGCATTGGGTTGTATGACTCTTCACCCTTTTTGGAACCTGACTTGTCAAACTTGACGAGTCTTTGCGAGCTTGGCACAATAAACGGGTTGTCAATTGAGACGCCAGACCCTGGATTGATTGAACCATAAACATGGACGTAAACACTGTCTGCTCCAACTGCCATACCATCAAGATACTCATCATTGGAAGCAACACTCTGGAACCTCGACTTCTCTTTTCCGTCCTTGTCAAAAATCTTTATTGCGTTCGAACCATCTGCACGATCAAGGAGGTAGAATGTCCCGTCTGAACCAACTTCAAAAGCGCCCAGCTTTTTAAAAATGGGATTTTTTTCATCGGTTGATTTGACAACTGCTTTTACAAAATCACCGGACGGCTTGAATTGATAAATGGTCCCACTTTTCATTTCTGCAACAAAGATTTCACCATTTGGTCCAATTCTGATCGGTCCAGGAGAATCAAGGGCAACAGTCTCACTTCCAACATTCATTAAGTTTTTAAATTTGAAGGAAGAATCAAACTTTTGTATTCTGGCTGTGTTGCCATCGGAAACATAAATATTTCCATCGCTATCAACTGCTATTCCACCTGGTGCAATAAACTGCCCATTCTCCTGGCCTTCAGAGCCAAAAGCGCTAATAAATTTGCCATATTTGTCCCATTTTGAAACCTGGCAATTATACATGTCTATAAAATAAAGGTTGCCATCCCCATCTTCGGCACAATCCACTGGATACTGAAACTTGCCATCGCCAAAACCAAGGGATCCAAAAACACTCTTGTGGGAGAGATCCATATCGAGAACATGGATTCTTCCATAGGCGGTATCGGCAACTATCAAATTACCATCACTTGTTACCTTCATCGCACACATCGGATAATAGTAGCCAACCATATAATCAGACTCTACTGTATTCGGGCCTGAAAGGTTGAATGAACCGATGTAAGAATCAGGCATTACACCATAGACCTGCTCCACTGTAATTTTCACATCGGAAGCAACGGTGTTTCGAGCCATGATGACTGGCAAACCTGCCAGCACGGCAACTGCGACAATCAATGCAAGCGCTTTTTTCATTTAGACTGCCCTTTCTTCACTCACTTTTGCCAAGATTATTAAGCAATACTTTCAAATCTTCGAAGTCAATAATACCATCCGAGTTGAAATCAGCAAGAGGGTTGTAGTGTAATTCATCCCTCTTTGCACCATACGATTGCGCAAAAATAAAGTAATCTTCCATGTCTACAATTCCATCAAAATTGAGGTCGCCAAGTAGTGGCTCAACATCGGTAACTTCAAGTTCCAATGGGAAACCCATGTGTGGGATCAGCCTTCCTCTTGGATCATATGGACTAAGATCATCAAATTTAATAGTCGGCGCAGACGGGTTGGGGAAGATGGCCAAGAACTTCAGAATGATACCATGCCCACTAATGCCAGTTTGATTTGCTCTCTTGGAAATAACCTTGATTTTACCATTGACATCATCGAGGTAAACATCGGACTCAACAGGCGAGCCATCTGATTGGAGGAATCTCCCAGGCCAAACCTGGAGTATTTTAACCTCATCCGGATTGTAGGCCACATTGAAATTAAGTGATGAAATATCTTTTGCAAATGTCACATAGCAGTCCACAAGGACTTTCTGGTTGGCAGAGGGTGTATGCGGTTGTGCAACCATAAAGAACCTTGGGGGACTTTGCACTTTGCTTCCCTTTATTCTTATGGTATCTTTTGCAATCTGCGATGAATTCTTGGTTCTCAATTTGGCGCTTCCTGGCTCCAAGATTGTTTCGCTAATAACAATCTTGAGACCATAAGAACCATCAGGTATTGAGCGCATACCTTCGGCGTCTTCACCAAACCAGTCAAATTTGTAATAACCATACTGGGTGTTCTCGAAACGTTTTATGGTCACCCATGTATCACCATTACCATCAATAAGATCAAACTGGACACCAGAAATCATCGTTTCTCTTGGCTGTGGGGCTTCCTCATCGCTCTGCATTTTGTAAAAAAGAGGTTTATATGTAAACTTATCACCCATCGCAACACCAAACTCGATGGTTACCTTGTCGCCTTTCCCATCATAATTGATATTGTTTCCCGTAACTTTGAGTGAAGTAATATTCCTTTTCTCACTTGTGGCATAGCCTTTCCAGCAAATAACCGGAATATGCAATTTTATCTTGTCGCTTTCGAACCAAATAACGCACTCCACATTCCACGGGATTTCAGTTGCGGAATAGTCAATGGAGAAAGTGTATGTTGCTTCATTTTTTGAAGTCACACTTACAGTTTCCTGACCAGTAAACTTGACATAATCATCAAGCTTATTGAGAACTTCAAATCTCACTTTGAAATTTGCATCAGTACCAAGGCCCTTGAATGTAAGTTTTATGTCTTTTGATTTGTCTTTTGTGACTATCAACCCTCCCGGTGAAGCAACACATGGGGTAGATGCTGCCATTTTGGCATTTATCTGTCCAGCACCTTGCAACAGAAAACTGGAATATTCACCAGTTGTTGGATTGATAAGAAGTTTTGATGTGTTCATAAGAGCAAGCCTTATATCAGATGGCGTCCAACCCGGATTGGCCTGTTTTATCAATGCAACGGCTCCAGACACAATACCGGCACTTGCAGAAGTACCAGAGAAATTCTGTGTATATTTTGAGGTGTTTCCATCAGTCGAACTTGTGGAGAGAGGAGCAGGCACTCCAATTCCAGGAGCGCAAACATCCGGTTTGAATGTCAGGTCCGATGTTGGACCAATAGCCGTCATTCTTGCTATTGTATCGGCAATTTCTTCTGTGATAGAGGCCTTGACTTCCTGGCCCGAGACAAGCTTTTGAAGGAAGAGCCCATCAGAATTTCCTATGAAACATGATGGGACAATTTCTTCATTTCTTATTGGTTCTCCAGTTATCGAGTTGAAACCAACAAACATCTGGAAAACTTCTCCAAGACTATGGTTCCAGATAATTGCGCCAACAGCACCCCTCTTTTTTGCATTGAGCAGTTTCTGGAAGAATGGGATTGCTTCGCCAATCTCTGGCCCTCTTTTTATAAGAACATATTTTCCAAGAACATTGGTTTTTGAAAATTCCTCTTCGGATCCATATCCGCCATCAACAAGTTCGATGGATTGCGGTCCAGCAAACGGAAGGGGTGGCACAGACATCATTCCAAAAATACTTCTGTTTGATCCTTCAATTTTTACCCTGCAAACTGGTCTGGTGTCTGAAGAGCCAACACATATTGAGTCGAGGGCCAAGGATGGTCCACCAACCGTTCCACCCTCAGTTCCATCACAATAAACCCCAAAATCACCGGCTGAGCCAACGACTGAAATGCCAGCCCTTGTTGCTTGTTCTGCTGCAAGAGCAGAGGCCGAGAGGTCAGAAGAACTACCACCTGATCTTGCAAGAGAAACATTGATCACCTTGCATCCATCTTTTACAGCTGCCTGAATCGCTGCGATAACAACATCTTCCATTACATCGGGATTCTTGTTTGAGAAAACCTTGTAAGACATCAATTTTGCACCTTGAGCAATACCCGGTGCTTTTGTGTTGTCTGCAGCGATAATGCCTGCTACTGAGGTTCCATGACCCATTACTTCATCATCAAGCGGAGGCGCCTTTGGTTCCACAAAATTGGATCCACCCATCACCTTTGCACCAGGTCCATACATTCCATTTCCAAGGTCCTGGTGTCTATAATCTATTCCAGAATCGATCACACCGACAAGAATGTCTTTGCCATTAACAAAATTGCCATTTTGATCTTTAACTTCATAAAGCGGTGAGGCCCCAACTGTTTCAGCAACAGTCCTAACTGCTGCTGGCGCTAGACTATTAATTCTTGTAATCGACTTAACAAATGACAAGCTCTTTACCACTTCAGCATCCTGTTTATCAAGCTCAACAGACACCCCATTTAAAAGGTAATCAAAATCAAACCTGAATGAAGCCGAGTGGCAATTTTTTCTGATAGCATCCTTCGCACTGGCAAGCAAAGTTTTTGATACAAGCATTGAATGGATCGGCGAAAAACCCATACTTTCCATTCTGCAAGCCGATTCACCATTAATGGTAACCAGATAGATATCAGAAGCCGACAAGACCCGGCTGGCCGGAAAAAGACCTGCCGAGAGAACAAAAA
>JAGOOK010000031.1 GCA_017992555.1 Caldisericia bacterium | reverse complement strand
GTGAGGACAAGAACGCTCATGGTAGTGCTGTTCGAGCTGGCAAAAGAAATCCGTTGACAATTTGGCAACATTTGGCCGGAACAATCACACCCGGAACACACTAGGGATAATCGGGTGAAATGTCAGGCTGGAAGAGCAAACATAAAAACGGAGAGGGGTATGCTATGAAAAAAATAGCTTTTATTCTTGTTTTTGTAATGTTGGTGCCACTTTGTGCTTCATGCGGAAAAACGATTGCGGACGAAAACAACTGCTGGTTTGAAATACAGCACCTTACATCAAACCCGACGCTTTTGAGCCCACCTTGCGTGGTGCAGTTCAATGCCGGTTCAAGTGCAAAACCAAAATCCTGGGACTGGAAATTCAGCGACGGTGGCACTGCAACCGGCCAGAACCCAAGGCACACGTTTGAAAAAGAGGGTTCTTACTCGGCGACAATGACTGCCACCTATGAGGATGGCTCGAATGCAACACTGACGATGACCAACATCGACATATACGAAGGGCTGGTCCAGTACAAAAAAGACGACTTCTCGCTGGAATATCGCATCATAAAACCGGACAAAAATGAAACCATCCCAGCCCCATACATCAAATTCTCGGTAAGCTACCCGACAAATGGGTGGGTTGGCATGACGATAATTCCACTTGATCAAAAAAATATTATAGATAGAGTGCAACCTTTAATATCAGATATAGACTTTTACGGCGGTCTTAAAGATGATAAAAGCAAAGAAACAGTGGTCACCGATGGATATTTCACAAATAAATCATTGGAACCAGACATAGATAAAGGCGGAAAAAACTCCATTTTAACAAAAGATTCATTTGAAATATTTGGTATAAACAAAGTCACCGTATTGGATTTTTCCAGACTGCTTGACACAGGCGACAAATGCGATGTGCAGTTGGAGGAAGGAAAAACCTACAGGTTTATCTTGGAGGCTTCTGAAGATAATGAAACAAATTTCTACTCGACAACAACCACCAAAAAAACTACAGAATTCTTGATCAAGCTTTGATGAGCAACTGAAATAAAAAAGCCGAACAACATCAACTGTTCGACTTTTTTTGCTATAAGCATTATTTCTTAATACCCCTGCCAGAGGATGCCATAGTCCCTGCGCAAAAACTTGTCAGAGAGGTCAAAGAGCGCCCTGACCTCAAACCACAGGTCTTTCTTTTCTGCCGGTGTCATATTGCCTGATGCAAGCTTTTCTTTTGTCTTACTCTCAATGTTGAACTCGGCCCAGACCTTTATGAATTTTCCGTCCCTTGCGATCTCTGGCTTGCCAAGGTGAAGGTCCTCGCTCCACCAGTTTTTGCCTGTGAAACGCCCCTTTGTTTCCAGGATGGCTTTTTCAAGAATGGGCAAATCTTTCCCAGCTTCTTCCTCGTTGTCGTACATGAACTCCCACTGGAGGCCCTGGGTGCCTTTCCTTGCCACATGGGCAACAGAAAACCAGGAAAGCGTTTTTGGCCTTCCATTTTCAAAGAAATATGCTGTCTGGGAGCTGGTCAGCGGCACACCTGACATGCCAGTATCATCACTGCCTGTTATGTGGTTGTAGCCAGAAACGGATGAATCCAGCCTGCACACAAGGCCAGTGAACAGGCCCTCAGGCATCCTGCCAGTCATCTCCCTTATTTCATCCACATCAAGCAGGGAAGGCTCGTTGCTGTCGTACATGCCAAAAGCGGCCTCAAGCGTCCCGTCGCCTGGTACCTCACGGCAGATGAACGCCGCACCGTCTTCGCCAACCACAACACCGGAGCCAAAAACGACCGAGTCCCTGTGGAACCCGCTCTGGGCAAGATACAGGACAGGCTGGGTGGTCACCGTCGCATAGTTGTGCCTTTCCATCCATACCTTGAAATCCGGGATGCTGGCTTCTGTCTTTATAAGTTCGTGGTCCCTTGAGATGTCATAGCAGTTGTAGAGCCAGGTGCTGGGATTGAGAAATTCGGTGTGCCTCCAGGTGCCAAGATCGACTGCCGAATCTGTGGAGGAGGAGGCATTGTGGCCCATGGAAAGGAGCCAGTCCTTGAGGTCTTCTGTCGCAAGGAGCTGGTGTGTGGCAAGCCCCCTCGACTTGGCGGTTGCCCTTATGTCATTGAAGACAAAACCCTTCATCCAGAGTTTTCGTGTCTGCACTTCCATTATTTTTTTTGGCATCCTGGAGAGTGCGACCTGAAAAGGGTTTTGTGGCACATGGGACGGACCAGCCCCGCATGAGGTCGCCAAAAAGGATGCTAGAACAGCAAAAGCAACAAGAAAGGTATGTTTTCTCATTTTTTCCAGAACACTCCGTAATCACCTATCCTGAAGGCAACATCAAGCTCCTGCGGGAACCGGTATCCGCTCCGGCCCTCCCTGTCAAGCGGGAATGTGGCCTCAATCATTTTTCCGTCGCGTGTGACTATCGCCCTGCCAAGGCCCATTTTTGCCGCCCACGGCGTGCCATCAATCACACTCCTGGCATTAAGGCAGGCATTTTTGAGGTCTTCGAGGTCGCCTTCGGCGGCCTCTTCGTCCTTGTACAGGAACACCATCTTGATGGTTTCTGTCAGGCCCTCAACCTTTGAGCCGACACCCATCATCTTTATCTTGTCCGGCCTTCCCCAGGACTTGTAGCTGCCTGCCATTTCAGACAGTTCATCCGGCCTCAGTCCTGAAATGATAAGCCTTGTGTCCTGCTTTCCAGAGAACGACTCAAAGGGGAAAATCAGAACAATTGCCGGAAAATCCTCAAGGCTGGCGACAACTTCCTGTACTGCGCTGTAACCCGTGACAGGATCGTCTTCGCCGTCAAGGAGGTATTTTGCATAGTCTGCGACTGATTTGTTTTCAGTTGTTACCTGGATTGCGCCATTGCCTGAAACAAGCTGGTACGGGGGCAATTCCACTGTCTCGCCAGGCATGTATTTTCTTGAATAGGTCTTCAGCTTACCATCTTCTTCAGAAATATAGCCGTTTTTGGAGAGGAAATCTGCCAGACCTTCGGTATTTGTCATTGCCTGAAAGTCGTACTGCGGGCAAATGGCAAACCCCTCCATCTTCATCGGGTCAAGCGACGGCGGGTAGTCCTTCCCGGAAGGCGCTTTTGACAGGACAAGGCCGATCTGCTCTGCAACAACCTTTGGCTGTCTGGAAGTCACCTTTACTGTTTCCCTCATGGTCTTTACGTCAAACGAAAAAATTACCATGTTGTTCTGGGTTTCCTCGGATTTTTGCACAAGGTGTGACGGCACAAGGGAAAAGTTTTTGGTATGCTGACCCTGTGCACCGCAGGAGAGCATAAAAACGGTTGACCCGAAAAGTGCTAAAATAATTTTGAACCTGTTTGCCATGTATGATAGTTTTATGTGTAGAGACCCAAAGGTCAATGATGTGCAAACTTTTGCCGGAGGTTTTTATGAAAGCCCTCAGCTTTTCTGTATGCCTTGCTCTTGTGCTCCAGGTGCTTGCTGTACCGCAAGCCCTCTGCACCGATATTTCTTCACAAGTGATCGTCTCCGGACTTGGCGAGGCGAGAAAAGTAAGGGTGGAGTTTGGTTTTGAATCAGATTTAAACGCTTCAGTATATTTTGACCGCGAAACAAGGGACTACGAGACAGTTTTCACCTCGGATGCCGACAACACCAAGCCAGTTGACGTGAAAAGTCTGGAGATGAAGCACGACAGCCTGCACGTCTGGGCAAGAATAATACTATACAAACCAGTTGATAGCGATGTTTTCATCTCCATTGCAATGGATGTGGATGGCAACCCAAAAACCGGCATGCCAAAGGCAAACGACAGATCATACAACCAGGGCGGGGAGGACTTTTTTGCCAGGTATTCCAGGGAATATGGCGCTGACAAGTTCGTTCTGGACAGATGGGTCGGGCCAGATACTGTCGAGACAGGCGGGTTGGGGTTTGGAACGGTAAAGGGCGACACCATCTCTTTTGCCATTCCGAGAAGGGCGATTGGCGAGCCATCAAGCCTCGACTTCAAGCTTGTTGCAAGAACGTTCCAGGACACCAACCCGGACCTCTCTCCGGACCACCTCAAATACACGATGGTAGGCGCAAAAGCCTCCATTGAAGCAAAAACGGAAAAAGCCAAGGGCAGGACCTTTGCATATTTTGATTTTCCGGCACAGGTTTCGGTGGGCATCCACAGGGTGCATGTCGGGCTCTCCGGAAAGTTTGCCTGCGTGGCAAACTACGTCGAGGCCGAGCAGAAGGTTACGCCACCCTGGCAATTGCTCGCAAGGAACCCGCCAGTCCTCTTCAAGAGAATGTGCATCAAAAACATCTTCCTGATGCAAGACCAGGAGAGGGTGCATTTCAGGATAGACTTCTGGGACGGGCTTTCCGGAATGGGCAATTACGACAAGAAAATACTCATTTTGGCTGACACCGATCCCAAAACCGGTGGATTTTCGGGTGAGAGGTTTTGCAAGGGCAACGAGGACTACATATTTGAGATTGCAACAGAATCTGGCAGACTTGTTTCAAACGTGTGGAACTACAGGGAAGGCATCGGGGGGTTCAGGAATTCGCCACTGACCGATCTTGTCTGCAATACGGAAAGCGGCACGGTCCAATTTTCTGTGGGATTAAAGAGGATCGGGATGCCAAAAAACATCTCATTCCGTGTGGCATGCGGCGGGTGGAAGGCGACCGAGGTGGACTGGGACGTCGCAGGCCCCGTTTCCTCAAGCCTTGTTCAATCGGACACTCCAGTTTTCACGACTATTTTTGAAGACAATGAAGATCCGAGCTTTCCGGTCGACATGAAAACGGTGGAGTGCGCAAACAACCCCTCAAAGGGGAATGTCCTCTTCAGGGTCGGGTTTTACAAAGACCCGACTGCCTCCGGAAACGATGTCCAGGTCTCAATATTTATCAATTCTGACCAGGACGCATCAACCGGGATGCTTCCGGAAAACGGCAGCCCGGGCGGAGAAGACTTCATCGTCAATATTTACATGAAAGGCGGAAACATCATATGCAGGCTCCTCTCTGCGCAAAACGGCCCAATCTCTGAGGTGGCAGAGCTTGAAGGGGCAATATTCGCGGACGGGAAGCTCCTTGTGCCTGTTCCGCTGGAGATGATCGGAAACCCGAAATCACTATCTTTTTATGTTGTCTGCATGTCGTCAGTCAACCCGATGGCACAGGACAAAAGCTCATTTGACCTGGCGTTTACGATAACGGGAGAAATGGTGGAAAAAACCTGCTCCACAACGGTCAAGGTATCGGTCAAACCGGGTGATTCGGCGGCCACAGTCATGTGGAGCGAGCCATTGGCCCAGGCCAACGGTTTCCTTGTATACAGGATTGAGGGCAACAATGCACCAAAGCTCCTGACGCCCATATCCCTTCCCACAAACACAAGGCAGTTTGAAGACACCGGCCTGACAAATGGCATATCTTATTCTTACTATGTCAGGGTCACATGCCCCGATGGCTCGCTTGGTCCCTCGTCAACGCTGGTGACAACGGTCCCCAGAAAACAGGAACAACCCTATCCAAGAGTCGAAATAGCACCAACATCAATCGATCTTGGCTCCATACAAAACACAAAGGGCGCATACGCCACATTCAAAATAAAGAACTCCGGCCCTGGAGATTTCTCTTGTGAAATAAAACCCGAACCTGACTACCTTGTCGTTTCGCCAGACAAGCTGGTGCTCCAACAGGGGAGATCTGTAGACATCAAGATCGAAGTGACAAAAGACCTGGTAATAGGCCAACATTTCGGCAGAGTTATGGTCAAATCGACAATCGGGATTTTCTATATTGAAATCTCGCTTAATGTTCCAGAGATAGGACCACAATTCAAATTTATAACCAACCTGATTGCAGAGCCAATGCCTTTTGCAATCAAACTTTCATGGTTACCTCCAACATACAGGGGGGAGGAACTGAAGGGCTACAGGATTGAAAGAACCGAGTACTACAGGGGGAAACTCCTGCCAGAGAAAAAAACCTTTGAGTCCCCGCCAGGAAAAAACGAATTTCTGGATACCGACCTTGACCCACAGTCTGTCTATAGCTACAAAGTGGTCCCGGTCTGGCCATCTGGTGATGGCATCCCCAGAATGGCCGAATCATCACCTTCTGTCCCGCAGGTGGTCATCATGATGAAGGTGGGAGTGAAAACGGCCGTTGTAAACGACAGCACAGTGGAAATGGATGCACCACCCTACATCACAAAGGGAAAGACGATGGTGCCTTTCAGGTTTATCGGAGAAAACCTCTTTGCAAAAGTCGACTATGACGACTACACAAAAACAGTCACATTCAAAAGGGGCAGGACAACGATCAGGATAAAGATCGGGGAGTCAAAGGCCGAGGTGAATGGAACACTCATGACAATGGACCCGCCGGCAACCATAAAAGACGGCCGAACATTTGTTCCGGTGAGATTTATTTCCGATGCACTCGGCGCAAAGACGCTCTGGGAGGCCTCTGCCAGGCAGGTTGTGATAACGTATCCATAGGGAAAATGGTCAAAATGTAGACATTTTGTTTATATTTCTGAAAAATGCTTGCTTAGAATGGGTGATTGGTAATACCTGCCAAAAAGGAGGAAAATATGTTGGCATGGGGTGGAAAGCTTAAAGCATCATCTTTACTTGTTTTGACAGTCGTCACTGCCTGTTTTCTCTGCCCGGGCACAAGGGTTTCTTCTATGAATATTTCTCCTGGTGATGAATTTGCAATAGCGCGGAGCTCGTCAGATGAGTATTCGCCATTTATCAATTCAGATTTTGCCATTTTCAGTGAAAAAAGTGGCGGAATCACCAGCGCAAAATCATTTAATCTCTCCGATGGATCACTCTCGGCAATATTTGATGATAAGAATGGCGCGCCTTCATTTTCCTCTGACGAGTTGTGTTACATCAGCCAGGATTATTGCGTAACTTTGAAAAATTCAAGTTGCTCCTCCAGCTCCAGCTGGATTTCCGCATACAATTTCAAGAGCAAGGTCACGACCACCATCTCGAACACCCCAGCAACCAGAGACTGTGTTTCAGTTTGGGATAAATACGCCGTATGGACTGAAACAGATGTTTCAAATCCTGGGGTCTATATCGCCGATATTACCAACGCTTCCAATAAAACACGTATATACGATTTTGTAAGTGATGACCAATGGTGTTGGCCACTTATTCATGAAGGCAATATAGTTTATCAATCATACAATAGCTCAGATTCTGATATAAAGTATTACACTATTAGTACTCAAACAACACAAACAATCGCAAACTCATCTGCTTTCGAAAAAAATCCTGTTATACAAGGTGATTATGTATACTATACCTCCCATTCACCAAATCTGGACTCTTTTGGAGAAATAAAAGGCCACAGGATCTCGACTGGTGAAACCTTTGATGTCTGGAACAATCCTGACAATTGCTTCCTGACTCTTATGTTTAGCCCGGAATCTGAGATTCTTGTCATAAAAGTCTTTAATTTTGACAACAGCAAAGAAAAGTTAATGGGCTTTGAACCTGTAAAATCAACACTTTTTGACATCACCCCATGGCTTCAGGAAGGTTGCATCAGCATTGCAAGCGAGTGTGGTTTTGGAAGAAAAATTGTCTGGATTGAGAATCGTCGCTCGGAAAATGAACAATGGTACAAAACGCCCGGCGTAAGACTGGCAATTATTGACAGCGATGACAACCTGAAAATTTTTGACATTACGGGCCAAAATGACAGGGAGCCAATCAAAAGATACTGGGCCAGGATCTATGACGATAATATTGTCTGGGCAGAAGATAACGGTCTGGACTGGGACATCTACGGGTTTCGCATAAAAATTCAGGATTGATGAGAAAATCTCATTACTCAAAACAAAAGCTATCTGACAATTATCTTTCGTTGAACAACCCTGGAGCGCCCATAAGCATCCGAAACTGAAATCTTCACGGCATATTCGCCTGGTTCGCTGTAGGAGTGCGCAATCTCCACTGCTTTTTCCCCATCAAGCGAGAATGATTTTTTTGTCCTGTCGCCAAAATCAATCGAGACATCATAAGGCTCACTGCCGCCTGTGACCTGCATTGTCATCCCGATCTTTTCCCCGACAGCGATTCTTCCTTTTGAATCGGGCCCCCTCCAACCTATATCAATATTCAGTTCTCCTCCGCCCTGCTCCTTTTTTGGGCAGAAAATGCTGGCGCTTGAAAAAACAGTATGCAATTCATTCGAAGATGCGGAAGCGGTGTTTGTTATGGTCCGCCCTTCGCCTGTTGATGCGAGTTTGGGAAGTCTGAAGTTGAGCATGAAAATCCTTGATTCACCGGGGCCAAGGTCTCCGACCTCGAATTTTACTGATTTGTTGGAGGCCGCACCGGAGGGCCTTGAAGACACAAAAACCAGCTCTCGCGGGAAACTGTCCAGAACCTCTACCCCTGTGAGCTTGTGGGCGCTTGGGTTTGTGACAATCACCTGAAAAACTGCCAATCCGCCTTCTGTGACATTGAACGATTTAGAGGTCTTTCTGATTCTTATCCCAGGCAGTGCAAAAGTCACCTGGTCTTCTATGTTAAAAATATCGGGCGAGGAAATGGAAACGCTGTTTGACAGAATGGCCCCTTCTTCAGGCTGTTTGTATCCCTCCGACAATTTGAAGAGGATTTTTGCTGTGAACTTTGAATTTGCCGGCAAAGACAGGTTTTCAATGATGACCTTGTTGCCTTTGAGCATCCCTTGAGGGGAAGATGACACAAAAACCAGCTCCTTCGGGAAGGAGTCGGTAATTATTATGTCGCCAACACCAAGCGGACCATTGTTTGAAAGCCCTATGTCAAATTCGTATATCTTTTGATGATTTTTTGGCAGGATGATCTTTTTCTCGACTGTAACAGGCTTTGCAATTTGGCCACAAAAGCTCTGGATGTCCCTGTAGTCGATTTTTCCGTCAAGATATATGTCTGCAAGTGGGTTCCATGATTCAACTGCCGGTTCGGCATTCGGGCCAAAACCTGACTCGCCAAGATGAGTCCAAAGCTCGTCCGCGTCCCTCTGGTCAACCTTTCCGTCCATGTTCAGGTCGCACATCAATCCCGGCTCAATAAATCTTGCCAGGTGGGAAATTACGAGACGATTTTGCACAGTCCAGTTTGGAGACACAGGGTCGCGGCCGTTGTACGATCCAAAACCGTGGTTTCCATTAACTATCCTGATAAAAGACCCATTATTCTTGTTTGCTTTCAAGGCCCTGGCAAACTCTTCAGCCTGCGTATATGAAACGACATTGTCATGGTCGCCATGCATGATCATGATTGGTGGGTCATCCTGGCTGGCCTGATAGACCGGGGAGGCCTCCTGCGCCTTGTCTGTGCAAACATTGTATGCACAACCGAGGAAAATTCCGAAAATAGTCCTTGAGGTACTGTTCCACGGGTTTGTGAGGTCTTCGATGCCGCACTGGTCAACAACAGCATTTGGTTTGCTCGAGTAGCTCTCAAGCCCAGGGCCCTCCAGCCCGTCGTCATCTCCTGCCGTTCCCATCAGTGAAACAAGATGACCGCCAGCCGAACCACCCCAGATACCAATCCTGTTTGGGTCAATGCCCAATGTGTCCGCATTTGCCCTCAGATACCTGATTGCCAGCTTGCAGTCATTTATCAGGTTTGGATGGTGGTTTGTAGATGAGGCCAGCCTGTATTCGATAGAGACAACGGCAAAACCAAGCTGGTATGCGAGCCTGGCCGGCATGGAATAGATTGCGCCAGTCTTGCTCCCGCCAAGCCACCACCCGCCGTGGACATAAGCAATGACTGGAACTTTTTGGGACGCGCACATGACAGGTTTTGCAAAATCCAGTGTCTGCCACCTATTTGCCGAGCCGGCATAATTCAGGTTCAGTCTGACATTCAGTGGTGGTGAAGAGGTATAAAATGAGGGCGGGAGAGGGCCGGGCACTGGCCTGCCACCGATATAATAGGACGCAGCATCTGTTTTTTTGGGTGCCGGCCCAAACGGCACCAGCACGAGGATGATTGCCAGAATGATTATTAATATCCTGTTCGACTTCACACAGGGGATTTTATGCAGTTTAATCAAAAAAACCAAACCCGGAAGAATAGTTTCCAGAACACCCCTTTGAAATTATTCATACAACAATAAGCTGGTTTGGTTTATCAAGTACATGGCATCTCTTTATTTTTGTTCGAAATATTCTGGTGCTGTAAGTATATAGTGATATTCAATCTGTTCCTCTTGTGGTTGGGGTGGTCCATCCATCTGCATAAGAGTAAAACCATTTTTCTCAAACACGCGCTGGCTGCGTTTGTTGTAGTCCCCACATATACAGTGCAAAACATCAACATGCTCACTAGTAAAAGCAAATTCAACCAGCATGTGCACAAACTGCGATCCAATGCCCTGGTTCCAATAATCTTTTTCACCAATAGACATGTCGATCCTTCTTACGTCAAGCGTTTTTGGATACATGGCCAGAATTTCAGGTAAATTCATTTTCTGAAGCCAACCCTCTCCGATCGGAACACCATTTGCTTCTATCAAAAAACAGTATGCGTCCTGCGAAACTCCACCATAGATAGCATGTACCGTCTCCTTGTCATAGGAAAGATCAGTATCTTCACCACCCTCAGTCCAATATAGGACCTCGGGATCCGCACACCATTTGTACAAAAGCGGGAGATGCTCATCATTTAAAGGTTTTAAGACTATATCGTATTTGTCAGTTTTTCCAAAAAGAGTTATATGATGCGTTTTTATAATATTCAATTTGCTCACCCCAAACGTTTCAAAATTGGATTTGCCAGTTTCAAAATGCCTTTCTTTATCATTGAATGAAGTCATCCTTATCATATAAATTATTATATATTAGACGCTTAAATTTTCTTCTATATTGAAACATTCTTCCCCTACGTGGAGGGGATATCTTCTCAATCCTGAAAGTTGCATGCTTACTTTAATGTTGTGGCAAGCTTCAGCGCTTCTTCATTCAGCCCGCATTCTGCCAAGACATCTTAAAAGTGGGGAGGGGGTATTGGAGTTGATTGGAAGTTAATCATTTTGGCCCGAAACACATTATTTTGGTGTCAGAGATGACGCACACTCCACGCCAGTCAAGCCAGGCAACATGGGCATTCTCTCCAAGGTTTTTCTTGTCTATCCACCATAGGGTTTCCAGTGTGTCAGGGTCTACACCACGGAGTTGGGTGGGGGAATCCTGATATATCAGAGAGCCATTTATTATGCTAACTTTTGGGATGTAGTTGGATGTTTCTGGAGCAGGCTTGCTAAGAACTGTTTGGCGACCACTGAGGGTATCAAATAAGATGTACTCTACTTCTGATGGCGAGTCTTTTGAAAATTCAGAATATAGTGATAACAACAATTTATTCCCAATACGCTCGAGCGGATATGACCAGTTATTAAGCTTATTAGCTAAGCTATGGTTGATTTTTATGTCCTTTGTCTCCTTCATGGTTGTCAAATCGACACACAAAAGGTGGGCATCTACTGTTTGGATCCAGAGGTTATTACCAACACAGGCCATACTTATAACGTTATTATGTGATAATTTCATATTTTTATTTTGCCCGGTTATTGGATCTACCAAGTAGATGTATGTTTCAATAAGCTCTTTTTTCAACGAACCTTCCACCCTATAAAAATCAACTGAAACGGCAAGATAATTTTCGGTAGGGCACCATGTCACACTTCCACTAAAATCAGCACTTAATTGCCAGAGTGTTTCACCAGTCTCAGGGTCTAATCTGTATATAAGAGATTGAAATGGCTGACTTGCATGCAATAAAGCGCCTTTGATAGTAAACACATGATGGTCCCCAGCAAGAGCTTGGGGGCCATCCCATAAATGCTTATAGTTATCAAGCTCCCAGCAATCCAAAGGCAAAAGGCATTGGTGGTAGTCTAATCCATATACATATTTGCCATCTGTTTTGCCGGCAGGGGGAGTATTATGTTGAATGATATTCCCTGTTTTTGGGTCTATGATTGAGCGGTCAAATTGCCATGATTGGGGATATGCACCTATATGCCAAGCCTTTAACTCTTCAAGGGTGGTTGTCCATTTTCTTGCCAGTTCTCCCTTACCTTCAAAACCTGGAGCATTGTAAAGTGATATCTTTTCTTCGTTCGGTTTTGGCTCATATTTGATTTTAAACTTCCAGTATTTGTCTTTGGATAGGATTTCTTTAGATGGCGTATTTTGTATTTCTTGTGTGGTTTCAGGTTTGGATACTTCCTTCTGTGGCTGACATCCGCATGAAACCAGCAAGACTGAGATTACAAGCAATGAGATTATACATGATGTTCTTCTCATGGCTACTCCTTATGGTAAAAAGAGTGAGGATGGACTTTCACTATCTCCTGGTGCACCTTCATTTTGGTATGAGTAAGGGCTTCTGCCCTGTCTTACAAGATTCCTAATTGCTACACCATAAATAAATGCAAATCCCGCCTTTTTTAGTGATTGAACCTCGCTATGGTTCGTATTGTATGTCCTTATAGGATTACCATCTTCATCCTTACCTTGTCTATTTCCTGGGCCGTATGTACCACAAGCACGGATGTACCTCTCATCATCATGTTTGGCAGCAGCATAACCAACGATATTACCATCCTCATCCTTAATAGCTCTACTCCCCACCCATTTGTCGAGATCTCTTATTCCAGCACATCCTTCATCAATGTTTCCTTGCCATGCACTTAAACAACCAACCCAAACACCAATTCCAGCGTATATCCCGGCATTAAGATCAGTGATATCCCAATGACCATTTTTATCAGTATGATTATCAATAAATTTCTGGCTAAAATACTTCAATCCTTTTAATATCTCTGCTGTACCTTTCTCAACTTGCATGATGCCATCATTATTTGATGACGATTTTGGGTTTATATGTGTTTCTAAATATGCTGTGGCTTTCATCCAGTTAGCCATATTAATGCATCCATCGGTGTTTAACCCCAACTTTGCCCTATCATTCCAGAAACAAGTCCAGAAAGCAAATTTCATATCATTCTTATTGTAATTTTCATTCTTGTATTTCTGCATACCTACAGAAACTGCCTTAGCTTGAAACCACAGATCAAGGATTTCCTTGAAAGTATACTTTTCACCCTTAGCATTTGTAATATTGTTGTCGTTTATGAATTTCCATGTTTCAGCCAGTTTTTCAGCATCATCCAGAGACATCAAGCTACCCCCATCCGGAACTGGGTTTGGATCATCACCTGGTCCAAAGTTGTCAGTATCATTGCTCCCTCTCAAGTTACTGCGTCCACCACAGGAGGGTGAGAAGCCGGAGGGGTCTTTGTAGCCTATGGGGTTGT
>JAGOOK010000060.1 GCA_017992555.1 Caldisericia bacterium | reverse complement strand
ATAACTATCAGAAAACAAGATTGGGAAAATATGGATTAAGCGTCTACACTGCCCCCAAAAATATCCTGTCGCCAAGATACAGCAAAATAATTGTCCCCATGGCAAAAGATTTCGGTGTTTTTCTTGACCACGAGGAATCACTCGTTGATGCCGACCAGACCGCCCTGGACATATTCGGGAAAACAGGCGGATTGATGGCTGGTCAGAACAATTCAAGTTTCTTTTCATTTTGTGGCGACCCGGAGTCAATGGTTTTGGCAATTCCAAATGTCAGAGCCAGTGAAGCGAAAACCACCTACCAATATTTACAAAATGGCAACAATTCTAAAGTACTTGAAACGATAAAAGGTTTTGAAAGGCCGGCCGGAATGGGAATGGTGGCGGTTAATTTTATTAACAATGAGCCCTACAACCTGCGTTTTGTAATCCAATACGAGAATGAGAATCAGGCAAGAGAGGATATGCCTTATCTGGCCTATATTTGGAATAGTAGCGAGATTCAAAAAGCCCAATTATGGCGTCAAGACCTAGAGATTAAAGAGACAAGATTTTCCAATACTCTCAATTGTGGAATCATCGAATGCAAAATATCGTCAAAATTACCATACGAAGTTCTCATGTCCTTTATTGCATCTGCATTTTCCTCAGGGCAGATGGTCCAATTCTTAAAAAAATAAACTTAATAGATATTTAATATTTTTCCATTATAATGGCAAGTGCAGGTTACCCCAGACCTGCTAGGGGTCTACCCCAGACCCCGTCCCTCCCAATATCCCCTCCCAAGGGGATTGCTCCCAGCCGGGCGACCCTCCCACGCCCGGCTTTTTTATTTCTAAGACAAATCAAACACAAATCAAAACAAAACAGGCCCTGGAAAATTTTTTCCAGGGCCTGTTTTAGGTTGTATCAAGAAAACTGCAAAGATTTATTTGATATACGAGGAGGGCATGGGACACCTCAGGTCAGCATAAGGGTCCCCACTGTTTCTGTTGATTCTTATCAGGCCAGACATTATGGTCAGCTTCACGCCATTTTGCTCGAACCTGTCAAGAATTATGTTCATTCCAAGAGAATCGGAGGCCATGTGGCCCACGTTGATTACATTGAGATGGTACTTCTGGGCAATCTCCACGTGGTCTTTTGGAATATGCATTACAACCATTGTGCCAACACCTGCATTGGCAAGCGCCTCATATTGGTCCTTTGACCCAGTGGTGCCGCCAGTCATGTCTATGGCTATCTTTCCACATCTTTTTGATGGGGAACCAGCCTCAAGTTTCGAAGGCAGACCCCTTCTTTTTGCGACGTCATACTCTAGTATTTCAGAAATTACCTTGAGGAGGTCCTCAATCGTTTTTGGGTCTTTCTCTTTGAACGTTTTGTCGAGGAACGTGACCACACAGTTATCAGCAGGGGTATGGAGTGAGAAAAGTGTGATTCCAAGAAGTTTTGCGGCATCTGCTGTTGCATAGTGATTTGCTGCAAAAATCGCCTGGTCAACTTCCTTCTGCCTTGGTGAAACAATGTCTTCCGCAATATTGATCGGCACCCCAAGGAGAGCAAGAATGTCCGCCTGCATGGCCATCACTTTAGGCAAACCAACGGTTCCCATTCCACCTGGATGGTGAGAAAGGACGGCGTCAATTTTGGTTCCCTTTTCTTTGAGTTTGTCGGCAAGCAGGAGCTCCGCGGTGCCAATGTCTATTCCAACCATCAACTCTCTTATGTCGGCATCCGGGTCTTTCACGGCCTGCAATCTTGAGTCTGGGTAAGGATTCCAGAGGGAAACGGTATCAAAATAATCTTTCTCGCTGTCTTTGAGGGCCTCATAGGTCTTTTTCGAGAGTTCCAGGTCTCTCTGGACACCCTCCCTGCCTCTCGGGTCGTTTTCGATCCCGATTGTAACACCCAGCTTGTATAGCGATTCTAGATTCATTTTTCCTCCTTTTTTGTACTTCTCAATGCTACCATAAAAATCCGTCGGCGTGTAGTGTTGAACTTGTTGCCATCCACAGGTAGAATCTCACCCGTGAGAAAAAAAGGCTTGGCGTTGTTTGCTCTTCTTGTGCTTCTTACCCCTTTCCTGTGCTGTTGCGGCGAGGTTGATGATGGCAGACCAAAACCAATCGACACGGCAAAAGAATTCATATCTGAAGCGCTAAACGGCAAAACAGATGAGGCTTACAAGCTGCTATCGAAAAAACAAAGGATGCTCACACCTCTGGATACTTTCAAAGACATAACAAAAGAACGCGCAACAGGCAGAACACTTGGCGAATCTGGTCTCAATCTTGAAGCCCAAAACCAGGTTGTGGATGGAAACAAGGCTTTCATTTATGGGGAGTCTGAATTCAACGGTAAGAGAACTCCCTTCATTCTTCCACTTGTGTTCGAAAATGGGAGATGGCTCCTCGATCATCCCTCAGTACAGCTTGAAAATACCTCCGAAAAAGGTTTTTATTTCAATTTGAACCTCGTAAATGATGCTAAAAATTACTTTGATAAACTCCTGGATGGCGACGCAAAATATCTTTGGGAGAACACAAGCTCCAAAATCAAAAACGGTATTTCTTTTGAGGATTTCATGGCTATGACTGTTGCGACACAAACTGGCAAAAAACCAAGAGAGGAAGGATTTGTTATCACGATAAAACAAGCCTATTCAAATGAGCAGGGCGAAGGGTTTGCGACAGGCGTGTTGACAATGACAGGTAGCCAGAGCCAGATTGCACTTAGCGAAAGATTCATTTTCGAGGAAGGCAAATGGGTTGCTGATTTTATAAAGCTTGAGACGGAAATAGGAAAATAATTTTTCGGCATATTTTCGGATTATTTTAGGACCATTTGTCATATTAATTTTTTACAATATGCTCCAAAGGCTCATAACACTTATTGACATAAAAACTCTGTTATGATCATTATTGATAATGCCAAAAT
>JAGOOK010000030.1 GCA_017992555.1 Caldisericia bacterium | reverse complement strand
TCGTGATGGCAGACGTTAGTGTCGTCTTGCCATGATCGATGTGGCCGATCGTTCCGACGTTGACGTGCGGTTTTGTGCGCTCGTATTTTTGTTTTGCCATATATGACTCCTCTCTTCCTTTTGGTTACCTTTTATAAAATTTATTGGCCAGTCCAGGGTATCCCCCTGACTGCCGCAATCACCGCATCTCTTACTTGCGGCGGTGCGATTTCCATATGTGAAAATTCCATCGAGTGGGTGGCCCTTCCTTGCGAGAGGGACCTTAGTTCCGTGGTATAGCCAAACATTTCACCCATTGGTGCCATGGCTTCTATTACCTGCGATACTCCCTGGCGATCAAGTTTTTCTACCTTGCATCTTCTTTTGGAAAGCGAGCCGAGAATATCACCAAGGTACTCTTCCGGCGTAATGACTTGCAGCTTCATGATTGGCTCAAGAAGTTGCGGGTTGCCCTTCTTCATGGCTTCTTTCAGTGCCATTGATGCGGCGATCCTGAATGCAATGTCTGAAGAGTCTATTTCATGGAAGCTTCCGTCGATAAACTCAACTTTAATGTCAGTTATCGGATAACTGAGTATCGGACCTGCTTCCATGGCGTCTTTTATGCCGTGTTCTATCGAAGAAACAAATCTGGCCGGTACTACTGCTTCAGAAACCTGGTTTTCAAAGATCAGGTCAGAGTTTCGCTCCGAAGGTGAAACTCTCAGAAGTACATCACCATACTGGCCTTTTCCGCCACTCTGCCTGATGTACTGGCCCCTGGCAATCGTTTCCTTGCCAATCGTTTCGCGATAGGCAACCTGCGGCTTGCCAACTCTTATCTGAAGGCCAAATTCACGCTTTATCCTCTCAACCATTACTTCAAGGTGGAGCTCGCCCATGCCCGAGATGATGGTCTGGAAGGATTCCTGGTCAAACTTGACCTGGAATGTTGGGTCTTCGAGAGCAAGTTTTCTCAGTGCATTATTGAGTTTGTCTTCATCGGCCTTGGTTGGCGGCTCTACAAACATTGAGACAACAGGCTCAGGGAAAACAACTGATTCAAGTAGTATCTGGTCGCTCTCATCACAAAGGGTGTTGCCTGTTACGGCCTCTTTGAAACCAAGCACGCCTCCGATGTCACCTGCTGAGATTTCGGGAATGTCCAATCTCTGTTCAGCCAAGAGATGGAGACATCTCATGACTCTTTCTTTTCTGCCGGTTGTTGAGTTCAGGATGTAAGTTCCTGCTTTCACGGCACCTGAGTAAGTTCTCACAAAGCACATCGTTCCGAGGAACGGATCATTGACCACTTTGAAAACAATGGCGGCTGTTGGTTCGTCTACATTTGGATGACGAACAATCTCTTCGCCTGTTTTCGGGTTTGTGCCTTTTACTGGAGGTCTCTCAAGCGGTGAAGGAAGGTAGGAAATTACGGCATCAAGAAGAGGTTGAACACCCTTGTACCTGAACGATGAACCGCACAGGACCGGGGTTATGGCGCCCTTTATACAACCGGACCTGACAAATTTCTCTATCTGGTCTTCTGTCAATGTTCCGGTCTCTATATATATGTTAAGGGCCTCTTCATCAGAGTCTGCAAGGGTCTCAATCAGTTGATGCTTGGCAAGCTTGACGTCGTCAACCATGTCTTCAGGGACAGGACCGATTTCTATGTTTGTACCATCTTCAACAGACGGCCAGACAAAGGCCTTTTCCCTTATAATGTCAACGACCCCTTTAAAACCATCTTCGACACCGATTGGCAGTTGAAGCACTGCTGGATTGGCGCCTAGCCTTTCACGGATTTTACCCACTACGTTTTCAAGGTTCGAACCCACCCTATCAAGTTTGTTTACAAAAATAAGGCGGGGCACCCCATAACGATTGGCCTGACGCCAAACCGTTTCAGTCTGGGGCTGGACACCGGCAACTCCGCACAACACAATGATCACACCGTCAAGCACGCGAAGCGATCTTTCCACTTCTGCCGTAAAGTCCACATGGCCAGGGGTGTCAATCAGATTGATCGTGTGACCCTTCCATTCGAAGGCGGTTGAGGCCGAGACGATTGTGATGCCTCTTTCCCTCTCCTGGTCCATGTAATCGGTGGTTGTGTTGCCGTCATCAACATTGCCCATTTTTCTGATTCTTCCGGAAAGATAGAGTATGCGCTCTGTGGTGGTGGTTTTTCCGGCGTCTATGTGGGCAATAATGCCGATGTTTCTTATCTTTTCAAGGTCCTGCATAAAAAAAGTTCACTACCAGCGGTAGTGGGCAAAGGCCTTATTGGCCTCGGCCATTTTGTGTGTATCTTCTTTCTTTTTGTAGGCACCACCCTGACCTGCAAGGGAATCTGCCATTTCGGAAGCAAGACGCTGTCTCATTGGCATTCCGGAGCGCTTCCTTGAGAACATAACAATCCATTTGATTGCAAGTGCTTCACCTCTCTCAACAGTAACTTCGAGCGGGACCTGGTAGGTTGCTCCACCAACACGACGTGGTTTTACCTCTACCCTTGGACGGCACTTGTCAATAACGGTTTCCATGACCTCAACTGGAGTCTTTCCAGTTTTCTGGGCCACAGTATCAAGGGCACTATAAACAATCTGCTCGGCCCTGATCCTCTTTCCTTCAACCAGGATCTTGCCAATGAGTCTTCCAATTTGGGCGTTCTGGTAGATCGGGTCAAGGCGCTGCCTTTTTTTAAGAACTAATTTTTTCCTTGGCATGCGTTCCTCACTTCTTCGGGCGCTTGGCGCCGTATTTTGAACGACCCTGACGGCGTGTTTCAACGCCTGTCGTGTCGAGGGTTCCCCTGACAATGTGGTATCTTACACCAGGAAGATCCTTAACACGTCCGCCCCTTACCATAACAACGGAGTGCTCCTGCAAAGAGTGTCCAATTCCACCGATATAAGCAAGAACTTCAATACCGTTTGAGAGCCTGACCTTGGCAATTTTCCTCAAGGCCGAGTTCGGCTTCTTTGGCGTCATGGTACGGACTACCGTACACACTCCGCGACGTTGCGGGCACTCTTGGAGAGCCGGCGTCTTAGACTTGGTCTTGGGAGTTTGTCTCCCGTGCCTAATCAATTGACTAATAGTAGGCATCTATCACCTCAAACGCATAATATATTTAAGTGCAATTTTTTTGGCCGGAGTGCTATTCTATTTTCACTTATGGCGCCTGCGAAATAGGGCTATTCTTCGCAAGCAAGGGTCGCCCAACAAGATTGAAAGTCAAGCTATACTCCAAGCACGAACGGAAATTTTAGTACATATATATTGTTTGTCAAGTGGTTTCAATTTCAGGATTTAATCATTTTCTGAATGGATTTAAACTCCACAGAAAATTATTGATATTGCAAATTATACCTAGTTTGACGTTAAGGATGTGAAAATATATCTTATTGCCGATTTACACAAATCAGTTAGCATAAAACAACTATGGACGCGAGAAAAAAACTGGCACTGTTTTCAATTTTGGTGGTAGGAATAACCGTGCCGTATTTTCCTTTCGTGTGGCAGGTCGGCAATTATGAACATGCCATTTCCATATACAATGTGATATTTTGCGCAATAGGCATAATCACATACTTTTTCGTAAAACTGACCCTCAACTACAAGATAAGGAAAGCTTACCTTGTAGGATTGTTTATTTTCCTGATGATGGCTTACATGTCACTTGCTTATCTGGGTGGCTTGGGACAGGATTTTCTTCTGTCCTCAAAAACTGTCCTTTCATCAGTTTTCCTGATCACGCTTTATTCGCTATACCTGGCCTATCTTGTTCTGATCAGACCCGATTTTCCCTTATATGGCAAAAAACCAGGGTGGTTTGTTTCAGTTTATCTGCTAATCTTTGTAATATTTTCAATGATCCATTTTTTTCAGTTGGTCCTTCTTAGCTGGCAATTTCCAGGTGTAGTCACAAATTTGGTCAGCTATATCATCCAAGTCGCCATCGCATATGAAGCACTTAGAATTGTTGCAAGTAAGCCTGCAGACTTTGTAAAAAAAATGGTGGCATCAGTGATTTTTGGGATGATGATCTCAATCTTGCTCGCAGAAGTCTTTTCGGTACTGATGGAATTAGGGAATCCGGTATTTACAATGGCAAATTACGACCAATCAATGATTTTCCTTTCGCTTTCATTATTGCTCTTCGGCATATCATTCATGCTTCTCGTGCTTAGCGAGCAGTTTCAGTTGAAACTAGAAATATACTCCATGCTCCCAGGAACATCGCAGGAGCACATCCTGCAGATGCTGGAATTCGAAAAAGAAGGAATTGTGAGCATTGATCCAAAAACATACAAAATAACCAGCGCAAATAAGGCCGCTGAAGAAATAGTGGGACTTTCTCCACTCGATGGCATTGGCCCAAAACTAAGTAATACATTGGACCTCTCTGAATTTTTTCGCGAAACAATCAATTCCGGATACTCTGAAAAACAGATCATATCAACAAACAAAATAGTCCAGATAAAATCGGCCTATATACAAACACGTGATGGCCCAAAATTATTCCTGCATGCAAGGGACATCACAGAAGAAGCAACGAAGACTTTAAAAGACAAGCAAAAAGCGAATATATTGAAAAGCCTTGTGCAGACATCCGAGCTTATCGACAAGGCAACAACGATTGGAGGAATGTTTGAGGTCTCCTGGAACGCAATCAATGAAGTCTTGCCAATAGATGCCTTTTCGCTCCTGTTGCTCAATTCTGATGATTCAATTGAAAAAGGGATCTTCTTCAAAGGATTAGACAATAATGAGCGTGAAATTGTAAAAATCGTTTTCAAGAGATATTCAAAAATACACAAGAAAATCCAGTCACAAGACGTTTTTCCAAAAATAATTGATCTGCCATTCAAATCCCAGGTTGTTTTCCAAATGGAAATTTCAGCAAGAGTAAAAGGATATATGTTTGTTGCATCAAAAGTTGGTAGTGCATTCAACACAGATGTCGCAGACATGATGAAAAACCTTTCAAACCAGCTTGCACTGGCGATCCAAAAAAACCTGATTGGCGATGAACTGAAAGACAAGGTTGCGATGCTTGAGGAGATGAACAAGGGCAAAGATGAATTCATCGCCTCAATGACACATGAGCTGAGGACGCCTCTTACAACACTCCTTGGTTTTCTTGAACTCCTTGACCAAAGAAAACCGAATATGACAAAAGAGCAGATCGAATTCATAAGCATAGCCTCGCAGTCTGCAGAATCGCTCTCATGGTTGATTGAAGACCTGATTGATCTTGGAAGATTGAAAAATGGAAAATTCACTTTCCATAACAATAGAAATTTCTTCTCTGACATGTTTTATCAGGAGGCAGGGAAACTGACAAAGAGCGCCTGGCAAAAGGGAATAACTGTGGAGAACATGTTTGTTGGTGAAAACAAGCTCCTCCTGCTTGATAAAGAAGTTGTTTCCAGAATAATTGGCAATCTTTGCAAAGCGTCACTCATGTATCTCCATAAAGGTGACAAAATGAGGTTTTATTGCAAGGTAACTGACGGAAACCTTGTACTTTCGGTGATTGATGACGGGAAGCAATGGACCAAGGAAGACCTTGCGTACATTTCAGACGCTTTCGCAAGGATCCCTTCAAAAACACTCGAGGAACACCCCGGTTCAGTTGGTTTGGCGCTCTCCTATGCAAAAGAATTCACCAAGGCAATGGGGGGAACATTTGAGGTAAGGACATTACCTTTTGGAAACTACATAAAAATAACCATTCCGGAAAAACCAAACCGGGAGCTTGAATAACTCCCCCCAATTGGATAATATGGTTCCCATGACTCATGAAGAATCGGCAGGAGGAGTTGTGTTCCTGGAAGGGAAAGTCGTCATCCTGCAAAGAAAAAGCAACAAAAATTGGATATTACCAAAGGGGCACCTTGAGGAAGGCGAAACGCACGAGCAAGCTGCAATAAGGGAAGTGTTCGAAGAAACCCACTTGCAGGCAGATCCAGTAGTACCCATTGGCGACACCCACTATCAATTCAAGATTGATGAAAGCAATGTAATTGACAAATCAGTCAAGTATTTTCTGATGCTTGCAAAATCAAGAAAAGTAAAGACAGAGGCATTCTTCTCATATTATTTGGTTGTTCCACCAGCAAAAGCAATAAGGCTCTTGACGTTCCCGCAGGACAAAAAAATTCTTCGCTCGGCCTGGTTCGAATACAGGCGCTTGGCAAAAGAAGGTGCCATACCTGATGCAACAAAGGTTCAAAATCGCTTCTGAACTAGCACTTGACGTAGGCACACTGCTCCTGGACATGAGATTTTGTGATCTGAAAACACGTACCAAATCCTCTACATGCGACCTTGTAACAGAGGCCGACTACAGGTCACAAACTCTCATAACAAACACTATAGAATCAAACTTTCCTGAGGATTCCATCCTGTCAGAAGAGGCATTCAGCAAACAGGGGACATCGGAATGGCAATGGATAATTGACCCACTGGATGGAACAACAAATTACGCACACGGAATGCCTGTTTACTGCGTTTCAATTGCGGCATACAAGGATGGTGAACCCATGATTGGGGTCATATATGACCCCAACAGGAGGGAACTGTTTGAAGCAAAAAGGGGCGAAGGTGCATGCCTCAATGACAAAAGCATCTACGTTTCAAAAAGAAGCAACCTCCAGGTTTCCATGCTTGCAACAGGATTCCCTTACGACAAGGCAAGGGACCTTAAAGACAACAATGTAAACCATTTCATTGCATTTCTGCTCAATACACATGCCGTCAGAAGGCTTGGTTCAGCGGCACTTGATCTCTGTTATGTCGCTGCTGGAAGGCTGGACGGCTACTGGGAACTGAAGCTGAAACCGTGGGACATGGCGGCAGGGGTCCTCATGGTCATGGAAGCTGGCGGAATGGTCACAGGTTTTAATAATGAACCGTTTGATCTCTACAACAGTCATATCGTGGCCTCAAATGGATTGATTCAACAGGAAATGCTTTCGACGATAGAGGCGTCGCTTTGACAATATTCAACAACATCGGCGAGAGATATGATCTTTTTGTTGACTGGAACAGAAGGCTCTCAACCGAGGTTCCATTCCTTCACAAAGTATTGAGATCACACAACGCAAAAAAAGTGCTCGACGTGGGTTGTGCCACAGGAAAACATGCAATAGAGTTGGCAAAACTTGGATATGACATGCATGGAATAGATATTTCTGACAACTTGATACAAAAAGCAAAGAAAAACGCCCAGGAAGAAAGAACTTACGTTGATTTTGAGCCAATGTCGATGCTTGATATCACGAAACATAAAGCAAAACCCTTTGATGCGGTGCTCATGCTCGGCAATGTTGTTTCACTTCTGGACGATGAAAAACAGGTCCTATCGTTCTTTGCCGATGCAAAATTGGTACTGAAAATTGGCGGAATCCTTGCGATCCAGACGCTGAATTACCGAAAAATGATTAAAAATGGCGAGAGGTATGAATTAATAGAAACACCTGAACCAAACCTGATTTTTCTTAAAATATTCGACCTGGTTGGTGAAAACACCAGACTCTCAATAGTGATGCTGGAGAAAAACAGTTCCTGGAAAATGTCTGAAATGTCACAACACCTCATGATCATGACAAAGGAAGACCTGGTTCGTCACGCTTCAAGAACAAAATTCAGCTCAATCAGCCTATATGGCAAATTCGACGGCTCCCCATTCAAAGGTGAAGAGTCAGATCAAATCCTGGCGGTGTTTGAAAAATGAAAGTACTCGTAACTGGTGCAACCGGGTTTCTTGGTTCACACCTTGCAAAGCGTCTGGCAAAAGAGGGGCATGAGGTTTTTTGCCCTATTAGAAGAGAGAGAAAAATAGAGGGATGCAAAACCTTTCTCGAAGACTACAAAGGCATTCCCTTTGAGAATTTCAACGAAAATATCGATGTTTTCTTCAATTGCATTGGCCATATCTCTGATCACCTTTCTACAAAAGACCTCTGGGAAACAAACGTTACACTCCAGGGAAAACTCATTGAAGCTGCAAAAAAGCTTGGAGCAAAGAGATATGTTCACATTAGTTCTGTCTCGGCAGTGGGTCTGGACAGCAAAGACTCTCCAATAAAAGAAGATGATGATCTTGGAACTGGTCTTGGCTATGGAGACACAAAAAGGGCTGGTGAAGAGGTGGTGCTCGGGCTCGGGAAAAAGCTCGGCATCGAAGTTGTCGTACTGAGGCCAACACTCATCTATGGTGAAATGAAAGATGGCGCCATGGACAAGATCTACAAGGTGCTCAAAACACCTCTGAGGATGATAGGGACAGGAAACCAGATATGGCACATGGTGCATGTTGAGGATGTAGTTGACGCTTGCCTGCTGGCTTCATCCAAAAAAGGTGTCGAATTCCAGGCATTCAACATCGTAGGCCCAGACCCAATCACCGCAAATGAAGTGGTAAAAATTGCCTGCGAAACCCTGGGGCTGAAAAACAAGGGGCTGAAAATATCAACAAGCATGGCCTTCACCATTGCCTCTGCTTGCCAAACGTTTTGGGGAAAGAAAAAACCTCCATTCTCAAAATTTACATGCAAATTGCTGTGCCTGTCTCATGAATATGACCAGACAAAAGCAAGGGAACGACTGGGTTTCAACCCTAAGAGGAGCTTTGCCCAGGAGGTTTCTTCGCTGTTTTCGACACCCAGGGGACACTAAGGCCAATCCTTCTGGTGGCCTTGCTGAAAAGCTGCGCAAAACTTGGCGCAGGGACGCCTTTGGAACGCAAACTCAATATCATGCAGACTTCTGCACCATAAATTATTATTGATGTAGACAAATACATCCAGAAAATGGCTCCCAGAACGTAGGCAAAAGTGCCAAGCAAAGGCTGTGAGCCAGTAAAAATACTCTGGTAAAGATCAAAAACTACTTTCAATAAATTCCATAAGAGGCCGGCCGTTACAGCACCCCAGAAAACATTTCTGAACCGCTGCCTTGTGTTTGGTAGAATCAGGTAAATGAGGAAACATATAAGGGCAAAAATAAAAGCATTGGACATCCAGTTAAACAGTGTAAGCATCCATGGTATCTTCATTAGAAACTGGTGCAAAGTTGAACCCTTGGTCGTGCTCAAAATATTGAGAAGCGGAGAGGCAACAACGGCCAGTATAAGCAATATGTTGAGTATCAGCGAGAAGGAGATGCCGATCAAATATGATCTTATATAGCCTCTCGGCCTCACGCCAAATGTGTGGTTCATTACATACTCAAGGCTCCTGAACATTCCAACAGAAACGAAGAGCAAAGAAACAACGCCGGTAATTGTTGTTGTACCACTGCTTTTTATGATTGTATCAACAAAATTTTTCAGCCATTCCAATGCCTCTGTTCTGGCAATAAAAAGTGAAAGACCTTTGTAGACTGCTTCAAGAAGTGCAGGGTCATGTTTCAAGATATTGCCCGCAAAAGAGATGGCAAAAAGTACAAACGGTATTATTGAAAGGATAAAGTAGAAAGACACAGAAGAAGCATGGATAAAAGAATTGTCATCATTAAATGAAAGGGCGGCCTCTACGAGGACACGAACAGGCCTGGATATGAGACGTTTAAGGTTGTCTTTCAGGCTGGGCATCTATATTTTGAAATGGTGGGTGATAGTGGAATTGAACCACTGACCTCTTCCGTGTCAGGGAAGCGTTCTACCTCTGAACTAACCACCCACTGGCAGCATTATTATGGTTGTAAATGTCCATGTGTCAAGAATATGAACCGAAAATGCTTAACAAATGTAATATTACCAAAGAGGTGATTAAATGCGCAGGGTATATACACTGTTATTGATTATCACCATGATTGCATTTCCTGTTTACGGGCGCTCCCAGGAGGAGAAGACGCCCGACTGGACGCACATGCATGGTGATGCTTTTCATACAGCTTATTCGTCAGTCGAGCTTCCACCACCATTGAAACTCCTGTGGAGAAAACCCTTTGACTCTGCGCCGCACAGCAATGTTGTTGCATGCTGGGATAGCGACACACCACTGCTTTTCACAGGCGATGGCTCCGGAAATTTTTTCTGCATGAAGCCTGATACAGGCGAAGTTATTTGGAAATACAGTGTTGATGGCAGCGCTTTTCTTGGCTCTCCAGTAATTTTCACCTCTTATGATGGAACAAAAAAAGTAATGGCAGTTTCTTCTGATGGCATAAAAGACAGTGGCACCGGATCAATAATCGCCCATTGCTTCGATTTAAAGGGCAAAATAATCTGGAAAACATCACTTGATGGGACATTCTGCGAGTCGTCGCCAACCTTTCAAAATGGATTTCTGTATGTGGCCGTGGGAACCATGAGCCATGGAAGCAGCTCTGGTGGATATCTTTATAAAATGAAACAGGACACTGGCGATTTCGTCTGGAAGGCCAGCCTGCCAGATGCTCCAGCAACAGCATCGCCATCTCTCATTGGTGGGAAAGTCTATATTGCGTGCTCCAAACTCCATGTTGGCAGTTTTGATGGAAGATGGCTGGGTGCCTATATCAGGGGCGCTGTATTCGTGGCAGTCGATGATTCAAGCGGAACTGTTGTCGACAAGCTTGACTACGGCAACATGAGGATGGATATTCTAACCGTTTATGACGGCGAAGAGATAATTCTTTCAGGCCAATCAGTTGCAGTTTACAGAAGAAAATATGTTGATCCGAGAGACCCGAGAAGATTCTATTACGTGGAAGTTGAAGAACCGAAGAGCCTCGTTGCACGAGTCAAACCAGACAACCTTTCAACAGAATGGCGCAATTACCCAACAATATATGGCGACGGCCATATCTACGCACATACGCCGATTGTCTCAAATGGCTGGATCATAACCGGCGCAGATGAGGGAGTTGTCTATGCCTACAACAAAAGAGACGCAACACAGCAATGGGCGTACAAGATGTCAAAAGGGATCAGGCTTTGCATGGCCGCTTCCGATAATTACATCTACCTCAATGAGGGTGATACGCCGCCAAACTGTGGTTCATGCAAAGCTAAATTCAAAATCGTCGAGATAAACAGCGGTAGAGAACTCTGGAGTTACCAGCTCGATGAAGCTGGCCTCGGTGGAGTCACTGTTTTCGACAAATATGTCTACACTTTTGACAGAGGAAATGTTTACTGCTTTACAAGATCAGGGCCACCGAAACTCATGGTTGATCCAATAAAGATCGACCTTGGTGAGATACCAAAGGGCAGGACTGAAAAAACGAGCTTCAATGTCTGGAATGGTGGCGAAGGAACACTTATCGGAACTGTAAAATTCAATGTTCCATACATGAAACTCTCCTCTGACCAATTCATGCTGACAACCGAGACAAAACAGTTTGTTTGCACGATAGACACCAAAAATCTCACAGTGGGGCAGGTTTACAACATACCAATACTGGTCGAGGCAACGAATGGCGAAAAACAGACAGTAATAATAACCTTCACAGTTACAGGCTTGCCAATAATCAAAGTGACACCGCCAACAATTGATTTTGGAACAGTCGAGAAGGGCACTTACAGTGAAGCAGAAATATTCATAGACAATGTTGGTGAAGGCACCCTTAGGGGCAATATAAAAACTGACATGGCCTGGTTATCACTGGAATACCAATCGTGGGAAGGAAACCACAAAAAACTTATCGCAACAGCCGACACATTGATGCTCGATTACAACAGGAGTTACAAAGCAAATGTGTTCTTTGAAAGCAACGGCGGTACTGCAAAAGTCGAGGTCACAATAAAAATAAAACAGAAAGGGCCAAGGCTTGTTGTTTATCCAACAGAACTGATCTTTACGGATGTGAACTGGGGAGATCAACTTACAGGTACCTTTGCGATCTCAAATGGCGGCATACAGACACTCGAAGGGACTCTTGAGCCAAACAGCGACTGGATAATCCTTTCATCAAAGGATTTTTCACTCACCACCGACCCAAAAAATTTCAAGATGGAAATAGACACCAAGCAACTTAAGGATGGGGCAACAACCAAGGGCCAAATATTGATAACAAGCAATGGCGGTACAAAGGTAGTAGATATAACCATCACAATAAAGCCCAGGCCACCACAACTCAAGGTTGATCCACCAACGCTATTCTTCAACCAATGTGAGCCAGACCAGATATACGAATCAAAAATAACAATTTCCAATTTGGGTTCGGGTGTCCTCTCTGGTACAATAAAACCAGGCCCAGGAGCCGACTGGCTCAAAATAAAACAAGGTGTTTTTGACATAAGCAAGGCACCGATTGACATACCCATTGTCGTTGACACAAAAGGGATGGCGAAGAACACCTCTTACACAGGCAAGATAATTGTCGAGTCAAATGGCGGAACCGATGAAGTCGGTGTTGTCGTCGTCATGAGCGAAAGAAAACGCTTTACAGTCGAGCTCTGGATTGGTTCCTATGAAGCAAGAATAAACGGCAAACCATCAAAACTTGATTGGCCTCCATACATCAACAAAGGTGCAACAATGGTCCCAGCAAGATTTATCTCAGAGGCCTTCGGGTGTATAGTTGATTTTTACCCAAAACATAAAGCCATAGAAGAAATTTACATCTCGAGAGGAGAGGTGCAGGTAACGCTTTATGTAGGGAAAAATTATTGCCTTGTTGGGAATCAGAAAGTGCAGCTTGACGTTCCACCAGAAATAAAAAACAAAAGGACTTTTGTTCCAATCAGATTTATATCTGAAGTCTTTGGCGCAGACATTGTCTGGGACAAAGACACGCAGAAGGTCACAATAGGTTACTGGCAGGATTAGGCTTGCAATGTATGGCCATGATTAATAAATTGTGGATAAAAAATATAAATTAATTGTGCTTATACTATTAAATATAAAGTATTATTAGTTAAATCCAGTACTTTCCTGTGATAAATTAATTTTCACTTATAAAACAAACAAATTGCGCAATCATGATGACTTTTAAATATATTTAAAAAGCCTTCTTTGCGCCTTGCAAAAATATTCAGATTTTCGCAATGTTTTTTCACTATCTTGAATTTGGTACAGTAGAATTACACTTATAATCAAAATCAAATGGGTCCGGCTAGATAGGGGGACAAGATAAACCTTTTACCTTCTGAGGGTTTATCTATTTTGCCAAAAAAATAAGAAACCAATTTTGTATACATTTTGTAAACAACCTGAGCACCAGAAAACCATTACTATTCTATAGAGGAGGTTGATGATGCGCAGAAGACTCATTTCAATTGTATTGGTTCTTTACCTTCTTGTTCCGCAATTTATCGCAACAGCTGTACAGTCCAGGAGTGATAAAGGTCTATGGATTGAGGAAATCCAGCAAAACCCAAGACCAACAAATGGCGTTGCAACAATAAAAGGTTTCACCGGAAAAGTCACTATCACTGAATCATCTTACGAATTTGACCTCATCTGCGACCTGGTGTGTGAAATACCTGTTGATAAAATGCAATGGTACGTTGCAACATCGGAACTGGCAATAAAGAGGGCGACACTTGATGACAGAGAAATAAAATCCCGAAGTGATAAAGGCAATTTCTTCCTTGAATTCCCTCAAAAAATGCAAACCGGCGCGCACAAGCTAAGGTTTATCTACGACGGAACAATGAATTACGCGAGTCCAGAGGGTATAAGAACACAGATATTTACAAATGGCTACCATTTTCACTGCTATAACGCATGGTATCCAATGTCAGACAGCATTTCCACAGATAAACAGGTGACATTCGATCTTGACGTCAAAATACCCTCCCACTGGTTTCTGCTGGGGAGTTTTGTGCCAAAAGAATACCGCGATAAACCAA
>JAGOOK010000029.1 GCA_017992555.1 Caldisericia bacterium | reverse complement strand
CCCTTTGGCGGCAGAATAGCTTTAATGTTTTTCTCTATGTAAGGGTCTATCACTACCTGGGTGCCATTGCTCTGAATAAGCACGCATGAGTGCCCTATGTAAGTTACTCTTACCATTTATCCTATTTCTATTGGCCTATATAGAAGAGGACCAAGCCAACGAGTGAAACCACTCCAAGTGTCCAGAGGCCAGCATTTGTTTTTTCAAACTTCCACACAGCCACACAGAGGCAGAGCTGTATGATGATGCCCCACATAAGTGCTATGGCGATATTCCATGTGACCATTGTCATGATGATGACAACGATGGCTGGTATTGATTCGAGCGCGTCCTTCCAGTTGATCTCCTGTGCAAATTTTATAAAGGAGAGGCCAATTGCTATGAAAACTGGCGCCAATGCAACCATTGGAATAGACCTGAACAATGGGAGAAGAAATATTGCAAGGATTGCGCAGCCAGCATAAACAACAGCGGTGATTCCAGTCTTTCCGCCTGCTGCGATACCCACTGATGACTCTGGGACATATTCAACCGGTGCAGCACCAAAGACTCCTGACAGGACCTTTGATCCGCCCTGGACCATCAATGCGCGGTGGGAATTCTTGAAATCATTGTCGTTTGGACCCATTCTGCCCTCAAGTGTTGCAAGACCGGCGAGTGTGCCTGAGGCACTGAATATGTCCCTGACAATGAGCATTACAACAGTTCCGATGCCTATGATTGCTGTTTTTCCAAATATCGAGAATAGATTGCTTGGTTGCAGGAGATTGCTCGATAACCACTGTGAAGTATCTGGGAGGTATATGAGCCCAGATTTGAAATTAAAAACATTCATGAAATCCGGATGTGGCGAGATCCATCCACTGTTTGCTACTCCTCCACCAAACGTTTCAGATATGAAGAAAAGACCGATAATTGTGGTCAGGAGGATTGTCCAAAGGTATGGGTGTTTTGCTTTTGTAAAGATAAAATATCCCACGCATATCAAACCAATGAGGAAGATAAGCAATCTGGTGTCAAAGATGTTGATTGAGTGGAACATTGGGAAGATATTATAAACCTGTCCGGCAAGCTGTTCTGCTATTTTGCCGCTTCCAAGGGCCGAACCAAACAGGCCTGATGCCTGAAGACCCATTAGAACAAGCATGAGTCCCAGACCCAAAACTGCGCTGTATCTGAGCCCTTTCGGGAAGGACTGGATGATGCGTTTTCCGATTGGCAGGATTGTGATTGCCAAAAAGATTACGCCAGCAATGAGTATGAGTCCGAACATTGTGTTGGGCGAATCTGACATGTATGTCAGAACGGACATCATGGCGAGGGTTGTTGCAACTGATGGAGCAAGTACATACGGTAGATTTGTGAGAATGCCACTTGCAAGGTTTGCAAGAACCACCACGATAAGAGTTGCAAAGGCAACCGTTTCCTCAATCATACCGTTTTGCTGATAAGCTATTCCAAAAATCTTTGGAACAACAAGCATGAGGAATGCCGTGCCAAGGAATGCTGTGATTCCAGCGATAATTTCTTTTTTCCAGTCAGAGCCGGAATGTGAAAGATTGAAAATTCTGTCTATAAAATTTTTTGGTTTTGGTGGTGGTGCTTCAACATGTTGCTGCTTGCTAATCCTGTTTTTGTTCTTTGCCATAAATTTCTCCTTTGTGCTTTTCTGAAAGCAAGAAGTATTTTTGTGCATGAATCTCGAGGTTTTTGCATTCCTCATCAGATAGTTCCCTGATGATTTTTCCGGGGCTTCCCATAACAAGTGAACGGGGAGGAATTGTTTTGCTGGGTGGTATCAGTGAGCCAGCACCAATCATGCAGTGGTGGCCAATTTTTGACCTGTCCAGGATGATCGAGCCAATTCCAATCAAGGAAAAATCATCAATCTCGCAGCCATGGAGTGTTGCACTGTGGCCAACCGTGACTCCATTACCAATTTTTGTTGCAACTTCCGATTCAACGTGTATTGAAACGAATTCTTGCACGTTTGACATCTCGCCTATGGTGATGGTGTTGATGTCTGCCCTTATGATTGCGCCTGGCCATATCGAACATTTCTGGGCAATAATGGCATTGCCTATGATTATTGCGTTTGGGTCAACAAATGCGCTCTCGGCTATCTTTGGGCTTGAACCTTCAAAATCTCTTAGCATCTCTGGCCTCGGGTCAGATTCTAAGCAAGGGGGTTGGCATGTCAATCGGATGACTTTTCGATCAAGGAATATTCGTTTATTTCACCGTTTATGGGGGAAACAACAACGGCAGATAGAGCATTCTCAGATATGAATGCAAGGCTTGCCTTGCCATGGCCGTTTCTTCTCAAGTTCTCTATGGAAGAAGAGTCGATAGTATCTATTATTTTAGAATAGGGTATCACTGATGATTCTTGCGGACAGAAAACAATCTTGGCAGTGTAGCCGGTTATGTTTTGTTCTCCTATTTTAGAGTTTGTCTGAGTGTCTATCCTTGAGAGTATCGTATTTTCATGGTCATTAACATATATCAGCGTGCACCTGTCTCCTTGGGAAGAGATCATTCTTGGTTTCGGGTGTTTGATTCCATTGTCAACGGCGGTTCTGATACAATTTGGTACTGTTTTCTCGCCATTGATCCTGTGCACAACTACCTGATCTGCAGCTGAGTATACGAGGTATTCGCCAGAAGCACTGGCCGGTTTTGGCACTTTTGCAAAGGGTGCCGCTGTTTCTGAGTCGATAGCAATGCATTCTTCACCATCACCTTCAACGATGATGAAGCTGCCAGCCTCTTTGAACCAGTACCACTCTGATTTCATGGAAATATCAGGCAGTTGGACCAGCTCAAATTCTGGGAGAGTATACGCCCTGTACTTGCCATTATCATCAAATCCGATCAGGCTATTTTGTGTAAAGTAATCGGAGTTTAGTTCCGGCATTTGTTTTTTTGTCAGTGTTCCATTACCAAACGCAAAAGTAGCTTTACCCTGTGCATTTTTTCCGATTATGTGACCATTCTGGACCGTGTAACTGTCCATTGCTGGTAATTTGCAAAGTGGTGAGAGGTTTTCTTTTGAAAGCAGTTCGCAACTTTCTGGCCCTATATACAGGACGTGTTTGCCTGCGTATAGAAATTCCCCAGGGAGAAGCGATTTGCCAAGCACTTGGCCATTTTTTGAAAGCAGGATTGCACCAGCTCCAACTTTATTGGTAAGCAAGAAACTTTCATTATCACAGGTGGAGAAAGACCACATCCCTTCGAGTTTCGTCTGCGTTCTGCAATCGTAGAAAAGTTCTGTTCCAAGGCTAGTTTGTGTGGCGAGCCATTTTCCTGCGGTTTCAACGGGGCCATCAACGGGAAGGATTGCTTCTATTTCCGATATTTTACACTGCTCCATGTCGGTTGACATGAGTTTATCATCGATCATAAAGTATATTCTGTCAGCACCTGGGGTTGAAAAGACCTTATTGGCCGGAATGGAGTTTTGAACACCTTTTTTTGTTAACCAGAAAATCTCATTCTGGTTGGACACCACCAGTTCATTATTGCTTGAGATGCCATGAAAGGTGAAATTTCTAAGATTCGGTGTTGCGCATTTGACTGGCATTATTGGTAGTGTGTATGCAAAGATGATTTGTGCTGTCAGCAGGGAGACCAAGAGAGCCCTAAATTTTGTAGTGTTAATGGCAACTCCTCCTATTTATTAATTCCAGCCTATTTTCAAGGCCCTTTATATTGGCAGAAATAAACATGTCAAGGTTGTTTCTTTATGCAGAGCCACATTCCATATTAAAAACAGCCTAAACCTTATCACATGTCACTTATATAAGAGGTGTTTTGGTTTAAAAAGACTATAAATTTGCAAATTGATCCTTATTTTATTGGGTCAAAATTTTCAGGAGAAGAATCGAAAGTTTGTCCTAGGGTTGATTTGCATCCAGCTTGAGATTATCAATTCTAAATGTGAACCAAGAAGCAATGTCTTTTTTGAAGGGTAGGAAAATTTCGGTCCTGGGCATGGGGCGTTCTGGAAGGGCTGTTGCAAAACTCCTTTCTGATGTTGGCGCAAAAGTGTTTTGCTCGGATTCGGGAAATGTCGAGGGACTTGAATCCCTTGGACTCCCATTTGAAATCGGAGGCCATTCTGAAAGGGTTTTCGCCTCCGACATGATCGTTGTTTCCCCGGGGATTCCTATGAATTCGGAAGTGCTCGTCAAGGCAAGATCGCTTTCAATCCCCCTCAGGGGGGAGCTTGATCTGGCCGCAGAGCTTTTGCCCTGCAGTTATGCTGCGGTGACCGGCACATCCGGTAAATCAACAACAACCGCCTTGATTGCCCACATGCTGAACAAGGCTGGAATAAAAAGCAAGCCGGTTGGAAATATAGGTGATGCCCTTTCAAACCATGTTGCCGAAACCCAGCCGGACTGGGTGCTCTCAATTGAAGTCTCGTCCTTCCAGTGTGAATTGATGGAAACTTTTCACCCAAAAACTGCCGTTTTCACAAACCTGTCGCAAGATCATCTTAACAGGCACGCAAGCATGGAAGAATATGCTTCCCTGAAAGAAAAAGTGCTTGCAAGAATGGATGGAGAAGACCTTGCTGTGGTGAATGCCGATGACAAGTGGAGTTCTTCTCTTGATGGAAAAACGTGTGCCAATGTAGCTTCTTTCTCAAGAAAAAACGGCCCGAACATCGAGGCCTATTTTGATGGCAAAGACATATATATAAGAGGAAAAAGGGTTTCCTCCCTCTCTGATTACCAACTTGTTGGAGATTTCAGTGCACTCAATCTGATGGCTGCCTCACTTGCGGTATCGAGGTTTGGTGTCGATTCTGCACTTGCCCTTTCAACAGCAAAAGATTTTATTCCGCTCGAACACAGACTCCAGCTTGTCGGTGAGTGGGAGGGAATCAAATTTATCAATGATTCAAAGTCGACAAAGCCGGAAGCAACGATTCTAGCGGTTAAATCACTCCCAGGGCCTTATGTTATAATCCTTGGCGGTTCAGAAAAAGGTTCCGATTTTTCAGAGCTTGCTGGTAATTTTGGCGAAGTTAGATATGCAGTTCTACATGGTGCCACTGCCCCAAAAATTGAAAAAGCACTTAGAGGTGGCGGTTTTGACAGGATCATAGTGGCGAAAGACCAATCAGAAGCCATAAGAAAAGCTATCAAGGTCGCTAAACCTGGCGATACCGTTCTTCTTTCACCAGCCTGTGCCAGTTTTGACCAGTTCAAGGATTATGAACACCGGGGCAGGATGTTCTGCCAGGAGGTGAGGGAGCTTGCCCAAAAGGGCTTACGTTTTTGACAAAGGGCTTCTTTTTTCAACACTCTCGCTGGTCGGTATTGGTCTTCTGGCCGTCTATTCTGCTGGTGTTGGAAAAGCTTTTGTGGGCGAGGTTCCATCACCTGGTTACTGGCTTTTCAAGCAACTGGTGGCTTTCATTATAGGTTTTGTTGCTGGTTTTGTGGCATACAGATCAAGTATTGACACGATAAAGCTTCTTGCTTATCCGATTTATTTCCTGGCCATAGGCCTTCTTGTGCTTCTTTATGTCCCTGGTTTTGGAGTAACAATCAACTATTCAACCAGATGGATCGAGATTGCTGGCCAATCCTTCCAGCCTTCGGAGCTTGCAAAGGTTGGTTTGATACTTTCCACTGCGTCCTATCTCTCGGCAAGGGAACCAAGAAGAATGTCTGTAAAGGAAGTTCTCAAGCTTTTCCTCATGTTTGGTGTGCCAGCAATCCTTGTCCTCAGGAGCCCTGACCTTGGCTCGACCATCGTTATTTTGACAATATTTATCACGCAATATTTTTTGAGCGGTGCTCCGATGTGGGGTTTGATTTTCCTTGGCGCACTTTTTGTACTTGGTGTTTTATATGAAAGTTTGACCAGAGTTGCCTACTGGAAAGACAGAGTAACGGCTTGGCTGGACCCTTTGAATCCCAATCTTTCGGACAATGTGTCATACCAGATGGTGCAATCCCTGATTGCCATTGCTAATGGAGGTTTTTTTGGTTCTGGGCTTTTCTACGGCCAGCAGAAGTTTGGGCGATTGCCGATGGTGGAGAGTGATTTCGTGTTCTCTCTTGTTGTGGAGGAACTTGGTTTTGTTGGTGCCGTTTTTGTGATAGCCATGTTTGCCCTGTTTGTTGTGCGTGCAATCAGGATCGCTTCAAGATCAAAAAATCTTTTCTCATATCTTGTGGCTCTTGGCATAGGTTTACATATTGGGCTTCAGGGGTTCATAAATATGGCTGTTGCAACCGGTCTTTTGCCCGTAACTGGTGTTACACTCCCATTCCTGTCGGCTGGTGGCACCTCGCTCATTGTCAACATGCTTGAGGTGGGTATACTGTTTGCCATAGACAGAAACAATCGCCAGGAGCTGACATGACCAAGACTGTCATTATAGGGGCCGGTGGTACTGGAGGGCACATTTTGCCGGCAGTAGCAATTGCAAAGGAACTCAGAAACATGGGGTTCAGGGTTGTACTTGCTGGATTGGGGTCAGAGCTTGAAAATGCTGTTTCAATGGAATTTGAGAGAAGATCAATCCCTGCTTTGTCTCCATCGATGAACCCTGCGAAATTCATAAAATATTTGAGTACTCTCAATAAGGGGATTAAGGTTGCAAATGAGCTGATTGATGAACTAAAACCATCATGTGTTCTTGGTATGGGCAATTTTTCTTCCGTTCCACTTGTTATTGCTGCCTCTAAAAAGAGTATTCCTGTTGCGCTTCATGAGCAAAATGCCATTGGTGGAAGGGCCAACAGGCTCCTCTCACGCAAAACTGATCTTGTGATGGTTGGCTTTGAGGGCACCATTGGTTTCCCACCTGGAAAAGTAAGGGTTGTTGGAAACCCCATAAGATGGAGCAATATTGAGCCAAGAAAACCTGAAGCCTACAAAAAACTTGGGCTTGATCCAAAGAAAAAGACTGTTGTCATCTTTGGTGGTTCGCAGGGTGCGAAAATTCTTAATGATGCTTTTTTGTCCCTTCCCAAAGAAAGAATTGAAGAGGGCGGGATTCAGTGGCTGCTGATTTCAGGATCAAAAACCTATGGTGAAACAAAAAAGATTTTTAATTTCAGGAGCTACAAAAATGCCGTACTTCTGGAATATCTGGAAGAAATGGATCTGGCTTATTCGATAGCGGATGTGATAGTGTCGAGGGCTGGTGCGATGACTATCTCAGAAATCGAGTGTTCTGGGGTCCCAGCCATCCTTGTTCCAAGAGCGCTTTCCATAAATAACCACCAGATGCTCAATGCAGCGTATCTTTCAAAGAAGGGCAATTGTGCTGTGCTGGAAGAAACACAAGTTGGTGAAAAGCTTGAAGGGGCAATTTTTTCAATGATGGCTAAACAGAGAAACCCCAGGAATTGCATGCACCAGGACGCTGGAAGACGGATTGCAGAGATCCTGCTGGCGATATCAAGATGAGGGTGCCAAGAAAAGGCTCTAAAATACATTTGATTGGTATTGGTGGTGCCGGCATGAGAGGCATTGCCTTGATGCTCATGCAGATGGGCTATGTCGTGACTGGTTCCGATATTGACTGTGATAGGGAACTGGTGCGTGATCTTGGTGAAAAGGGCACTATTTTGTTCTCTGGACAAAGAGCTGAAAATATCACAGACCAAAAAGTTGTCATTTATTCAAGTGCAATTAAGGAATCCAACCCAGAGCTTGAGCGTGCAAGGCAGCTTGATATAAAGTGCATCCACAGGACCGATTTCTTTTTTGAATTTGGTTTGACCAGAAAAGTTCTTGGTGTTGCAGGGACTCATGGCAAAACAACAACGACAGCCATGATAGCCCACGTCCTGGACAGGATGGGTCAGAACATTTCATATTATTTTGGGTCCCCAATCATTGGTGGTGAACAGGCCAGATGGTCAGGATCAGGCAATCAGACGCTTGTGATGGAGACCGACGAATCTGACAAGAGTTTTCTTAAGTTCAATTGCGATCTGGCTGTGGTGACAAATATTGATTGGGACCATATGGATGCCTACGACCACAACAAGAAAAACCTTCTTGATGCTTTCGAGAGCTTTGTTGTTCAGGCAAAAATGAGAGTTCTGAATGCTGACGATGAAAATACTTTCAGGATGAAGCTCAAGGACATGAACCAGGTCATTACTTTTGGGAGAAACAGCCTGTCACATGTAAAGGCCGATTTGACCAATATTTTCAGGGAAGGCCACAATCTCTGCTCAACAACGGGGGTGAGAATCGGGGGAGAGCCAATTGGCCGTCTTAAACTAAAAGTACCTGGTGATCACAATGTTTCAAATGCTCTTGCTGCATTATCGGCGATCGTTTCTCTCGGTTTTGATCCAAAATTGGCTCTGCCGCATTTTTTCACATTCCCTGGAACACAGCGCAGATTAGAACTTATGGGATCTGTAAACGGCAATCCTGTATATGATGATTATGCCCATCACCCCACTGCTATTATTGCAGGATTGGAAGCCCTCAGATCATACTATCCAGATGAAAAAATATGTCTAGTGATGCAACCTTTCAGGTTTGCGAGAATATCATATCTTCTGGAGGAATACTCAGCGTGTGTTTCGCTTGCAGATAGAACGATTGTGACACAAGTCTTCCCGCAAGAGGAGAACAACCTCGAAAGATCCAGAGAATTTTGTTCTAAGCTCAGGAGCATGAATCCCAGCGCCCAGATTGCTATGGCTGGCACCCTTGAACTTGTGCCCAAGATTGTAAAATCTTCTTTGACAAAGAATGAGGTTGTTTATCTTGTGGGACCTTATCCCATAAGGGCCTGCGCGAAACCAATATTGGAGGCAATTAAATGATTCCAACCCCCTTGACGGGGCTTAAATCTGCAATAAGGGGGGAAGTGCTTTTTGGGGAGCCGATGACCCATCACACGTCATTTGCTGTTGGCGGTCCAGCAGATGCTTTTGTAGTGCCAAATGATGCCGATGATGTACTCAATATCTATGATTATTCGTGCAAAATGCATGTCCCGATGCTGGTAATTGGCGGTGGGACAAACCTTCTGGTTGGTGATCTTGGCATAAGAGGGATTGTAATGAAGGTTGGCAAGGGTCTTGACGAGGTTCTCTGGGAAGGCGATTCTGTTGTTGTTGGCGGTGGTGTGGCGCTTTCAAGATTTGTTTCTGAATCAGTTGAAAGAAATCTGGCAGGCCTTCAATATTGCTATGGCATTCCAGGTACCGTAGGTGGTGCTGTTGCCATGAATGCTGGCACGAGTGCAATGTATATAAGCAGGTGTGTTGTGGAAGTTGGTTATATCCTGCCGAGTGGCGAAAAAATGATACTTACCCATGAAAAAATGGATTTCGACTATAGAAGCTCTGTTGTTTTGAGGTCCGGAGGTCTCATCGAATGGGTCCGGTTCCAGCTTAAGCCGGCCGATCCGGAAATCCTGAAGGCCAATATTGAAAAAATAAGGGACTATCGCCAGAGGACACAGCCATGGGGCTATCCCAATGCTGGTTGCGTTTTCAGAAATCCCCCCGCAGCTTTTGCTGGCCAATTGATTGACCAGGCTGGGCTTAAGGGACAAAGACTCGGCGGTGTTGCTGTCTCTGATATCCATGCCAATTTTCTTGTAAATATGGGTGATGCTACATCTCTGGATGTAATCCAGATGATGATGAAGATAGTCGGAACCATATACAATCTTTACAATATTAGACTGCTCCCTGAGGTGAGGATTCTTGGCGAATGGTCTGTTTCACTCCCTAGCTGGGCATAATTTGGCAAAACTTTTGGTTAAAAAACTTTAAGCTTTGTCCAAAACAAAAAAATCATTCCGGTGTCTAACCGGAAAATAATCATCGACGGGGGTTTGCATATGAAGAGATTTGCGAGTCTGATTGTTTCTGCGATCATGTTTCTGACAATACTTGCACCATTTGGTGGCAGTGCAAAGGCATTGACGATTGAGAACAAGCATTGGGCAACCAAATACTTTACCACGCTTGAGCAAGATGGGATACTCAAAGCTGATGCATCTCAGTGGGACACGGAAATACCAGCTTTAGATTTTGCAACAGCGCTTGGCAAGGTACTTGGCAAGGAAATAACCCCTCCAGGCGGTGATTTTACCAGAGGAGTGATGCTCAGGTTGGCAGTTGACAATTCAAGCTATTCGGGAGAGCTCAAGAATTTTGATTTCCCGATATTTTGCAAATCAAACGATGAAGAGTCAGTTCCCAAAGAACTTGTTCCATATTGCAACATGGCATTCAGGCCAAAATATCAACTCCTTGATTACAGAAAAGGTCGCAAGATTGAAATTAATCAAAAACCTTTCTGGAGCGAAGCTGCATACATGCTCTACATGCTCAAGTATCCCCCAAACGCAAATCCAGGTCAGCAAATCATCGTCGTTACCAGCAGTGAACCTGATACACTCAATCCTTTCACATCCAACAGCATGTCAGTTGTTTTATTAGGCACATTCACGGGTGCACCAGACATCAGCTATGATGACCAGGCAAACCTTTACCCGCACATGCTTATAAGGGTCCCAACCCTCGACAATGGTGATATCGTTCTTCTTAAAGACCCAGTAACAGATAAAGACAGAATGAAAGTTACCTACAGGATCCGTCCTGGTATGCACTATCCACCACTTCCTGGTGAAGCTGAAGGCTCCAAATTCCATGAAATAACAGCAGATGATTATATGTTTGCTTTTAGAGTAACACTTTGCCCAATAGTTCAGAGCACTGTTCGTTCTGGTCAACTTAAAATTGACTACCTGAAGAAAATTGATAAATACACATTAGAGGTTGGATTTAACGAACTTTATACATATGCCAACTGGGGAACACCGGGTGGAGATCTTTTCAAAGCAAGGTTTGAAACAGACTTTTATACTGACCCGAACAATTTTAATGTGAGGCAAGATTTTATAGATTGGACTGTCGGACCATACCTCATGAAGCAGTGGGAGGTTGGTGATCACATCGAATACAAACCAAATCCTTATGCCACATTTGCACAACCCCTTGTAGAAAAAATAATTGTAAAATTTATGCCTGATCCAAATACTATCAGGTTGAATCTCCAGGCTGACAACATAGATATTGTAACTTCAACGTTCAGCCCATTGGATGCTGAAGAATTGATGAAAAAAGTTCCTAAATCTAAATTTTATTTTACTGAAACTACTTCTTGGGACCACATACAGCTAAACCAGTTTAAAGATGAGAAGGGTAAATATGACATCTTTGGTGACAAAAGAGTAAGACAAGCCCTACTTTATGGTCTTGACAGGCCACAAATTTCAAAGGCAGCTGCTGCAGGTATTTACCAGCCTTCACATTCCTGGATAACCAAAAAATCCCCATACTATGATGAGTCATCTGTTAAGAAATATGAATATAATCCTGCCAAGGCAGAACAGTTACTTGAAGAAGCAGGATGGAAGCTTGCCAATGTTGATGGTAAAAATATCAGATGCAAAAACGGAGATCCAAGCAAACCGCTCAAATTTTCACTCTCTTTTGCGCAAGAGAGTGATTACAGGCTAAGAGTTGCCGAGCAGGTTCTCAGGATGTGGGAAAGAATAGGTGTGTGGGTTGTCCCACAAGCAAGACCTGCCAAAGAACTTCTTGGTGGTGACGTACTCAGTGGCCATCTTTTTGAATCAATGATGCTGGGCCTTGTTTCAAACCCAATCAGACCAAATGCCAATCTCTGGAGAAGCGACCAGATACCTACAAAACAAAACAATGGGGCTGGGCAAAATTATGGTGGTTGGGTCGGCTCGAAAGAGCACGATGAGCTGTGCTATGAGATTGAAAAAATCCAACCAGAAACAAAGCTTAGAGAGCTATTTAAGAAAGAAGTGGCAATTTGGTGTGATGAACTTCCTGCGCTCCCACTTTTCAATAGATATGATGTTGATGTTGCAACTCGTGACATCCAGAACATCAAACCAACTGGTGCAAACAGAACAATAAACTGGAATTGTGAATTTTGGTACAGAGAAGTCAAATAAAATACTGTGATTGATTCGGTAAATTTACGGTGAATCATGGGAACATTTGACAAACACTTCCCATTGTTTGATGGGAGTAGATTTTTGGCCACCAAGAGGGTGTGCTGGTTTTGCACGGAAATATCAATTTTCTCAAAACTACACACCCATTTATCTCTACGCGTATTGATATCCTTACAGGCAAGTTTTAAATTGGTTCCAAAAGGGCTTGCAGTTTGCCACAAATCAAATAGAATAACCTCGCATCTTTTGGGCATGCAGCCACACCACAACAACGATGGTGGTGAGCGGAACATGCTAAACATTAAAGCTTTGCCAATGAAAGGAGTGCAATGAGGAGATTCCTTGGTGTGTTCGTTTGTGTTATGCTCGCAGTTGGCCTTTTCGCTTATGCTGTTCCAGCGAAAGCAGCCACGCAGGAGCATTGGGCTACAAAATACGTGTCAGAAATGACAAGTGATGGTGTCAAAGCCCTTGCCCCGAGAGAAGACTGGGACTCTGAGATCACAGCGGCTGATTTTGTAAAAGGACTTTCGGTGATTTTGGGGAAAGATATACCGGCCCCAGAAGGCACTTTTAACAGAGCTATTATGGTTAAGCTGGCAGTGGACAATCATACATACGCTGAGCAGCTAAAAGATTTTGATTTTCCGGCGTGGTGTCTTTCCAATGATGAAGAGACTATTCCAAAAGATTTTGTACCATATTTTAACATGGCATATAGGCCAATCCATCAGCTCCTTACCTACAGGAAAAACAGGGTTACTGCATGGGACAAAACCCCACTTTTCTCTGAAGCTGCATATCTTCTTTATATGCTCAAGTATCCACCGAATACTGATCCAGGACAGCAGATTGTCGTAGTCACGGCACAAGAGCCAGACACACTTAATCCATTTACCACTTCTGCCCTTTCCGCAACGCTTCTTGGAACGTTCTACGGCGCTGGCGATATCACTTATGATAGTGATGCGACCAAGTATCCAAATGCAGCACTCAGGGTCCCAACACTCGACAATGGCGATGTAAAGCTTTTCAAGGACCCAATCACAGGCAAAGACAAAATGACGGTTACATACAGGTTCCGCCCTGGCATGTATTTCCCGCCACTTCCAGGTGAAGAAGAAGGTTCCAAACTCCATGAAATTACCGCTGATGATGCCCTTTTTGGTTTCAGAGTTGCAGTCTCCCCAGTTATCCAATCAGTAGTCAGAAGTGGAATCTTGAAATATGACTATGTGAAAAAAGTTGACAAGTACACAATTGAAGTTGGCTATAACGAAGTTTACGTTTTTGGAACTTGGGGTATTGGCTGGACATTCAAAACAAAATTTGAACCAGACTTCTATACAGATCCAGGCAATTTTAATGTCAGGGACGATTTCAGAGACTATGAAGTTGGACCATATCGTATCAAAACATGGGAGAGGGGCGATCACATAGAGTTTGAACCAAACCCATATGCCATTTTTGCACAGCCAATAGTCAAAAAAATCATCGTGAAGTTTATGCCAGATGCAAACACTATCAGACTTAACCTCCAGGGTGGTAATGTTGACATCACAACAAATGCTTTTGATCCAACTGATGCTTCTGAACTTGAGAAGAAGCTTCCAAGGGTAAAATTCTACTATACACCGGGCACTTCTTTTGAGCATGTCACACCAAACCTCTTTGAAGATGAAACTGGAAAAGCTTTCTATTTTGGTGATGTCAGGGTCAGAAGGGCCATGCTTTATGCACTAGACAGAGAACAACTCACAAAGATAACAAGCGGTGGAATATTCTCGGTTGCACATTCATGGCTGACACCAAAGTCGAAATACTATGACGACAAAGCATTAGTGAAATACGAATACAACCCTGCAAAAGCAGAGCAACTCTTTGAAGAGGCAGGTTGGAAGCTTGCCAACGTTGAGGGTGAGAATATCAGATGCTGGCAGGGCGACCCAACCAAACCATTTAAGGTTACACTTGCTACAACTTCTGAAAACCCATTCAGACAGAAAAATGTTGAAGAGATGATAAAAATGTGGGCCAGAGTTGGTCTTAAGATCATTCCACAGCTTCGCCCGTCAAAAGAGCTCTTTGGTGGTAAGGTTCTTTCCCAGCACCAGTTCGAACTTGTAGAGTTTGCATGGGTCTCTAACCCAGTTCGTCCAAATGCTCTAATGTGGAGAAATGACCAAATCCCAACCCAGGCCAACAATTGGTCAGGTCAGAATATTTCTGGTTGGAAGGGTAACAAGGAGAATGATGATATCGTATCCGAGCTTGAAAAAGAGCTTCCGGATGCCAAGCTCCAGGAACTCCTCAATAAGCAGATTAGAATCTGGGGAGAAAACCTTCCGATACTGCCTCTGTTCAACAGATATGATGTTGATACCGCAA
>JAGOOK010000028.1:2196-14618 GCA_017992555.1 Caldisericia bacterium | reverse complement strand
TTCGAATCTACTCGCCCCGACCATATTTGCCCTCTTGTAGGGCTTTTTTATTTTCTGGGCTGCCGTCAGTGTGGTTTATAGACAAAATGAGGGTTTTTTGGCAAAAATGTGCAAAACCAGCACTATACTGTGTCATAGAATTACAATATATAAAGATTAAAAAATTCTCTTTACAAAGACCAAATAATCAGTAGAATGCTAAATTTGTCGGGACGTGGCTCAGTTTGGTAGAGCGCTTGGTTCGGGACCAAGAGGTCGCCAGTTCGAATCTGGCCGTCCCGACCATTTAATTTGTGGTTACCAACTTTTTATACCAAAAATTACATGCTATATTTTTGCCAACAACTTTTTAAAAATCTCGGTCCTTCTTTCGCCGTATGGCTCATCAGCTTTTCCTGATTTCAGCGACTTCTCCATAGCTGGTGCCGCATATTTTATCTCTTCCAGCGCTCCTTCCATGTCAATATCCAGCAACGCATAGAGAGTATAAAAAAATGGATAAAATCTCCATTTGCCGTTCCCAATGCGGCTTCTTTTTAAGTCCCCCATTCCGTTTGCAATCCTTTCCTCTTGCAATGAGAGGCCACCGGCCTGTAGGTGCCTCCAGAAGGACACCGAACATGTCCCACAACAATACTTCCCGCTCGGATTGTCTTTTATCCTTCCAAGCATATCTTCAGTGGCTGTTTCCAGAGCCCTCTTTACTGTCGAATTGTCGGCACCAATTTTTATCAAAGTCCTGCATGCCTCTTCGCTCAATATGTGTGCTGTGGCAGCCCTTGAGGCAATTTTCTCACCTGTGAAAAGCTTTGTTTCTAGGAAATCGTTTGCTGTTGGTGCGAACATGTTGTAATAAGAGCCTGGCAACCCCTGTCTTGAGGCTATCCAGATCGCTGTTTCTTCGGCCGCTTTTTTGGGAATGTTTTTACCAAATAAAATGTGCTCATTAAAATCATCCAGTGTTTTCGAAAGGCTATTTTGGTCCAGTTTCATCTTACCCCCTTTGACATCTTTATACTTGAATTTAGGTGAATGTAAAATTACGTTTGACTTGTAATAACGGACTTTGCAGCGGGCAAAATTACTTTGCACTAGACATGTTTTAAATTATGCGTATTATGTTAGGCCAATTGCGTTTCTAAGGGGGTAACCAAGTGAGAAAGTATAAACTTGACCAGACAAGAGCTCCACTTGTCGAGAAGGTAATTGAGTACATCGGGCAAAATAGGTTGCCTTTTCATATGCCAGGACACATGAGGGGTGGAGTCATTCCAGAGCCACTTGCGGAATGGTTTGGCGAGGGGCTTTACAAGTTTGATCTTACAGAAGTTCAGGGTCTTGATTATCTCCATACATCGAGTGGTGTTATTGGCGAAGCGCAAAAGTATGCCGCTGATGCTTTTGGCGTCAGGGAAACCAAATTCCTTATAAATGGAACAACTGTTGGCGTACAAGCCATGATGCTGTCCTCTGTCTGGAACGAGGAAAAGATCATTTTACAAAGAAATAGCCACAGGTGTACAGTCGGTGGGCTTATACTTGGTGGGCTTGAGCCTGCCTACGTAATGCCTGACTACAATTCGGATTTTGGCGAATACACATCGATAACACCGACAACACTTGCAAATGCCATGAAACGCCACCCGTCTGCGAAGGCTGTTCTCATGACCACGCCAAATTATTTTGGTCTCGCTTCTGATATACAGACACTTGCCTCCATGGCTACGATAAAAGGTCTAAGAGTGCTTGTAGATGAGGCCCATGGTGCGCACTTTATGTTCCATCCTGAAATGCCCGTATCTGCCTGCCAGTGCGATGTTGATTGCGTCACACAGAGTGCGCACAAAACATTGCCAACGATGACGCAGAGTTCGCTATTGCATGTGGTAACAGCAAGAGCGGCAACCGATAGACTCAAGATGATACTTGTTCTTATGCAATCATCCTCACCATCTTATGTTTTTATGAGCTCGCTTGATGCTGCAAGAAGGTATATGGCCATTCATGGTCAGGAAAGACTTACCCAAATCCTTGAAATGGCCGACTGGCTGAGGGCTGAGATTAATAAAATCCCTGGGCTCAGGTGCCGTGGCAGTGAGGTTGTTGGCAGGGAGGGAGTTGTTGGTTTCGACAGAACGAAAATAACCATTAACGTTTCTGAACTTGGCCTCTCTGGTTGGGAAGCCGAGAGAATACTCAATAATGAGTACAATGTTGAAATAGAGCTTTCTGATGCTGACAACTTCCTTTGTTTCCTGACTGTCGGAACAAAGTGGGAATATGTCAAGGGGCTGGTTGAAGTATTGAAGAAATTGGCAAGCAAAAAATATGATTGTAGGCCCCTTGTGAAAATGCCTCTTCCAGAAATACCACCGCTTGAGATGCTCCCAAGAAAAGCTTTCTATTCAAAATCTGAACTTGTCCCTCTCAGACAGGCGATTGGTAGGGTCGCTGCTGATGTTGTGTGCCCTTATCCACCGGGTATACCGACATTGATACATGGGGAACTTATAACCTCGCAGATCGTTGATTACATTGAACAGCTAAATTCACAAAAAGCTTTTATTCAGGGTCTAGTGAATGGAGAAGTCAAGGTCATAGCATAAAGATCTAACATTCTTTTAAAACAATAAAAAAAGCGGGGGAAATCCCCCGCTTTTTTTATATAGAAATCAAATTTGCTTTGGTTTGTATCTTACTTTTCCCTTTGTTGCCCATGATTCCAGGGCTTGTGTTGGGCAGTGGTTTATGCACGCATAACAACCCGCACATGGATAGGAAAATGAAGGATAGGAGCTTAGTTTTATGCTACCAGTTGGACATTTCTCAGCACAGATGCCACATTTGATGCATTTTTCCTTGTCAAGATTCACCCTGTAGAACATTTTGAGTGCAGTCTTTGTGTAGAAAGGTATCAAAAAACTGTAACTGGAAAATTTGTATTTTGGTTTTTTTATTGGCGTGGTGTCGCCATTTTTTAATTTCTTGCCAACCTCAATGCCCAAATCGGTTGGGTCTGGTTGAGGATTTTTTGAAAGCCATTCGTCCATTGATTGGATTTTTTTTGGCGTCAATACAACGGTCCATGATTCTGGCATTACAATCTCGCTTGCATGGAAAATCCTTGCGCCGGTTTTTTCAAGATCTTCCATCATTTTGAGGCAAGCATTGACCGACTCGCCGGCGTAATCCATTACAATGAAACATGGCTTGCCGTTTAGCAAGCCATGCCAACTTTTTATGAGTTCCCTGAGTGGCCATGGGGGTGACCAGTCATAAACTGGGAAACATATCCCAAAAGAATCATATTCTGTTGGGATAACTGGTTTGTCCCTGACCTCAAAATAATCAACCTCGTGACCTTCGAGCTCAAGACCCTTTTTGACCTTCTGGGCAACCAGCCTTGTGTTTCCAGTGCCTGAAAAGCAGTAAAGTGCTACCTTACTCACTTACCTTGACGCCGATTATCGAGATGTTGCGAAGGGGTGTGTTGGGCTCATCTGGACGAGTTGGAACATTGCTCATGCGATCAATCACATCAAGACCCTGCAAAACTTCACCTACAGCTGTATATTTGCCCTGGAATTGTGGAGTGTCTACAAGAAGGATGAAGAAAATACAATTGTTGTTCCCTTCGCCATCATTTGCCAGACAAACAACGCCCCTTTTGAGTTTTTTTTCAGTTTTCTCAAAGGGTATCTTGAATGCGTCAGAGCCAGTGCCATTGTTGAAAGGGTCTCCGCCCTGAACAAATTTGCCAGGCATTACCCTGTAGAACTGAAGGCCATTGTAGATGCTTTCGACTATTTGCCCTTCTGGCGTGGTGAAGCCCTTGCACCAGCTGATAAATTTTTCAACTGAATTGGGGGCGTTTTTTGGAAGTACCCCAATAACAAAATCACCTTCAGTTGTGCTGAAGGTGATTTTGGGTTTTTCTGGTGGGACTTCGTTTTGTTTCTCTTCGAGTGATACACCCATGCAGCCGGTCATTGAAAAAGCCAGAGCGAGGGTGGCCAGAGAGGCCAAAACTGTCCTATTTGACATAGACTTTATTGATAAGTACTGGTGAGACCGGGCTGGAATTTGCACCGTCTCCACCAGGATTGCATGGGACTTGTGCAATTTTGTCTACGACTTCCATGCCGCTTGTTACTTCACCGAATGCAATAAATCCCATTTCGTCGAGACGGAAGTTGTCTACCAGGTTGATGAAGAACTGTGCATCTGACTGGTTTACTTCAATATTGGCAGATGCCATGGAGATCGTTCCCCTCTTGCTCTGGTGAAGACCCTTTGGATCAAGACCCATTGTGCCACCGCCAGTGCCATTTCCGAGTGGATCACCACCCTGGATGACGAATCCCTTGACAACGCGATGGAAGGTGAGTCCGTTGTAGAAACCGGAATTTGCTTTGTCGACGAGGTTCTTTGAGGCTATTGGGGCATCGCCATAGAGGCTGATTTCAAAGGCGCCATAATTGGTTTCGAAAACGACGGTCTTACCAAGATTTGTTGTTCCCATATCTTTGTCTTCTCCCTCTGCTGGCGTTTCTGTACCAGTCTTGTCAGTTGCATTGTCGGTCGGGGTTGCTGTGGTTTGGTCAGTTGTCTGATTGTCGGTGTTGTACTGGTCAGTGGTTGTAGTTGCCTGGTCAGTTGGAGTGGCCTCTTCGTTCTTTGAACCGCAAGCGGCCATGAAGGTGATTCCAAGTGCCAGAATGGCTATCAGTGCTAAATATCTTTTCATTTCAAAACTTCTCCTTGTTTATTGGTATTTACATCACTCTCGTCGACGTTGAAGACTTCGCGGTTTTCCCTCTCGAGGTCATTCTCTGAAATGAGTCTGACTGACGGATCTGCTGATTCCTGGGCAAATTCCCTGAGGTACTGTTCTTCTTCATCTTCGTAAGCGTTAAAGCGTTTTCTTGGCTGGCGTTCTTGTCTTGGTTCCTCTGGGAGGGTTGCCTTGATGGAAAGCCTTATTTTGCGATCCGGGACCCTTATTTCCAGAATCTTGCACTGGACTGTCTGGCCCTCTTTGATTTCAGTGTCAATTCTCTCGACCCTGTGGTTTGAGACCTGGGAGATGTGAAGTAGTCCTGAGACACCCTCTTCAAGCTCGACAACAGCGCCAAATTTCAGCAGTCTGGTGACTGTGCCTTCGACGACATCACCAACCGAGTACTTGTACGGAACAAGTTCCCACGGATGTGGCTGTGCCTGCCTGAGCGAGAGGCTGATCCTGCCCTCGTCTCCTGCGATCTTGATGACCTTGACGTTGACTTTCTGGCGTTTCTTGAGCACCTGCTGAGGAGTCTTTCTTCCGCCCCAGGAAAGCTCTGAAAGGTGGATAAGGCCTTCCACGCCCTCACCGAGGTCAACAAAAGCGCCGAATTCTACGAGACCAACAACTGTGCCTTCATAGATTTCTCCAACCTTAAGGTTGGAAATAAATTCTTCACGCCTTCTTTCGCGGTCCTCCTCCAGGACTTCCTTCTGGGAGCAGACAACGCGCCTTGTTGGGCGGTCAACCTCTATGATTCTGACTTTGAGTTCCTTGCTAACCCACTTTGTCGGATCGGCATTGCGGTTAAGGTCAATCTGTGACCTTGGCACGAAAGCCGGTACGCCGACATCAACAAGAAGTCCACCCTTGACGGCCTTTGTGGCGACCGTTGTGAGGATTTCCTTGTTGTCCTTTGCCTCTTTTAGCCTGTCCCAGACAAGCTCGAAATCGGCACGTTTCTTGGAGAGTATTATCATGCCATCATCGTCGCCAATCTTGACAACACGGCACTGAATCACGTCTCCTGTTTTGAACGTAGATGCAAGCTCCACGTCGTCTCTTGTAGATGCCTCTGCCCTGGGGATAAATCCCTCTGACTTCTGGCCGACATCAACCAGGAGACCATCAGACGTGACCTTTACTACTGTCGCGTTTACAAGCTGTCCTCTTTTGACAGACTTCATTTCGAAGTCATTGACAGCTTTTTCCAGCCTGGATGACTCAGATTTTACTATTTCTGGCTGGATTTCCTTTTTCTCCTGGGGTTGCTCCACGGTGTTTCCCGTTTCTTCATCGAACTCAAAGACTACCATCATTCACCTCATCATATTTTGCGCCCATCATTGGACACTAGTGACTAATTCTATTGCAAAACCCTTAAAAGTAAATAGAGAAAACAAGTTAAATCCTCCTGTTCGTTGACACGCGGTTTTGCTTGTTTTAGAATTCATCCGTGTCCATAGAAGAGATTGTTTCTCAGATTTATAGGAATGAATCCGGAAAAGAGATGACCCTGATACATTTTGAGGGAAGAAAAGGGACTTTTTCAGATGTTCCTCTCAATGTGCCGGAAATTGTTTCAAATGGCCTCAAAAAGATTGGCATTGAAAAACTCTATTCGCACCAGGCAGAAGCGATTGAAAGTGTCTTGTCTGGCAAAAACGTTGTTGTGGCCACACCAACCGCCTCCGGAAAAACCCTTTGTTATAACGTTCCGGTTTTGTCTGCCATTTCAAAAGATCCAGCAGCCCGAGCAATCTACCTCTTCCCGACCAAGGCGCTTTCATTCGACCAGCAAACAGGATTATCAGAGCTAGTGGAAGCAGCAGGACTGGGTGTAAAATTTCACACCTATGATGGCGATACCGATGTGGGCAAAAGGAAAATCCTCAAGGTGGAGGGCTCCATAATACTTACCAATCCAGACATGCTCCACGCAGGCATTCTGCCGCACCACACAAAATGGGTGCACCTTTTTGAGAACCTGAAATATGTTGTCATCGATGAGCTCCACCAGTACAGGGGTGTTTTTGGATCGCACATGGCGAATGTTATAAGAAGGTTAAAAAGGATTTGCACTTTTTATGGGAGCCACCCGACCTTCATCATGTCTTCGGCAACAATTGCAAATCCTGCCGATCTTGCATCAAGAATCATCGAAGATGATGTTGAGGCAATAACCGAGGATGGTTCTCCAAGCGGCGACAAATATTTCGTGATCTACAATCCACCAGTTGTTGATAGGCAGCTTGGATTGCGCAAGTCTTCTATTTTTGAGGCGGAGCGGTTTGCCTCCCAGCTTGTCCAGTCAGGCATACAAACCATTGTTTTTGCCAGAGCAAGGACTACCGTCGAGAACGTCCTGAAGCTCCTGAGGGACCACGCTTCAAGGGCTGGATTTAATCCTGATTCAATCAGGGGTTACAGGGGTGGATATCTGCCCCTTGAGCGCAGGGAGATTGAAAGAGGGCTGAGGGAAGGCAAAATAATGGGTGTTGTTTCAACCAATGCCCTTGAGCTTGGGATAGACATAGGAAGACTTGAAGCATCAGTAATGGTTGGCTATCCTGGCACAATAGCAAGCATGAGGCAACAGGCAGGCAGGGCTGGGAGAAAACAGCAAACCAGCCTTGGCATTCTGGTGCTATCTGGCAACCCGCTTGACCAGTACATAGCCCAGAACCCTGATTACCTATTATCGACGCCTCCGGAATCAGGGTTGGTAAACCCGGATAATCTCTACATAATGGTCTCCCATGTAAAGTGTGCAGCGTTCGAGCTTCCATTCGTGGATGGAGAATCTTTTGGCAAGGCAGAAATTGAGCCAATTCTTTCTCATTTTGAGAAAGAGGGGATTGTCAATCACGACCAGGGAAAATGGTTCTGGATGACAGATTCCTATCCAGCTGATGAAATATCGCTTCGGAATGCCACCGAAGGGAATGTTGCCATAATCGATGTTACAGGCTCCCCGCATGTCAGGACTATTGGCGAAATAGATCTCTTCTCGGCGCCAATGCTTGTGCATGACCAGGCAATTTACATGCACGATGGGATCACCTATCACGTTGACCGTCTGGATTTCAAAGAGAGAAAAGCTTTTGTCAGAAAAGTTCCGGTTGACTGGTATACAGATGCAAATTTGCAGATCAGTCTCAGGGTACTCTCGGAAACTGAAAATAATGATATTGGAAACTGTAAGCTTGGTGCAGGTGAGGTCACCGTAACGGCGTTGACGACAGTGTTTAAAAAAATCCAGCTGACGACCCACCAGAACCTTGGCTATGGTGAAGTGCACCTCCCTGAGATGCCAATGGACACCATGTCATGGTGGGTGACTGTTGGCGAGAAGATTGTTTCGGAATTCTCGAAAAATGACCTTGAAAAGGCGTTGAAGGGGCTTGGAAATATCCTTATTGGAATCATGCCGTTGCCGCTTATGTGCGACCCCAGGGACTTGGGGATGTATGTTGAGGTAAAATCACCCCATTTTGAGGCGCCGACGGTTTTTATCTATGAGAGGGCGGCTGGCGGGGTTGGCCTATCAGAGCACATGCTTGATATGGGAATATCACCGCTTGTGCTTGCACTCGATACACTCCAGAAGTGCCCATGCGAGAACGGTTGTCCGTCATGCGTTGGTCCTGCTGGCGATTCAGAGCTGGGAACCAAGCTTCAGACAATAAAGCTTTTGAAAATGCTTACAGTGGGTCGCCCTGGGCCTGCCTGAGCTCGTCCTCTGACAGACCGAAATAGTGCCCTATTTCATGATACAAGACGTGCTTTATCGTCTTCCTGAGGCTTTCAGTATCAAAAATCCTCGACATGATCGGTAGCCTGAAAACGGTTATTCTGTCAGGAAAAGCCATTGGCTCAAAGCCCTTGTGCCTGACTGTTTTTGGGACCCCGGAAAATAACCCGAGCAAGTTCCACGGACTCGTTCCGGCTTTTGCCGCGATTTCATTTGCTGCCAGGTCAATTATTTCGTAGGAAATATTTGCTTCCTCAAGTTCTTTTTTCCATTCATCTGGCAATTCGTTCCAACATTGTTCAACAGTCAGATCAAATTCTTCACGTTCCACTCAGGTCTCCATTGTCATCAGGACAAAGTCGCACTCTTTGTTTTCCTGGTTTTTCTGTTTTATGTATTTTTTTATCTTGAATCCTGCACCGTCGTACATTGCCAAGTGGCCGGTTGATGGCATGTGACCTTCCGCAGGAGTCTCCGATATATAAACTTCTATCTTTTGGTGTCTGTTTTTTCTGCAGAATTCAGCAAGATCGGTAATCAATGATCTTTCAACGCCTGCCCCGCTAAATTGTGGGTAAATGTAAAGGTCAATAATTTGCATGATGTTTTTGTCTTGTATCTCGTCCACAAACTTGCAACCCATCCTGTTGGCCAGAGGTTTTGGTACATGTGTTATGTATCCGGCAACATCAGAACCGATAAAGGCAATGGACATCATTTTGCCATAACTTCTGGTCGCAAGCGTCATGAATTCGAGTGTTTCCGGGTTTCCAATATCGCCAAACCTGACATCTTCCTTCATGCTTGGTGTTGGAAGACCGTACCCTGCAATATCTTTTGCTGTGACAGGCAAGATGAGAATGTGCTGGTCTCTTCTCTCCCATGAGAGTCTTGGATGAACGAAGAGTTCATTGATGACGGGGTCTCTGCTTCTTGCCCCATTTTTCTGTTCTATTGCTGCAAAAAAATCATGAATGTTTTGAAAACAGGGAAGTTCTTCACCCTCAAGGAAAAAACATGGCCTGGCACCATCGGTTTCTTTTTTTTCGTCGTTTGACCTTACCGATTTTATGCAACCAGCAATGTGTTTTGGCAACAGCGAAATTGAGGCGTCCCTTATCTGTGTTATGTCCCATCTGCGTAGGACCAGATCAAAACAGGCCTCAGCCTCCCTGGCAAAAGCACCTTTTGAATTGTAGGGGCAGAAAACCCAGTCAAGGAGCATGGTCACCGCTTTCCTGGCTTAATACCCGAGCATTTTATCGGTAATATTAAGCAATTGCTCCCCAGACTCAAGTCTTTTGACGTTCTCGATGATTATTTTGATGAATCTTTCCCAGAAATGTGGCGTGACGCCTGCAGCGTGTGGGGTTGCCACAACCTGTGGGAGTGCCCTCAATGGTGAATCAGTGGGTAACGGCTCTTTTTCAAACACATCGAGCCCTACAGCTGCCACTTTTCCGCTTTTTATTGCATTTACCAGCTCTTGTGTGTCAATGAGGGAGCCCCTGGCAATATTTATGATGATCACCCCATGCTTCATAAGGGCAAATTCCTTTTGACCAATGAGACACCTGGTGTTCTCTGTTTCAGGGAGGCAAAGCACTATCAAATCAGAGTTTTTGAGTATATGTTCAAGCCCGTCTGGCCTAAAAACCTTATCCACATTTTCAACGTCCCCTTTGCCACGCCTCATCCCAAGGACTCTCATGTCAAAGCCATTCTTGGCTATTTTTGCGACCCTCTTGCCGATATGGCCTAGGCCGAGTATTCCGATAGTTTTCCCTGATATCTCCCCGGGTGGGTATCCTTCTGTTACTTCATTCCCCCACCATCCTTCAGGTGTGAGCGTTTTGCCCATTGGGATTATTTTTCTGGAGCATGTGAGGACGAGTGAAAATGCGTGCTCTGCAATGGCCTGGCTCCTGCAGCCTTTTGAATTTATGACGGGTATCTGTGAATTTCTCAGCTCTGGATAGAGCCTTTGCGGGCCTATGCCATCAACAGCAAAAACAAGCATTTTGAGATTGCGGGCCTGAAGAAAAAGCTCCCTTGGGAATGAATAGCATAAGATGACGTCTGCATTTTTTACATGGATTGATAGTTCATCTCTTGTCACAGAGATGATTTCGTGTGCCGGAAGGGCCTTCCTTGTTTCAGAAAGCGCCCATTCCGGCATCGAGTGAAACGAACCTGCCGTCTTCACATCGAAGACTATTTTCATAGATTGATTTTACTGCTCTATTGTGGGTTGGTCAACCTTCTCGTCAACCTTCTCATCAACCTTTTCGTCAATCTTCTCGTCTGGCTGCTGTGGGTGTTTTTTTGCCCACTCATACATAAGGATTGCTGCAGCAACTGAAGCATTCAGCGAGCCGAGTTTTCCCTTCATGGGGATCTTGATTATCTCGTCGCAGTGTTCTGCAACTGTCTTGTGCATGCCATCACCTTCGGAGCCAATGATGAAACAGCATTTGTCAGGAAACTCCACTGATTGTGATTCCGAGGTGGCATCTGGTGAGGAACCATAAATCCAGTATCCTGCTTCTTTGAGCTTTTCAATCGCTATCTTGACGTTTGCCACTCTGGCAATTTTTTGCCTGAGTGCGGCACCTGCAGAGGTTTTTGTCACAGTTGAGGTGACCGGTGCGGCGCCATGTTTCGGGATTATGACTCCAGAAGCTCCAAAGCATTCTGAGGACCTTATGATTGCTCCAAGATTTTGCGGGTCCTCGATGCCATCAAGGATAGCAATCATGGATATGGTATTTTCTGAGCTAATTAAATCTTCGATTTCGGCATATTGTGTTGGCGAAGCGAGGGCAACCACATCCCTGCTGCCATATTTGCCGATTTCAAAATCAGAAACCAGGTCGTATCTTATGCCTCTATCCTTGCTCTCATCCATGATTGCTTTCAGGATGGTGTTGATCTTGAGGGTTTTCCTGATGAGAACCTTGTTGATGCTGGTGCCTGCTCTTATTGCTTCAAGGACAGCATTTTTGCCTATAATTGCGTTGTCTGTTTCCTCTGGAGTTGCATCATTTGTTAATGGGAGTTCCTCAGCATATTCCAAGTCCTGGACTTCTCTTTCATCAAAAGGCCTTCTCTGAAACTTGCTTCCTGTGCGTGACGGTGGCCTTTCATATACATGCTCTCTTCTAAATTCACCATCGCCATCCTGTCTTGGGAATCTGGGTCTGTAGCTATCGCCGCCTTCCCTGTTGCCAAAACCCCTGTTTGAGGGTCCTGACCATTCTTTTTTCTGCCAGAAAGGTTTTGGACTTCCGTCACCATCAGAATCGCTTCTTGGTGGTCTTCTTTCATAGGGTTTTCTCTCACCAAAAGGTCTGCCTTCACCGTATGGCTTCCTATCACCATATGATCTTCTCTCACCGAAAGGTTTGTTTTCCCCGTATGGTTTTCTGTCTCCATAGGGTTTTCTTTCACCAAAAGGTCTGTCTTCTCCAAATCTTTTCCTTGGTTCGTAGGGTTTGTCTCCATATGGTTTTCTGTCACCATATGGCTTCCTATCACCATATGATCTTCTCTCACCGAAAGGTTTGTTTTCCCCGTATGGCTTCCTATCGCCATATGATTTTCTCTCGCCAAATGGTTTGTTTTCCCCGTATGGTTTTCTGTCTCCATAGGGTTTTCTTTCACCAAAAGGTCTGCCTTCACCGTATGGTTTTCTATCACCATACGACCTTCTCTCACCGAAAGGTTTGTTTTCCCCGTATGGTTTTCTGTCTCCATAGGGCTTCCTATCACCATATGATCTTCTCTCACCGAAAGGTTTGTTTTCCCCGTATGGCTTCCTATCGCCATATGATTTTCTCTCGCCAAATGGTTTGTTTTCCCCGTATGGTTTTCTGTCTCCATAGG
>JAGOOK010000028.1:0-2096 GCA_017992555.1 Caldisericia bacterium | reverse complement strand
GTTTTCTTTCACCAAAAGGTCTGCCTTCGCCATATGGCTTTCTGTCTCCAAAAGACTTTCTTTCACCAAAGGGTTTTTTGTCTCCAAAAGATCTTTTTGATGGACCGTTGTCCCTGAAATTGCTTTTTCCAAAGCCGCCTTTTCTGTCGCGGCTCCTTTCGTTTTCCACTTTAAATTCGCTTTCTGCCCTCTTTGGGGCTCTTGTATGGCCTTATTTTTTTGTCACGCGCTGGCCTTGGGGCGTATCTTTTACGATGAAACCGAGCTCCAGTATTTTGTCCCTGAGCTGGTCCGACATGGCCCAATTTTTTTCTTTTCTCACTTGCTCCCTTTGCTTCATCAGCTCTATAACTTCTTCCGGAATGGTGGTTTGCGAGCCTTCAAGAAATGCAAAGACGGTGTTTACCTTTTCGATGGCCTTTAAGAGGTTTTCCCTTCCCAGTGTTCCGATCTTGCCTTCATCTATTGCCCTGTTTATGGGGCGCGTCATGTCAAATACCGCGGCAATTGCCTGCGGTGTGTTCAGGTCATCATCCATCCCGGCTTCAAATTCCCTGAACATCCCTTCAATTGTTGGCCCAACATCAAATTTATCGGGGCCATCGGGTATGTTTCTTACCCTGTCGACAAATTCAATAAGGCTGTCTCTCGCCTTTCCAGCGGCCCTTGCGGCCTCATCAGTGTAATTTAGACTCGTTCTGTAGTGGTTTGTTACCACGAAGAAGCGGAATGTTTCCGGAGATATTCCCTTCTTCTCGAGGTCCTCCAGCGTGTAGAAATTTCCCAGCGATTTGCTCATTTTTGCGCCATCAACCATGAGATGGTACGAGTGCATCCAGTATTTTGAGAATGTCTTGCCGGTGAAGCCTTCCGACTGCGCAATCTCGTTCTGGTGGTGGGGGAAGATGTTGTCAATGCCACCCGTGTGGATGTCGAGGGTCTCACCAAGGTATTCCATCGACATTGCAGAGCACTCGATGTGCCAGCCGGGGCGTCCCTTCCCAAGCTGAGTCTCCCAATATACTTCCCCGTCGTTTTCGTCCCAGGCCTTCCATAAGGCAAAATCAGAGATGGAATCTTTTTCATATTCATCAGAGGCCACTCTTCCCGATGCCCCAGACTGGAGGGTGTTTATTTCGAGATGGGCAAGTTTGCCATAATCTTTGAAGGATGAAATTGAATAGTAGATCGAGTTGTCAGCGGCCCTGTATGCGTGGCCGTTATCCATGAGCTTCCGGACAATTTCCACCATCTGGGGGATGTGTTCTGTCGCCCTCGGATAATTTGTTGCATCGATTATATGGAGGGCCTTCCTGTCCTTGTGGAACAATTCGATGTAGGGATCAGTTACTTCTCTTAAAGACACATTTCTTTGCCTGCTTGTTCTTATGGTCTTGTCATCAATATCGGTGATGTTCATCACCTGTTTTACCTTGTAACCCTTATAAATGAAATACCTGACTAGGATGTCCTCAAAGAGAAATGTTTTGAAATTACCTATGTGTATTCTTGAATAGACCGTTGGCCCGCAAGTGTAAAGCCTTACCTCACCATCATGTACTGGCGTAAAGTCTTCCTTTGCCCTGGTCATTGTGTTAAAAAGCTTCATCTTCTTATTCTTCCCTCCGAAGCAATGTATTCATCAAGTTTTAGAACTTTCATTATTTCATCCCCTGGTTTGAAGTGTTTGCTTATGACTTTCGACATCTGGTCAAACGCGAGCGGCGTTCCAACCAGGCTGTTGACATAATCAATTATATTCCAGAGAAGATCTTTTAGCGCCTCGATCACGTTCTCGTTAAGCAGTCCTTTTGTCTTAAGGCCTGTGAACTTGAGGTTTTCGTCGAGCCTTAGATCATTCATGAACTTGTAGCGCTTTGCCGTCTCTACTGTGAACTTGTCAACTATGCGCCTGAAGTGGTTTGCACCCAGGTTTCTTTCACCCAGTTCGCTCCCCACGTCATTGAGAAAGTTCATGATTTTTTCAATGTTCTCTTTGTCCTGTTTCTCAATCTTTATCAAATCTATTGAGAGAAACTTCAGGATTGCCTTGCCTGTTTTGAATCTTCCTACCTTGCTTTCTTCGAATACTTTCG
>JAGOOK010000027.1 GCA_017992555.1 Caldisericia bacterium | reverse complement strand
GAAGTCCCGTACGCCACTGCAAAGGCAGTGTCATTCTCTCTGAAGGATTTCACGCTTTCCCCAACAGACAAATTCAGACCACTTAAGCCATGGACTTCGTATTCTGACACACAGACAGGAATAGTTGGTTACTTTGATCCTTTCTATCCATTCAAACAGTCTCTTTTTATCGATTACCCAACATATGGTTCAGTTGTCACCACCCTGACAGACCTTAAGGGTGAAAAAACCTATGACCTTTATGAACTGGCCAAAGAAGCCCTCCCCAGGGATTATGTATTGGGGAATTCCTCTTTCTGTGGCGCAATGGTTGACAAGGATGGCAGGAGGATGTGCTATTACTGTATGCAAGGATACCCAAAAGAAATCCTCAAATACAAACCCAATGATCCTGTCTGGAGAGAAAGCTATCCCCCCATATCCAGAAGAGAGTATGTTGTCTTTGGGCTTGACTTTGATACAGGCAAGATAGAGAAGTACATGACAACGGACCAGATTATCTCTGAGGTGAAAAGACTGTATGGAGAACAACACAAAAATGTAGAAATACTTATAAGAGGTTTTGGAGGTGTTGCAGATGGGATAACAAAAGAAACTGGACCATTGATCACTATTGGCTGTGTTATTATGCATAAAATTGATGAAAGCAGTAAGAATATAACCTATGTGTATAAATTTGTTGGTTCCAAACTTGACAAACTAGAGGTAGTAGAAAAAGATTATATGATGTCACCATTCTTTATTAGATAATATGAGAAGCTTATTTTGAAATCGCTGGGGGCAAAAGATGAAAACAAGAAATGGCACTACCAATAGCACTACTGTTTTGGCTTTGCTCGCTAGGTCTGACTAGTTATTAGAAAAAAGAAGTAGATGACTGGAACATTTTTTTCTGCAGGATTGTGGGCAAAAATCTGGACAGATTGGAGAAAACCGAGTTCGACGATAAAACAAAACCCGTCGTTTTTTATTAGATAACCCAAATGTTTTGACCTGCCTCAATAATTCTTCTGTTTTGCTGTCATCTATTGCCAAGCGGTATCGGCGGGAATATCATGAGAGCATCAGTTAAACAAGGAGGGTTTTATGAGGAACAAGGTTCTGGTTTTTCTTATTTCTTTTTCTATTTTGTTTACAATGGTCCCATTTGGGGGCAACGCCAAATCGGTGACCCCAAAACCATGGCCCCAATATGCTTGTGACCCGGCCCACAGCTCGGTTGCCGCAGATGTCTGGGACTACGACATATACGATCACGAGGCATGGAACTTCACCATGCGCGGGGCAAAGGGCTGGTCAAGAAACCCTGTTGTCGACCAAGGAAGGCTTGTAATCGGAGACGCTGACAACACGTATTGCATCGATGTTTCAAGTGGCAAGGCACTCTGGACAAAGGCCATGGACGACGAAGTCGCCTCAAGCTGTGCAATAAGCGGCGACATGGTTCTTGTGCCAACAAAATCAAACTTTCTTGGTCTCTCTCTTGCAAATGGCGATGTGAAGTGGAAAAGTCCTGTGACCGGACAGAACATTTCCTCACCAACAGTCATGGTCGATGAAAAAGGCAGCAACTGGCTATACCTGACAAGCTCGCAGGTTTCCGGTCTGGCCTACAAGTTCAACCTCGACCTCAAGGCTGAGGTCTGGAGGCACCAGACTGACAGTGCGTGCGTCGGCGGAACGGCCATAAATGTGGACACTGGAAGAGTTGGAGTAGCCGCCCACAACAAGATAGACCTTGTGGCGGACGCAGACGGCAAGACGACAGACTCCTTTGCAATCCAGGCCCAGACGTTTGCTTCGACCGTCGCTTTCAAGAAATATTGTGTGTTTACAATGCAGACCGGCGAAGTCATCGTGCTGCCAAAACCTTCTCAGGTAAGCAACTCAAAAGTCCTGCAGATGGGCGGAGTGACAAACTACCCACCAGCTGTTGATGGCGACACACTCATCCTTGGCAGCGAGGCAGGCAGGCTGGTAAAATTTGACGAAGCCGGGGCCATTATCTGGGACAAAACCATGCCAGGCCCGATAACAGCAGGTTGCACAGTGATGGGCGAAGTGGTGCTGGTACCAGTCGGGAGCCTTGACGACCAGGACACCTCTGGCGTTTACGTCGTCAAAGCAGCAACAGGCGAAATCATCAAGAGCATCCCACTCGATGCAAAGTACGTCTTCCAGCCAATTGTTGCATGGAACCGCCTGTTCGTCGAATACGGCGACAACATCGATTTCAAGAAAAGGACCCTCTCCTGCTATGGAAGGCCACCAGACCCGGTGGATGTTCCGCAGATCAGGATGGAAAACAATAATTTCACAGCAGAAGTCCCATACAAAAGCAGCATCTACAAGCTGGTGAATATCTACAACACCGGCAAAACCGACCTCATGATGACATTCTCAAGCGACCCGTTCCTCTCCACCACAATCAACCAGGTTTCGCTGAGGCCTGGCGAGAGGTTCACGCTGACAATTCTCGTTAGTGCCGGCAACAACAAGCCTGGCAGCTACACCGGACAGATAACAGTCACAAACACTGACTCGAAACTGGGAAGCCAGCAGCTTGGAATCATAACTGCCAGCATAACCATCAAAGAAAAACCGCCGGAACCACAGCTTTGTCTGGACAACAACTACTTCAATGTGGAACTCCCCTATGGTGGAACGGTCTATGAGTCTGTTTCACTGTACAATTGCGGGCAGACACAACTTGACCTGCACTTCTCGTCTGATCCATACCTCTCGCCAAATGTCTCAAGGATCTCCCTGAGACCTGGCCAGCACTATGACCTGAACGTGCTTGTCAATGCCGGCTCGCAAAACCCCGGCAAATATCATGGGTTGCTCAACGTAATCAATAACGATTCAAATTATGGCGAGAAACAGCTTGGCCTGATCTCCGCAGACATCACCATCAGGCAACAGGACGTTCCGCCGTATCCTCCATACAACACTCAGGCCACATGGGCCAGCGACCACGTCCGCATCAGCTGGAGCGCGCCACAAAGAAGCCCGACGGAAATCGTTGGATACATAATCTACAGATATGTGAACACCCTCACGGACAGCGGGTCACCAACAGGCCCACAGGTAACCAGGTATTCCTATGACGATTATTCAGTGCAGCACGGAATGACATATGCCTATTACGTTGTTGCGGTTGGCAGGAACGGGAAATATTCAGATCCGTCAAATGTTGCGACTGTAACAATCCCAATCAATCTCCCGCCGGTCAGGAACCTGACCGCAAGGGTCATGGGCTTTGGCAATGCTCAAGTAGTTTTAAGCTGGGAATATGACCAGTCAGCAATGTTCAGGATAGAGCTAAATGGCATAGTAATTGGCACCACAATGGACAACAGTTTCACAGACCACAACCCTGGCGCTACAAAACTTAGATATACAGTTTACCCAACCCAGAGCGGGACCACTGGCCCAGGAAGCTCTGTGGAGGTCGACCTGACACCAGCACCTGTTGAGCTCGGCCCAATCAACAACCTCACAGCAAGGGTCATGGGACTGGGCAGCGCATCGGTCGTCCTAACCTGGCAATACAGTTCGCGAGACAACTCAAGGGTTGGCTTCAGGATTGAGCTAAACGGCATGATGATCGGCACAACATACGACAACTCATTCACTGACCACAATCCACCAAAGGAAAGGAACGTCTACACAGTGTACGCGTTCAAGGATTCCAGGACAGGTCCACCCTCGGACGTTGTTGTTGACCTTTCTGGTGGCGGCGGGGAACCACCCCCAGGCGGAGAATTTCCAATGTCCCGCAGACCAACATACCCATACTGGATCTAAACTTTTCAAGGAACAGTTTGACCAAAGGCGCCCTCTTTTTATTGGGGGCGCTTTTTTGTTTTGGAAAACAAATCTGCAAATTTTGGGTATAATGTTGCATGAAACACTGGAGGGGATGAATAATGGCCAAACAAAAGATCATTGTCGTTGGCGGCACGATAATCGTTACTGCTGTTATAACAGTACTGTTTGTTGCCAGGTTGACCCAAAATGGCAAACTGATATCTCAATCAAATGGCAACTATCTACCCATAAACTCCAAAACAGCAATACCTGAAATTGCAGATGATCTTGTTGACAGCGATAAATTCAGCTTTGCCATGTATCAGGACATGCAAAACATTGAAAAGCTTTTTTATACAGAATGGGAGGGAAACAATACTGCTTTTGTTTTGAAAAGATATGACATACCATCGAAACAATTGACAAACCTCGCAAACAGCGATTCCAGCATCCATAAAATTGCATATCCAGGTGGAAACAGGGTTTATCTCTCAAAATATACCAGCAAAAACAAGTTGTATGATCTGTGTTCATATGACCTAACAAGCCAGCAGTTAACTAACATCACTAACTCCGAGAACTATTCTGAAATAATAATTGGATATACAAATGAATATGTGTTGCTTGATATAGCTAACCTAGCAACAAATGCTGATCCAAAACATACTAAATATTCAATATATAAAACTAACGATAATACAATTACAACTTTTCTTGATACTATAAATACAGTATTTGGTATGGAGATCGATGGAAGCAAAATTGTCTGGAGCGAGGAAAAAAGCGGCAACAGTGACATCTTCATGTACGATATAGTGACTGGCCAGACATCAACAATATGCGATGATCCATCGAATCAGGAATATCCTGACATCTCCGGTGATTATATTGTATGGTGCGACCATAGAAATGATTACCACGATTATGGCAAACCACGATCCAAAAAAGATGGCACCAATTTTGGAGACATATACGCATACAGAATTTCAACAGGTGAAACATTCCCGGTTGAAAACACAAACGATTCTTCGATATACCCTCAAATTTCAGGCAGCATCGCAACATGGCACATGTCTAAAAAGGGTTCTGTGGGTGAGTTGGCCACAATCATGGTGGCAGACCTGTCTATACCAAAAATCACCCCAATACCAGCCAGCAACGAGATTTCGCACAAGTACCCTCCCCTGATTGATGGAGACCTGGTTGTCTGGATGGACATGAGACAATACAAGCTTGGCAAAACGAATATTTATGGTTGCAGGATCAGCACTGGAACTGAAATTCAACTCACAAATACCAACGGAAGGGATAAAATTGAGTGGTTATTTTTTCCATACCTTGTATATAATCATAATAACGACATCAAGAATCAGGACGGAAAAGGAGATTTACGCATCATCAAAATCCGCTAGCCAGCCCAGATGCCTCTGGACTTCAACCACGCAAGCGAAACTATGGGTTCGGCCTCGATTGACCAGACAGCCATTGGCGCATACTCCTCAAGCGCAACAATGACCCTGTCCAGGTCAATACTCCCCTGGCCAAGCGGAAGGTGCTCGTCTTCCTCGCCATTGTTGTCATGGAGATGGACGTGGGTCAGTCTATTTCCATACGTTTCAATCCATTCCCAGACTGGTATTTTTGAAAAGATGTTTGCGTGCCCGATGTCCAGCGCTATCCCAATCTTTGGGTTTTCAAGCTTTTTGGAGAGCGACAGGATGTCGTCCGGCCTGTCGTCATAGACATTCTCAATGTGGACCGAGAATTCTTCCGGGCAGATCTTGGTAAACTCTGTCCAGAACTCGGTTGACCTGTCCACATAGTCCCATCTTCTCTGGGCCTTGCAGTTCATCCCGAAATGGGCCACCATCCTTGAACAGCCAAGCTCCTGGGCAACAAAAAGTGCCTGCGCCATCCTTTTTGCCGTTACCTGTTTTATCTGGGCATCCATGCAGCCGGGCATGAGGCCAACAAATGGTCCGTGCAGACACTTTTCACCAGAGAAATTCGAGAGCGCGGCCTTGTGCGATTCCAGCATTGCCTGCGAATTGTCCAGCGCAAGCGATAAGAAAAAAGACTGTATTTCAATCCCGGTGCCAGCCTGTCTTATTGCCGGCAACCTCTCCTCAAAATGGGTCATGTCGGATACAAGAAGATTCTTCATTTATATGGGTTTTCTAGCTCTTACATGAAGGAAAAAACTCACAAGCCTGGCATCGGCAAGGGAATATTTTTTGCAAACTTCCTCTGTTGGTCTTGGCTCTCCAAGTCTTTCTATCATAAAACCAGTATCAATCAAAAGATTTATCCATGAGCTTACAGTCTTTCTAAAACATGGAACCTTAAATTTTGGATATTTGTCTTTCAGCTCCTGTGGTGCACTGTTAAAAATCCACTCCTGTACATCACCATTTGTTTCATCAAAATAGCTGCCAACAGCCAGAGCCTTTTTGTTGCCATCTTCATCAAACACCCAGAACCTGACAGGCGTGTCAAAACATGGGTGTGTTATTGAAAACTGAAGGAATCCTCCTGGTTTCAGGACCCTGAACGCTTCAGAAAGGACTTTTTCTGGGGTGGGAATGTCCATAAAGCTCATTGTTGCAACACAGAAATCAAAAGAACCATCCTCAAATGGAAGATCGAGAGCGTTCCCATGGACATATTTTATGCCAAGTGGTTTTTCCTGCTCCATCGCTTTCGCGGCCTCAATAAAAGTTGGTGAGATGTCCAAAGCTGTTATGGAGGCACCCAGTGAGGCAAAAATCCTTGTGTTATTGCCTTCGCCACAGCCTATGTCCAGCCCCTCAAGTCCCTTGACCTCCGGAAGCATGGCCACAAAACCCGGCGTATTGAACTGGTCACGGCAAATGTCATAGCCAAGCCTCGAAAGGTCCGTCCATGCTCTGGCGTTTTCATTCCAATATTTTCCAACTTCCTTGTCGTCCATATAATTGATGATATTCCAACCATAATTATTGGGTAGTCTCACGAATGAGATTTTCCTTAATCTCACTTCTCTATGCTCCAAAAATAGCCCAAAGCGTTGACAAACACACAAAGAAAACATATCAAGGAACCTGAGGATCTTTTGAATATTTTTCAGGAGGGTAAGAGATGAAAGAAAAAACTTGCACTGTATGTTCAGCATCCGAAAGCCACATGATGCCTATGTCAATGCTCAGGAAGCCAATCATAGATCTTATAAAAAAAGACCGCCCGGAAATTGATGAAAACGGATACATCTGCACCGAAGATCTGAACAAATACAGGGCCAAATATATTTCCAGCCTTCTGGAAGAAGAGAAGGGCGAGCTCTCCAGTCTCGAAAAACAGGTTGTAAAAAGCATTGAAGACCAGGAAAACATCACAAAAAACCTAGGTGAACAAATCAGCAGAAAGGTAACTTTTGGCGAAAAAATTGCTGACAAGGTGGCCGATTTTGGCGGGAGCTGGACTTTTGTCATAATATTTTTTGCATCAATCCTGACATGGATGGCCATCAATATCATAGCCCTCAGAAACCCGTTTGATCCGTACCCATTTATATTGCTCAACCTCGTCCTCTCCTGCGTGGCCGCAATCCAGGCCCCGGTAATCATGATGAGCCAGAACAGGCAGGAGGCCAGGGACAGGATGAGGGACGAGAATGAATATGCAATTAACCTGAAGGCCGAGATCGAGATAAGACACCTCCAGGAAAGACTTGACCATTTCATCATGAAGGAATGGCAAAGACTCCTGGAGATACAAATTGTCCAGACCGACCTCATAGAGGAACTGGCAGAAAAAGACGTATTGGAAAAAGATTTTGGAAAACCAATTCAAAAGTGAGTAAAAGGTGAAGTAATCAAAAAAATCAGATAAATTACAATTTGAATTTAAACTACATAAACTGACACGTATACAACCATTTAATTAAACGGGACCCTTTGCGGGCTCTCCACAAAAGAATTTATCAAAGAAGGTTTGTGGTCACAAGACATATAAGCGTTTGCATTTGTTGAATCAAATTGATACAATTGTATTAGGGGATTTTTGCACAAAAAGAGAAAGGGTTTGTAGTGGCTAGAAAAAAAGACCAAAAAAGATACTACTACGACCACGAGCCATACTACGCAAAGATTTGTTGCGAGGGTGGCACCGGGTGGCCAATTGAATCTGATGTATCTCAGAGGTTCCTTCTCAAATGGGCCAGGGAGCAAATCTTTCCTGAATATGCCACCATTCTGGAGGTTGGTTGTGGTGGCGGGGAGCTTGCAATCGAGTTGGCAAAACGGGGGGTAAAAGTTGAAGCCTGCGATCTTTCTGAAACAGCAATAAGGATATGCCAGTCCAAAAATCCACCAGAAAACCTGGCTTTCTTTGCTGCAAATGCTATGACACACAAAGGATATCCAAACCCTCCCTACGACTGGATCATAGCCAACCAGGTCCTCCAAAGTATCATAGGGGGAGACAGGGTTTTTCTCCTGAAAAGAATGCGCGAGAACCTCACAACAACCGGCACAATCGTGGTGGCTACAATGCTTGGGGTCCCTGAAAAATTCAAGGAAGAGTTCAACCCTATAACTTTCGTAAACAAAACAAATACAAGGTTTTTCGCTGATTTGCGGATGTTTGCAAAAGAAATTGCAGAAGCCAGACTAAGAGTGACACGCCATATAAAAATCGACGACTACTACAGGATATTTTTCCTGGAGAGATTGCCTTGACAATCCTTTCTTGAAATTTCCATACAATAACGGGGGAACAAAATGGACATAGAGCACGGCGCAAAACCAGAAGATATTCCAAATCTTATAAAGCTCCATAGATACGGCGAAGAACTGCTTGAGAACAATCGTTCACAATTTCTCATAGACCCAATGATTATCACGGATGAACAACTCGAAGGCGATTTCAACGAATGGCTTGAAGACCCGGACGTTGGGTTTTTTGTGGCAAGGGAAAACGGAAAACTGGCCGGTTTTGCCCTGGCGATGATAATGGAAGAACCAGACGATCTAATCAATGTTCCCTATGTAAGCATCAACGAACTGGCTGTGGGCAAAGAATTTCAGAGCTTGGGGATTGGAACCACCCTGATGAAGAGGGTTGAGGAGTGGGCGCTGGAAAATAACATAAATATTGTCCAACTGAACGTTTGGGAATTCAACCAGAAGGCAAAAACACTCTACGAAAAACTGGGTTTCAAGACAATTCAGTGCCAGATGGAAAAAGTCCTAGACAAAAAATAAAAACTCGTTGCTCCACAAATCTCGCAAAAACTAAAAAAGGTCGCAAGAATCTTGCGACCTTTTTATTTGTTCTGATATAAAAACAACCAATTTACGAAAGCGCCTCTTCGATGACCTTCGCCACTTTCGAGCCATGAGCCCTGCCATAAAGGGACTGCATTGCCTGGCCCTTTGCCCACCTTATCTGGGCCTCTTTTGAAGAGAACTTAAGCTGCATTGATCTATCTACAACACCCTCGACAATGAATTTTATAACCGAATCTGTTGCCATTGACTGGGTCTTAGCGATGTAGTTGGAATCGGAAGCAAAGGCTTTGAGCTCGTTTTTGATTGACTCTTTTGGTAGGCCCTTCTCTTTGGCTTCGACCATTACCTTTGTGATGGTATCATCGGTCAGCCTGGAGACAATCAATCTTTGTCTCTTGAGGTCAGTGAGCCAGTCTACAATCAATTCTGCGGCAAGTTTCGGCGAAATACCCAGATCAACGAGCTTGTCAAACAGCTTTGCTCTCTGGTGGGTTGCCAGCTTGTCGGAAACACACTTGGAAAGTCCCAGTTTCGCATATTTTTCTTCGCGCTCCCACGGGCGCTGGGCCATGTCTGCCCTTATGCGGTCAACCCTCTCCATGGTCAGCCTGACTGGTGGAGAATCGGTGTCCGGATACATACGGTCGGGACCGGGCAGGACCCTTTCGAAATCGGTCCTGTAGCCATCCTGCATGTGTTGCCTTGTTTCTTCCGGTATCCCCCTGACTGCTTCGTCTGCCCTTAATATTACTTCGTTAATAGCGGTTTTCAGGTCAGCCTCCGGCCCCCAAACCAAAACTATCTCGTCTGTTGGGTAAACATTCAGTTTTTGTGCGATCGGTTCCCAGTCACCAGGATAAAGGAGCTTACCCGATCTGAAAGTAAGGTTTGGCATCTTGTCGATGCAGGCAATAACCCTGACTCTTGCGCCAAATTCATCAGCAAATTGCCAGCCGGGCTGGAGCTCTATCGATAGTACTTCATGAAACTGCGGGAGTTTGACTGCCCAAATCTTGTCGCTCCTTGAGATCGCATTTTTGACCTGCGGGGAAGAAGATTTCAGGAGCATGTCTGTCACATCTGCCACATTCGAATTTCTTATCTTTTCAAGCTCGACCTGGCGCTCCTGCTCCCTGAGTGAAGAATCTAGCTTCTGGTTTGGAACAAGACCGTAAGATACAAGTTTTTCCTTTATCTCAAGAAGCTTTCTTTGTCTCTTCACTTCAGTGTCAAGCATCTTGGGTATGTACCAAGTTTTTGGAACACCCTTAATTTCGATTCTAGGTGCTCCATTTATCGAGCTGTTGACATCCTGCCTGACAGTCCCTATACCTCGCCTGACAAGCCCTGAGGCCCTCAGGAGCCTGCCAAGGAGCTCGTCAACCTCTGCACACTCTTGGGGTGTTCTCATGTCGGGATAGGTGACTATCTCAATGAGTGGGGTTGAGAGCCTGTCAGTTTTGAAAACTATCCTGTGGCCAATATCGGAAACTTCCCTGCAGGAATCTTCTTCAAGTGCCAGTTGCTGTATCTTTATTTTTCTGCCTTTGTATGGCACCCAGCCATCAACACCAATGATGGCGGTCCTCTGAAAACCGGTTGGTATGGAGCCATCCAGATATTGCTTCCTCGTGATATGGACCTCGTCCACCAGCTGGCAGTTGAGCATGAGAGCAATCTCGATTGCATAATCAAGTGCCTGCTGGTTTATCGGGAATGGTGGCGTATCGTCCATCTCGTACGTACAGACGTAATCACGATAAAGAAGGTACACGACTTCCTTGTGGGTTTTGAACTCCATCAATGCTGTGCCGTCGTATGTGCCCATTTCGGAAAGCGTTGGCCTCATATGGCGAACAATCCTGGCATCCGGCTCCACCTTCTGGTAGCCAACCGGGCAGTGGCAAAACAGCTTTTTTTGAGTGTTGAGCTGCTGATGAATCTCAAGTCCTGACTTGAAACCCAGGCTTTGGTAGTAATCAAGATCGTCGTAGTTCATGTATACCTCCAAAAACCGGATTTTAAGGTTTTGAAGGCAAAATCACAAGAAAACTTCTGGTGTTTTTAAGAGAAGCGCCCAAAAATTATTTGTTCAGCTCTTGTTTCACCTTTAAAAACAAATTTTTATTCTCGGGACCTATTTCTTTTATCTTTGCCCACACTTCACTGCATGGACTGTCAACAAGACCAATGGACAATCTTATGGCTATGTCCAGTTTTTTTCTGTCCTGTTTGTTCAAAGGGTCAAGATCGGTCTCCACAAAAAGATGGTCAAGGTGTCTCAGGTAACAACTCATGTTGTGGTCTCCTTTGTCAAGGTTCTAGCCCTGCTCAGGCAAAAGTCACTTGCCAAGCCAGACTTCCCAGAAAGCGTCCCAGTCTGCCATGTCGATCTTCCCGTCGGGAACAAGGTCGGCAATCGGGTTCCAGAAATCTGGCGCCTCCACACCTTCGGCATTCGTGCCCTCTGCGCCAAAGCATGCAGCCATTTCTATAGCATCGGCATAATCAATATCTCCGTTAAGATCAAGGTCGCCAAATACAGCAGGCTCAAGAAACCTGGCAATATGGGAGACGGTCTTGAGCATTATTTCATCTCTTGATGGCCGGATATTTTTGCCAGAAAAACCATGGCCACCGTTTTTGACCTTTATCAGTGCACAAGGAATATTGTTTTCATAAAGCTTTTTGGCAAGCACGACCGATTGTGAATATGGAACGGTGAGATCTTTGTTTCCATGCTGGATTAGTGTTGGTGGATCATTTTTATCAGCATAAGTGACCGGCGATGCCTGGGTTGCCTTGTCTGGACAATCGGAGGGATAGCACCCCAAAAAATCCTTTATGAGCTCCACGCCTGGAAGTTTTTTGTCATTGATTTCTTTTGTCATAAAAGTCAGGTCAGACGGGCCAAAATAGTCAACAACGCAAGATACCCTGCTCGAAACTCCCTCAAATCCCGGCCCTTCAAGTCCATCGCCATCGTTTGCAAGTCCCATAAGCGCAACCAGATGGCCACCGGCTGAACCACCATGTATTCCAATCCTGTCAGGATCAATGCCGAATTTCTCAGCATTTGCCCTGAGGAATCTTATTGCCAGCTTGCAATCATTTATCTGGGCCGGAAAAACATATTCTGGCGCAAGCCTGTAATTGATCGAGGCAACGGCAAAGCCAAGCTGGAGGAACATCCTGGACTCGGCAGAATCTATGCCACCCTTTTTGTCTCCGGCCCTCCAGGCACCGCCATGAACATGCACGGCAAGAGGGACTTTTTGGTCACGGCACAGTTTTGGCTTTGCAAAATCAAGCTTGAGTTCAATATCGCCGACTTTACCATAAACCACATCAATCTGCCTGTCGGATTCGGGGGCAGACGCTTTTGGATCTGGCGGGAGTGGGCCAGGCACTGACCTGTCACCCAGCATGTACTGGCCCCGTGCAATCGAGATTACAGGAAATCCCTGCAAGGTTGGCGATACAACAAGAAGAATGCACAAAAAAACGATTCCCTTTATCTTCATTTTCTCCACCGCCTTTTAAAAGATGATACGCAAGACGAATGGATATTGTCACATGAACAAAAAAGCAAGTAGACTACTTGATTGCCTCGTATATGCCCGAGGCACCAAAAAGCATCGGGTAGTAGTTGACTTTACTAAAACCTGAACCTGTCAACAATTTTTCCAGTTCAGGAGGGGAATAGTATTTTATTGTTGACTCCGAAAGATACCTGTAAGCCGGCCTGTTTCCGGACACAATCGCACCTATCCAGTAAACATAATATCGCATGTACAGGTGGTAGAAGAAGCGTACAAATGAGGAGCTTGGCTGGCTCGACTCAACAACAACGAGCCTGCCACCTGGCTTAAGTACTCTTAGTATTTCAGAAAGGTGTTCTTTTGATTGGGGATTGTTGTATGTCAGATTGCGAAAGCCAAACGAGTTACTCACGCAGTCAAAACAACCATCTTCGTAAGGCATCTTTGAAGCATCCCCCTGATCAAAAACAATGGTTTTCTCTTTCAGGGAAGAGGCCTTCTGGGCAGCAATTTCAAGCATCGGTTGGCTAAAATCAAGCCCCCTGATTTCTATTGGATAGTCTGCCAGCCTAGCGATTGTCAAGGTCAGATCCCCAGTTCCACAGCACAGATCAAGCATTCTCTGTGGTTTTTTTGACAAACACTTCAATGCCGCCGCTTTGCGCCACTTTTTGTCCAGCCCCCATGTTATGAGGTGGTTTACAAGATCATAGTGGCTCGGGATATCGGTAAATATCTTGTGTAGAGGTTTTCTCGTGTTTTGTTTCTTTTCTTTTTCAGCCAAATTCGTCCTTGCCTTCTTAAATTAGATGGTTACAGCACTGCTGCGAGTATGTAGCCAACCCCGATGAGCGCCTGGGTGAGCAAAACCGCCATGACGTTGCTCCCCATTGCAGGAAGTATCTTGTTCAGGTCCTTGTAATTAAAAGAACCCTTCATGGCATTTATTGCAAACGGCAGGGTCAACAGGGCAATCAGGCAATAGACCGGCATCTGACCAAATGTTACTGCTCCTATCACCCAAAGATAAACGAGGATCTCAAAAGCGGAATAAATAATTGCAGCATTTCTTCCACCGATCCTGATCGGGAGAGTTCTCTTATTGGCAATCTTGTCAGCTTCGATGTCCGGAAACTCGTTGAGGAGGAGCAAGTTCAGGACAAGTAGACCGGATGGAACAGATGCGATGAGTGCATGCCAGGAATAAAACCCTGTCTGGACAAAATAGGCGCCCAAAACTGGGAGAATGCCAAGCCCTACTCCAGGTGACCACTCCGGAAAATCAATCTTCAAAATGATCTGCGTATAAAGAAGGACGCAAATGGCACCAAGAACAAGCAGTGGAAGAAGCTGCCAACCCTTTATAATTGAAAAATACACGCCTATCGGTACTGCAAGTGTAAAGCAGATCAAACCATACCAAAGAGCTTGTTTCGGCTTCAGCAGGCCAGCCGGAAGTATTCCACTCCCTCCGCTAAAAGGCGTCTTGATGGTTTTGAGATCAACACCGCTTTTGTAATCAAAATAATCATTTAGGACATTCACGCTGACATGACACAGAACGAGACCAAGAAGCGCAAGAATGGCATTACCCATATGCAGCATGCCATCATTTTGCCAGGCAACTGCAGTGCCAACAAAAACCAGCACCACCGGCAAAAGTAGATATTGTGGTCTTGCTTCCATAAACCAGACCTTCAAACCTGAAGCACTTTTTCTTTTCGGTTCAGCAGTTGCTATTTCCATGTTTACCCCCTATTTTTACTTTCTAAAATTGCAATGATTCATATTCAAATACTAGTATATTTTATTATTAATAAGACCCTTAGAGAACTAGCCTGGTTACTTAAACAGATGTGAAATTGCCGCAAATGGATGGCGCAAAAACATCTTTGGTCCGGCATATTTCATTACCTTGCGGACCTTTTCCCTCATTCCCTTTTCATAGCAATGAACTTTGCACTTCTTGCACGAGGTCTTTGAATCGCCAAAAGGGCACTTGGAAAGTTTCTTGTTTGCATACTCAAACAATTGTTCACACTCAGGGCAAAGGCCATCACGTGTTTTGTGGATTCCATGACAATATATCCTGACCATAAAACCAATTATCTGCTTCTCTCTTTTTATGGACATAATTTGCCCCAAACAGCTTTCATGGGAACATTCTACAGTTACCAGAGAAACTAAAGGATAAGATAGGATTATTAAATGGCTATGTAGGAATGCAATTTGAGAAAAAATGGGAGAGTTTTTGAATCTTTAGATGGTGTTTTTTAAAAAACCCTAGAAATAAAAAAAAGACCTTGGCAACGTCTTACTCTTCCGGAGGCCTGCGCCTCGAGTACCATCAGCCCTGCAGGTCTTAACTTCCGTGTTCGAAATGGGAACGGGTGTTTCCCCTGC
>JAGOOK010000026.1 GCA_017992555.1 Caldisericia bacterium | reverse complement strand
GAAACTGACGGCATTTTAACAAGTATCCCACTTTCCCAAATCAAATCAGCAAAGCTAGTGGACTAGGAGAAAAGATGAAACTGACAGAACTTTTTGCTGCCCTAGCAGATATAGCCCGTGAAAAAGACATTGAATATTCAGTTTTGCTTGATGCGATAAGACTTGGTATTATGGCCGCCTACAAAAAAACCTACCATGCAAATACCAATATAGATGTTATTGTTGATGATTCGCAAAAAAAAATCCAGATAATAGCCAAAAAAATAGTTGTGGAAAATGTCGAAGACGACACACTCGAGATTTCACTGAAAGATGCAAAGAAAATCTCGCCTGAAGCTGAGATTGGAGATACAGTAGAAATCGAAGTGACTCCTCCAGACTTTGGTCGCTTTGCTGCATCAACTTGCAAGCAAATAATCATGCAAAGACTGAAGGAAGCGGAAAAAGATAAAGTAATCAAAGAATACTCCGACAAAGAAAAAGACATGGTTTTTGGCGAAGTTTCAAGGGTAACCGGAGAAAATGTCTATTTCAACCTCGGCAAAGCCGAAGGACTTCTTCCAAAACAAGAGCAAATCCCAGGGGAACCCTATACACCAGGCAGAAAATTTCACTGCTTTGTGCTCAGGGTTGACAGATCAACAAGAGAACCCTTGATAATCCTGTCAAGAACTCATCCTAACCTTCTTGCAAAATTGATGGAGCTTGAAATTCCAGAAATAATGCAAGGTATCATCGAGATAATTGGTATCGTCAGAGAGCCAGGCGTAAGGGCCAAGGTGGCCGTGCATTCAAACCAGTCCAGAGTTGATCCTGTTGGTTCGTGTATCGGATCAAAAGGTGTAAGAATAAATGTAATTTCAGACGAGCTTAAAGGCGAGAGGATAGATGTTCTCAGGTGGTTTGAAGATCCAAGGCTTTTTGTGGCATCATCACTATCACCGGCAAAGGTCTATTCGGTGCAGATATTCCAAAACGAGAAGAGGTCTGTGGTTGCAGTTTCTGCAGACCAGTTTTCATTGGCAATCGGCAAAAAAGGCTCCAATGTAAGACTTGCTTCAAGATTAACCGGCTACAAAATCGACATGAAGGTGATGGAGGAGTGATGCCGGAAAGAATGTGCGTGAGTTGTGGCAGAAAAAGCGAGAAATCCAGTTTTATAAGGATTTCTGGCGGGCTAGAGCTCCAAAGCACAGGTAATACCATAGGAAGAAGCGCCTATGTATGCAGAAACAGAGACTGCATACAAAAGCTTTCTAATGGAAAAACAAGGATAGGGGTGTCCTTGAAGAGAAATAATATAAGAAAAGAAGAACTAATAAAGCTTTCTAACGAAATTCTTACAAAGGTGATTAATGGGCAAGATTAAGGTCGAAGAGTTAGCGGTTCAGCTTGGTGTTGATCCGCAGGAAATCCTGGAATCAGCAAAAAGACTCGGTGAATCTATCAAGAGCGTGACGTCCACACTCGAAGATTCGACTGCAGCCAAAATAAGGGCAAGCTTTCTTTTGAGGCGTCCTGCTTCACCCCCTTCCCAGGAACAGAAACCACCAGTACAAACCAGAACAAGTTTGTTTGATGTGGACAAGAAAAAAACCCCGATTCTCAAGGCTGCCACCGCAGAGGCCGTAGAGGCTGCAAAAGCTGCAGAAGCCGCCCTCATCAGCTCAAAAGAGGACAAGTCTACCCAAAAACTGGAGCCGATAACCAAGATAGCAAAACCAGAAAAAAAACAAGCTCCGGCAAAAAAGCCCATTCCATCAATAATTCTTGAGGAAGAAGAAAAGGCAAAACATGCAAAAGCTGCAAAATCAGAGGCAAAAATAGAAGAAAAGCATGAGTTGCCAAAGGAAGAAGCCCAGCAAATTGCCACAGAGGCAAAAGCTGCAGAGCCAAAACCAGCGACTAAAAAAGTTTCACATAAGGAAGAGATCAAAGAGGCTGCACCAGTTAAACCAGTAGCAGGAGATGTTGCCGAAAAAGAGGTTTCTCACACAGCCCCTTCTACTCCACCAACCAAAGAAAAACATGCTGAACACCCAAAAACCAAGGAACCACCAAAACATGAAACTAGGCCGGTAGAAGAAAAGGCGCCTACAAAGGTAACACCGGCAAAAGAAAAAGAGAAACCAACAGTAGAGAAACCAGTTGAACACTCAGAGAAGCTCATAATAGATAAGACCCTCAATGTTCCAGTTTCAAAATACAGATCAGATCAAAGACCGACAGGCATCCAGATGCCGAAAAGGGTTGAACCAGTCAAACTTCCTCCTCTTCCTCCACAAAAACAGCCGTTATATCCAATCACACCAAGATCCAATTTCCAGCGTACACCAACCTCCCAAAGACCATCAACTGGCCAAAGACCACCAACTGGCCAAAGACCACCAACTGGTCAGAGACCACCTTCCGTTGGCCAGAAACCACCAATGACACAAAGACCGGTCATCGACAAGGATAGAGAGAAACAGAAGTATGACCACACCATTGATCACACCAAGGACAAGGATAAACAGCAGATTTCAAATGCTCCATTCATAGTTGGCAAAGAACATTTCGTAATCAAGAGAACTCCACCAAAGAGCCATCGCAAAACACAACAGCCAAAACAGGCGCCAAAACCTGTTGAGGTGAAACCACAAAAGCTCACCATAGATGTCTTTGCCAAAACTGCAGGGGTTCCAGAACAGAGAGTCATGGCTTATATGCTCAAACAAGGGTACATTCCAAATCATGATGAAGAGCTTACTGGCCCAGTTTTGGAAATGCTTTCTTCTACTTTTGGGCTTAAAACTTCCCATGAAGGAACACTTTCTGATGAAAATCTGATCCCACGCTCACCAATCGTCACAGTCATGGGTCATGTCGACCATGGCAAAACAACCCTTCTTGATTACATAAGAAAAACCTCGGTTGCACTTGGAGAAGCTGGCGGAATAACACAAAGTATCGGCGCCTACAAGGTAGTAGTAAATGACAGAGATATCGTTTTCATTGATACTCCTGGTCATGAGGCCTTTGCAACAATGAGGAGGGAAGGCGCCAACGTTACCGATATAGTTGTTCTTGTTATCGCCGCAGATGAAGGCGTCAAAGAGCAGACTATCGAAGCTCTTAATATGGCAAAGGAAGCCAAGGTAACAATCATTGTGGCCGCAAACAAGATGGACCGCCCTGGTGCCAACCTCGACAAACTTTACTCCCAGCTTGCAGAGCTTGGCCTGACACCAGAAGCATGGGGTGGTGATACCATGGTCGCCCCAATCACTGCAAAAACGGGTGATGGTGTAAAAGATCTCCTTGAAATGATACTTCTTCAGGCTGACATACTCGACCTGAAAATGAACAAAGCAGGCAAACTTGCAGGAACAATCATCGAGTCCCACATGGACAGGTTTGTTGGCCCATTGGCAACTGCTATCATTCAGAGTGGACAGTTAAAAGCTGGAGATTATATCGAAGCTGGTAATGCATGGGGAAGGGTCAAGGCCCTGTTTGACCATGCAGACAAGAAAATACAGAAGATGCAGGCAATAAGCCCGGTCAAAATAATGGGTTTTGACCAAGTGCCAAAACCTGGATCAATCCTCCTTGCATCTGATATTTCAAGAAGACGTAAACCAGAAAAGGGCCAAGTCCTCGAAACACAGCCCATTCCACAGATGCCAACAGATGAAGAAGCCCCATCAAATCTTGATGATCTCTTTAAGGTTTTCGACCAACAGGGCGCAACAAAATTAAACGTTGTTGTAAAGGCCGATTCAGAAGGGTCTCTTGATGCAGTAAAATTCGCCCTTTCAAAAATAAAGATCAAAGACATTCCAGCAAATATTGTTTATTCCGGAATCGGTGTCATCTCGGACAACGACGTGCTTCTTGCTGATGCCTCAAAAGCAATGCTGGTAGGTTTCAATGTTCAGATCGACCCATTAGCCAAAAAGACCGCCAAACAGAATGGCATTCCAATAAACACCTACAACATAATATTCGAGCTGACCGATGCAATTACAGAGGCAATAAAACTCCTCATAGCACCAGAGTATAGGGACGTGAAAGTCGGCCAGGCAGAGGTCAGACAGGTCTTCAACATTTCTGATGTAGGCAACATCGCAGGCTGCTTTGTCTCCGAAGGCTATGTCAACCATAAGGTAAAAGTAAGGGTCGTAAGAAATAGGCTGCCGGTTTACGAAGGCAAGATAAGTTCCCTCAAGAGGTTCAAGGAAGACACCCATGAGGTCAAAGCTGGTTATGAATGCGGCGTTGGCATTCAAGGTTTCAATGACATCAAGGTTGGCGACACACTGGAGTTCTACACAACGCAAGAGGTGCAATAATTGCCAGTAGGCCTGATCGAGATAACAATGAGACTTTTTGGCGTAAAATCACTAAAAGAAAAGAGAAGTCTTGTCAGGCCGATACTGGCCAGACTAAGGCACGATTTTAATTGTGCCGCAATCGAATCAGATGCCCAGGACAACCATGATGTTTTTGTTTTGTCTGCCGTTAGCATAAACACTTCCAGCATCGAATTGGGAATCACCCTCGACAACATCTTCAAGACTGTCGAGCATGAAAGTAGTCTCCCTTGCGAGATTACAAGAAGGGAGACCTTCTCGTGAGCGACCTGAGGAGAAAAAGACTTGAGCATCAGATACAGGAAGCCGTCTCCTGGATACTTATCAAAGACATTGATAATCCAAAGATAGGCTTTGTCACAATAACTGACGTAAAAATTTCAGTAGATTTTAGAATTGCCACTGTTTACTATTCAGTGTTGGGATCACAAAAGAAAATTGATGAAACCCAGGCGGGTCTTTCATCTGCATCAAAAATGATGCAGAAGCTCATGGCCGGAAAGATTGAATTTAGGCAAATCCCGCTTTTGCGCTTCAAATTTGATGAAACACCATCAAAAGCACAAAAACTTGAATACACATTCAGGGAGTTGGAAAATGAACAAGGTGGACCTGGCGACGATAGCTGCAGAGCTGAAGAAGACAAAGAAAGCGATCATTCTGACCCATGAAAATCCTGATGGAGACACTATAGGATCGGCACTAGCCCTCTCCAAGGCAATGCAATCAAACGGGTCGAAAGTCATCGTTTTTAGCCCGGATAATCCTCCATCCAGCTTTGATTTTCTTGAAGGTTTCAGCGACATAAAGATAGCAAATGATTCTGAAGTGATAGGACTTGTCCAAAAAGGCTTCAGGATAATCGTTCTCGATGGTTCTTCACCAAACAGGTGTGGCATATCGAATTTCCCACCAGGTTCTGATCCCATGGTAATTGACCATCATCCAACCGTCGAAGATTACGGACAAATGGTTTTTGTCGACACTACAAAATCTTCAACTGCAGAAAATATATTTCACATCCTCAACGAGGCAGGAATGCAGATCGGTTTAGTAATCAGTGAATGCCTTTTCACTGGAATCATCACCGATACAGGGTCTTTCAAATACCCAAATGCAACATCAGAAACATTTGAAATTACTGCCCAGCTATTAAAAAGCGGAATGTCAACAGCGAAAGTTTCCTCAATGATCTACGAAAGGATGAGCTACGCTAACAGGAAGCTCCTTGGAAGGGCAATGGAGAGGCTCTCTGTTTCTTTCGGGAACAAGTTTGCAATCACTGCGGTCACATGGAAAGACATGAACGAGTTTGAAGCAGAACTCAGGGACACAGACTTTATAATAGACGAGATAAGAAAACTCGGTGGTTGCGAAATTTATATTTTTGCAAAAGAATACAGACCAGACCAGTTCCGCATTTCCATGAGAGGAAGAGGCATGTTTGACCTTTCCCAGCTTGCGCTGAAGTATGGTGGTGGCGGACATCATGATGCCGCAGGTTTCAATGCCACGGGCGACTGGCTTTTTGTAAGAGCAAATCTATTGCAAATATTCGAGTCACTGTTCGACAACAAATGATTTCAGGTGGATTACCAATAAACAAGGAAGATGGCCCGACAAGCTTTCAGGTAACAAACAGAGCAAAAGGGCTGTATTGCGCTTCTAAAGCAGGTCACATGGGAACCCTTGATCCTCATGCCAGGGGTGTCCTTGTTGTTTTATTCGGTGCATCCACAAAACTCATTCCTTATGCCAAAGAACACAAAAAAAGTTATACAGCAAAATTCAAGCTTGGCTTCACATCAAACACCTACGATGCCTGGGGTCAACTGACAGAGCACGGATACAACGATGATACCTCAAGAGAACACATAGAAGCGATACTGTCCCAGTTTATTGGTAAAACCGAGCAGATACCACCAATGTTCTCTGCCAAAAAGATTGAAGGCACAAGACTTTATGAGCTTGCAATGAAGGGAATCGAACTCCCCAGAAAACCACAACCAATAGAAATTGACAAACTGAAATTGAATTTTTGGGACCAAAATTCCGGAGAAGGTGAATTTGATCTCACCTGCACAAAAGGGACCTACGTCCGCTCACTGATATCGGATATTGGAATAAATGCCGGTTGTGGTGCTATAATGACAGCATTGACAAGGACAAGCGATCAGGGATTTGGCATAGAACAAAGTGTTTCCATTTCAGGAATCGAAGAACATGTTTTTGAAGGCACGCATCTTGATCTCATCATCCCCCCTGAACATTTTTTGTCACACTTGCCCGAAGTCCAGGTTTCAACAAGACAACAGGAGATCCTTTACCACGGCAATCCTGTCAACTTGAGATCGCCAATAGCCCGCGCTGGTCTGACAAGGATAAATGGGCCAAAAGAAAAAATGATTGGCATTGGGAAGTATGTGCCGGCAACAGGCCAGTTGCTTCCGGAGAGAATGCTGTGAGAGTCATAAAGGGTGATCCTGCCGTGCAAGTAAAAACGCAAACACCAGGCGCATGCGTCATGATTGGCTATCTGGACGGGGTTCATGTTGGCCACCAAATGCTTGCACAAAAAGTTATAGAGCTTGCAAAAGAAAAAAATGGTTACCCCTCTGCATTCACCTTTAATGGAAAATTGTACACAAAAAATATCCCTTCCAGGGGAATGCTGACTACAAGCCACGAAAAAATTGAATTGCTTGAAGAATTAGGCATAGATACAGTTTTTCTTGCTGATTTCACTGACTGGCTAAGAGACATGGCAGATGAAGATTTCGTAAGGATAATCCTCAAGGACAATATAAAAGCAAGCGCTGTAGCAGTTGGGCCATCATTCACATTTGGAAAGGGTGGGAAAGCCGGCGCCAAAGAACTAAAAAACCTCTGTCTAAAGAACGGAATAGATTGCACCATCATCCCGCAGGTAACAATAGGTGATGAGCCAGTTTCCTCAAGCAGGATCAGAAACTACCTTTATGCAAGCAATATTCTCGAGGCAAATGTTCTCCTTGGGAGAAGATATTTCCTGACAGGAACAATAATTTCCGGCGCGATGGTTGGAAGATCGCTCGGTTTCCCAACGGCCAACTTGGATGTTTCAAATCCCCTCAAATTAATCCCTGGTGGTGGTGTTTATGCTTGTTTTGGCTACCTCGAGGGTGTAAAGTACGAATGTGCCGTTTCAATTGGAAATAGACCAACTTTCTTGGGCGGTGATAATTCCCTCGAGGCGCACATTCTTGATTATTCTGGATTGATATACGGAAAAGAGTTGAAACTTGAATTTGTGGCAAAAATAAGGGATCAAATCCAGTTTGAAAGCAAGGAAAAACTCTCCTTGCAAATTTCAAATGATGTCATAAAGATAAGAGAGATTTTGGAGGGCCAGCATGAGTGACAAAAAAACGATCTACACGCCAGATGATCTGGCAAATTTTGATTACGGCAGAGATCTCGGAAATCCAGGTTCATATCCTTACACCAGGGGTGTTTATCCAACGATGTACACCGAGAGGCCATGGACGATGAGGCAATATGCAGGCTTCTCCACCGCAAAAGAAACAAACGAGCGTTTCAAGCTGTTACTCCAGAAAGGTCAGACTGGGCTTTCCACAGCTTTCGACCTACCAACCCAGATGGGCTACGACTCTGACCACGAAATGGCCCTCGGTGAAGTTGGAAAAGTGGGCGTAGCCATATCAACAGTTGACGATATGGCAGAGCTTTTTGACGGCATACCGCTTGAAGAAATTTCCACCTCAATGACCATAAATGCCTCCGCAACTGTCGTTCTGGCAATGTACATGAAGATAGCCAAAAACCAGGGTGGAGACATCTCAAAACTTTCCGGAACAGTACAAAACGATATCCTGAAGGAATATATCGCCAGAGGCAACTACATTTATCCGATCAAGCCATCCATGAGGCTCAACTGCGACCTCATCGAATGGGCATCATTCAAACTTCCAAAATTCAATACGATCTCAACTTCCGGTTATCACATCAGGGAAGCCGGCGCCACAGCAGTTCAGGAATTGGCTTTTACTTTTGCCGATGCCTTTGCCTATATTGACGACCTAACCAGCAGAGGTCTCTCGATCGACGATTTCGCTCCAAGGGTCTCCTTCTTCTTTGCATCACATAACAATTTCCTCGAGGAAGTGGCCAAATTCAGGGCTGCAAGAAGAATCTGGGCAAAACTGCTCGAAAAAAAGTATCAACCAAAAAACCCAAAATCGATGCTCCTCCGTTTTCATACTCAAACAGGCGGCTCTACCCTCACGGCACAACAACCAGAAATCAATATCGTTCGCGTTGCTTTCCAGGCCATGGCGGCAGTACTTGGTGGAACGCAGAGTCTCCACACAAACTCTTTCGATGAAGCACTGGCGCTCCCGTCGCCAAAATCAGCCACAATCGCGCTTAGGACACAGCAGCTTGTTGCTTTTGAGTCAGGTGTGTGTGATGTTGTTGATCCATTGGCTGGCTCTTACTACGTCGAATCATTGACAAACAAGATTGAAAATGATGTTTACGATTATCTTGACAGAATAGAAAGAATGGGTGGCACCTTGGCTTGTTTGGAAAAGGGATTCTTCCAGAGTGAAATTGCCAAATCTGCATACCAGTTCCAGATGGATGTAGAGTCTGGCAAACAGGCAGTTGTCGGCGTAAATAAATTCACAACCAGTGAGGAGCCAAAAGTAGACATCAGCAGAAGCGGCGTTGATGAAAACAAGAGAAGGGCAAAACTCAAGACATACAAGGAATCCAGAGACCAGAACAAGCTTAAAGGAGCAATGGGCGCATTAAAAGAAGTGGCAACTGGAAAAGGCAATCTCATGGAACCAATCATACAGTGCGTTGATGCACAGGCAACGCTTGGCGAAATTTGCTGCATGATGCGCGAAATTTACGGCGAATATCAGGAGGGATGATATGACAGGTCTTTCACACATAGGAATAGCAACAACAAACATTGAAGAAGCAATGAAATCATGGCTGTTACTCGGCTTTCAGCTTATACATGTCACTGAAGTACCGGACCAGAAAGCCAAAATAGCCAAGCTGAGATATGATGGTCTGATAGTCGAGCTTCTTGAGCCCACTTCTGATGATTCGCCTATAAAAGGGTTTCTGGACAAGAGGGGGGCGGGAATACACCATATTGCATTAGAAGTTGACGATGTCGACCATAAAATAGAAGAATTCCTGAATGCCGGGGTAAAAATGATTGATAAAAAATCCCGCATTGGAGCGGCAGGAAAACCAATTGCATTTATACATCCTTCCTCAGTCGGAGGAGTACTTGTGGAACTGGAGCAAGACTAATGGGTAAAAAGCTCCTCTGGGGATTTGCCATCACACTGGGATTGATAGCCCTCATAATAACTGCTTTTGTACTTTTCAACCCAGGAGGAAAACCAAACAATCCCTATTCCCAACTTTATCTCACAGTTGTTCCCGTGAACAGCGAGAAACCAGATTGGGAAACCCTTAAAAAAGCTATTGAAGCCAGAGTGAGTTACCTTGGTGAATTAAGGTTTTTTGAAAATAAGGAAAGCTACGCGAGGGTAGTGGTTACTGGTTCAGAAGACCCGAATGAAATGGGATCAATGCTGCTTGTCCAGGGGAAAACATTACTTATCACCGATAAGGGCCAGAAAATTGCGACTGATGATGAATTTGAATCGGCCATGCCAGTTTCTTTCAAAGAAAAAATTGGTACCTATGGGATTGCGATCCAATTAAATGACACTGGAAAACAAAGGATCCTGGCAGCACTAGGCGCCAAAGATAAAAAACCATCCAAAATCCAGCTTATTTTGGATGAAATACCAGTTGGAACAATGGACATTAAAGATATTAATCAAGATGGTACATTGAGCTTTCATCTTAAAGATGGTATGAGAAAATCTTTTGCAGAACTACTCTCAAGGGTCTTTATCACAAGGTTGCCATTCAAAATAGCAGGCATTGTAAATTCTTCCTACTTCATCGCCCCGCAATCAGATGTGGAATCGCCATTGAACTTTGTCGATTTCCTTTATGAAGCCAGAATAGACAGATAGCATCTAGGGTGCTTCAACTCCAAAATGGGTTACAGAAAATCCTGTATCCAGGAGCCTAAAAACGAGCTGAAGTTGCTTTTTCCCTTGTGATGCCACCAATTTTGCTGACTCCCCAGTAGCCAGGTTTGGAAAAGTATTTTTCCCAGCCATGTTCTCAGATGAACCAAAAACGATCTCGGAAACATCCCAACCTTCTGCTACAAGCCTCTGTTTATACCATACTACAGGTTCTTCTCCGATTTCAGAGAAAATGAGCGTTCCCTGTATCCTGGGTTCAAATTTTTCATTGCTGGTGGCAAAAGGTTGTTGGGTATCAGTGGTAATCATTCCGTGGCTGTAGACGGGGTAAATTGAAGGTACTTTTATAAGCTCGTTCTTTAATGATTCGTTTCCAGTCCTTGAATCATAAGGATTTGCAGAACCACAACCAGAAACAAATATTGCACAAACAAGAAGCGCCAAACTCTTTTTCATCTTTCCTCCCCTTGTTTCTCTAAATATTCCCTGAACCTTGAAAGGGTGTCGTTCATTTGCTGCAAAGTTTTCCCTGTTACTGCCTCTTCCCTGAACTTCGAGGCGCCGGGCAAACCTTTTACATACCATGCCCAATGCTTCCTCATCTCACTGACCCCGATTTTTTCACCTCTCATCTCCACCTCAAGACCAAGGTGCTCCATCATCACTGAGAACCTTTCCTTGAGAGGAATAGGTCTTTTGCCAAGCCCATCCATTTCGTCTCTAATCCATTCAAAAGCCCATGGCGCTCCAAGTGTCACTCTTCCCACCATTGCCGCATCTGCACCTTTATCAAGAACTTCCAGCACATCCTTGCCATTTTTTATGCCACCATTGGCTATTATGGGTATTTTTACAGTTTGCTTTATTGTCCTGATATATTCCCAATCGAATGGGCCCGCAAACCCCTGGCTGACATAACAACAATTGAGCGCAAATGCCGATGCTCCAGCCATCTCACACAATCTGGCTATTTCAGCAGCAATCGGAAATCCTCTGCGAGTGCCAATCCTTGTCTTGACAGTTACAGGAAGTGACGTTGATTTGACCATTGCTTCAACAATACGTGCAATGAGATTGGGGTCACTCATCAAGGCCGATCCGGAACCGGTCCTGACCACCTTTGGTTCCGGGCAGCCACAGTTAAGATCAACAAAATCCGCCCCGGCCTGCTCTACATACTTGACTGCTTCGGCAAGGTGCTCTGGTCTTGAGCCAAAAAGCTGGATTGTGACAGGGTGCTCCAAGTCTTCAACCTTGAGCATTTTAAAGGAGACCTTGTTCTTGTGTAAAAGACCCTGTGCCGACACAAATTCGGTATATACAAGGTCTGCACCATAACGCTTGCACAATATCCGAAATGGTATATCACCAATGCCAGCCAGTGGGGCCAGCACAAGCGGGCCCTGTATTACTTTATTCCCTATGCTCCACGTTTTTGTCATAAAGGGCCTTTAGTCCATAAAGAGAGAGGAACGGGTCAAATCTTGATACGGTTGTTGTAACAGTCGAAATGAGATTGAGAAGACCGCCAGTAGCTATGACTATTGGCTGTTCATCCATGTTTTTTGACATCTCGACTACCACCCTGTCTACAAGGCCCGCAAAACCAAATGTTATTCCGGCCCTCATCGAATCAATGGTGTTTCTGCCAAGCGCAGTTTCTGGGATCACAATCTCGATCCTCGGTAGCTTCGCTGTCATCGTGGTGAGGGAGTTTAACGCAGAGATAATTCCAGGCGCAATGGCCACGCCCAGAATATCAGGTTTTCTCGAGACGGCCACAAAAGCTGTGGCCGTCCCGAATGATACAATGATGGCTGGCAGAGAATGCCTTACGGATGCTCCTACTGCAAGGCAAAGAAGGTCTGATCCAAGTTCTTTTGGATTTTCTGCCTGTATGCCCATTCCAGTTTTTATGCCAGGTTTGACAACAATGCTGTTCTTGGCAAGCACCTTTTCAATGGCCCTCTCCATCAGCGGGGTTACGGGAGGGACCACCGAGGATATTATTGCACCCTCAAACTGGTTTGGATCAAGCTTGTCTTCCTTGAGTAGAGACCTGAGCATGATCGCATATTCATCAGAAGTCTTTATTGTGTCTGTTGCGACCCTGAAATTGGCAATGAGGCTCACCGAATCAAAGACCCCAAACTTGATGTTTGTGTTGCCGCAATCTATGCAAAGCGTAAGTTTCCCTGAAGACATCATAATTATATATTTATGCTTCCTTTCCAACCACTTTTAACAGCGGTGGGACAATGGCTGCGCAGGTGACTACAGCAATTATAATCTCCAAGGGGCTATTTGTTATGGCAGCGACCCCAGCACCCACAAGTCTCTGCGGCATTGTGCTACCAAAAGCATCGGTAAACAATACAGCAAGCCCCAAAGTTCCAATGGTATTTGTCAACGTGCCTGCAATTGCAGAGAGGGATACTGAGGAGCTTTCAACCTTTGCCCTGATGATTGAGAAATAAGTTGCAAGCCCAAGTCCTATAGCTGCGAGAACAACAAAAATATTGGCAGTGAATCGATAATCACTGAAAGCCTTGGCCGCATCCTGAGACAATTCGGTAAGTGGTTGCTGAACTATCGACATAAGATAGAATCCAATACCAAGGACCGCGCACAACACAAAGAGCGAAATCAATATTGCAGCAGTAGGTTTCATATCACCCTGCTTGGAGAAAGCTTTCCTGACAGAGGCATAGACCCACCAAGCAACAGGGCCGATAAGCAATCTAGCAGGCATGAGCACAAACCATGGGAAACCACCCCCAAACATAATCTGGACTACAACAGCAAAAATAATACCCAGAAGAAGGCCAACAACTGGCCCGCCAACAATTGCTCCAACAATCACAGGGATGTGCATGATGGTCATTGCGCCTGTTATGTTCGGTACCGGTATCATCGATATTCCGACAAAGTACATCACGACCATTAAAGCACCCAAAACTCCAGCAACAGTTAACTGTTTTATGGTAATCTTCATAAAATCTCCTTTTTATTAGGGTTTGGCTTGGTTACCCAATGCCAACCGGTGGAGATTTTATTTCATTAGCAAAAATGAGCAAGACCGCAAGTAGTGACATATTTGCGAAAAATTTGTAGAATTAATACGAAATCAAAAATAACAAGGAGGTCACGTTTATGGAATTCGAGATTTTGGGCAACCAGCTTCCAGTAGTAGTTTGTAAAATGAAGAAGGGCGAAAAAATGGTCTCTGAGTCCGGTGGAATGAGCTGGATGACAACTGGAATGGCCATGCAGACAACAATGAAGGGTGGTCTGCTTGGGGCGCTGACCAGAGGCATATCAGGAGAATCTGCCTTCGTGAATACTTTTGAATCAACGGGCGAAAATGATGAAATAGCTTTTGCATCCTCATTCCCAGGGCAAATCGTACACATGAAGCTTGAGGAAGGGCAATATATCATAGCTCAGAGGGGTGCCTTTCTTGCCGGCTCCGAGAACGTCAAACTCGAAGTATACTTCAGAAAGAAATTCTGGGCAGGCATGTTTGGCGGAGAAGGTTTTGTCCTCAACAAAATCTCTGGGCCAGGAGATATTTTCCTGGAAATAGACGGTTCATTGATAGAAAAAACGCTCGCACCTGGGGAAATGCTCAAAATAGATACCGGCCATTGCGCCATTCTTGAGCCAACAATCAATTTTGATGTCCAGATGCTCAAAGGTTTCAAGAACATCTTTTTTGGAGGCGAAGGTCTGTTCCTTGCTGTTGTAACCGGCCCTGGAAAAATATGGATACAGACGCTCACAGTAGCCGAGCTTGCCAAGGACATCATTCCATTTATCCCAACCAAGAGCAGCTGAAGCCTACAGATTAAAAAAATAGCCATCTGCTAGCATTTTTTTATAATTGAAAAACCTGCTTCGGAATCAAATTCAGGAAAGTACATAAGTATTTGTGGTATTAAATTGTAAACAGGTATTCACAACCTTATGCACAAATGTTAACAACATGGCAAACCAAAAACATTATTGACACAAGAAATCCAAAATTTATACTAAACAAATAATGGACCTCAAAGTCAAAGCGATACTGCTCGAAAAAGAAGACATGAAACGGGCTATCACAAGAATGGCCCACGAGATAATCGAGAACAACCACGGCATAAAAGACCTGGCCCTGGTAGGTATCCATCGTAGGGGAGTTCCGCTTGCAAAACGAATTGGCCAGAGGATTGAAGAAATCGAGGGAAAACTTCCACTAGTAGGCGAACTTGACATCACGCTCTACAGGGACGATCTCTCAATGCTCTACGAAGCGCCACAAGTCCACAAAACAAAAGTTGATTTCAACATAAAAGACAAAGTTGTCGTTCTGATTGATGATGTCCTTTTCACGGGTAGAACCGTTAGAGCCGCCATGGATGCACTGACAGATCTTGGAAGACCAAGAAAAATCCAGCTGGCAGTCATGGTTGACAGGGGCCACAGGGAACTGCCCATCAGGGCCGACTACATCGGAAAAAATGTTCCCACATCCATAAACGAGATTGTTGAAGTGCTCCTCGAGGAAACGGACGGGCAGGACAAAGTAATTCTCGCCCAAAAGGCAATATGATAAACCGTTTATTCAGCCCCTGGCCTCCGGTCAGGGGCTTTTTTTTGGAGGTTGAATGGGTCTGAAACAAAAAGATTTGCTTGGTCTAAAGGACCTGTCCAGGGAAGAGATCTCGCTCATCCTGGACACGGCCGTGAGTTTCAAGGAAGTCCTCGGCAGGGACATCAAGAAGGTCCCAGTATTGAGAGGCAAAACCGTCGTCAATCTTTTCTATGAGCCATCCACAAGGACCAGAACAAGTTTTGAGC
>JAGOOK010000004.1 GCA_017992555.1 Caldisericia bacterium | reverse complement strand
TCATCAGCATTCCCAATCCGGGGCAATCAACCAAGCTTGTGCTTCAGTCACCGACCTTTGGCTTGAGCAATCCTCCTCATTCAAACCAGCCAGAAACGTCGTATTACTACATTGGCAGGGCAGACAAACAGAGGAGAGGGATGATTGTCAATTTACAAATAGTCTTGACCCCTGGGACGCATACGATCTATTTTGTGCACAGAAACAGTTTTGATCCCAAGCCAGGCAAAACAAGGGACTATTATGGATTGCTGTATGCCTTGTCGTGCAAGGGAAGTTTCTGCAAGTAAGCGATAAAGTGACGAAAAATAGTGACCCCCTTGGTTTTTCAAGGGGGTTTTAGTTTGGAATTGCGAAAATAATTACAGGAAATATTTTTTGTGCACCAAGAATTAAAATTTCAGCATTGGATTACCAATTCGTGGCATTGGGTATGTAGTAAATGCCATCTTTAACAAAAATGATAAAAGAAACATCCCTGATGCTTGAATAGTCATTATCCGGGTTGTAATAGTCACCATCTATAATGTTCTCTCTAGAATCATGGAAAGGCTCGACATCGCATTCTTTAAAATCTATAGTGTCGCTATTTCCATTTTCTTTTGTGAAGAGATGAAAGCATTTTATCCTGCAAGTGTTGTTTTCTTCATACCCATAAAGATAGTAACCCCCAGGGTCAGGAGGCCACCAATTACCAGAATATCCAGTAATGGGATACATCTTTCTATCATCAACATGCCTTAAGACAAGTTTACTGGAATCTTTTTTATTGATTTCTACCATGCATAGGCCGTTTTTGTATGGGTATAGAAAAAGATTGATACCTTTTTCCAGGTTCTCTATTTCAAGAGGACCTCTAATATTCATATTATCTAAACTATTTAATTGAGTTTGGATTCTCCATAGATTCTTACCATCATACAAGTCAATATACTCAGTGTAGAATCTGGTCATTTGGAAAAAAGCATTATCAATCGGTGATGGTTCTTTGATTTTCTCCCTGATTTCATCAACAATGCTATCATGATTGCCATCTGTTTGGAAAATTAAATCCTGTCCATCGAAACCGATATTTACAAAGCCATCATAATTAGAGAGCCACCAGATTGTAGGCCTGGGATATTTGATGTTTTTTATCAGATTGCCCTTTTTGTAGTAATATAGGATAGTTTTATCTTCTGATTGTGTAATGATGGTAGTATCATTTGATAAAACACCAATAATTTGTGATGATTGTGTTTTGACCTCAAATTCTTTGCGCAATTCTAGCTTGTGAAGGGTATCATTGTATGAGGAGAAACAAACCAAAAAGTTGCTGTTTTGAGACTTACAAATCACATAATAATCATATACCACACGATAGCTTGATATGACTGCTCCAGGAAGCTCTAACTCCGAGAAGACAAGAGATCTTGTTTTCCTATCGCATATCTTTAGTGTATTACCATCTGCAATTATGCTGTAGGAGCTTTGTGAATTATCATCTACAATATTGCCAATATATTTTCCGTTTATTGGTTTTGTGTTGTATGTTTTTGTTTGAAGTTCAAAGGGTTGAGAGCAACTGCAACTTATGACCACGAACAACACTAGAAGATAAGATAAAAACCTCCTCATTTGACGCCTCCCCAATATTTTGATTTATTTATGGTGTGTTTTTTGCCCTCTGTTCCAGCGACCCCAGAAGGTCAACCGGGCAGACCCTTGAGGCCTGTTTCCTGAAGTCGCCTGGCATTGCCGAGAGGAAGTATTCAGACATGGCAAGACAATCTGCATTCCCATTCTCGTCAAGCCCAATATTTTCTGGCAAGTATTTCTTCTCGATCATCTTCAGCCTTATTGCCATGATGGCCTTTTCTATTTTTTCAAGCGCTCCTTCAACCGAGTGACTCTCGATTGCCGATGTTATCAATTGGTGTATCTCTTCAGTTTTCTGGAGCCGGCTGTGTGCTTCAAGCAGGAGGGATCTTCTGGGGGAGTATTTCCTTGCGGCAAGAAAACTCAACCTTATCGTCCACTCAATATATCTTGAAACCATCATTTTCGCAGTCAGTTTGTCATCATCTTCGATTGCAAGCTGAACGAGCTTTCTGTTTTCGAGATTTTTGAGCACCCAGTGGTGTCTCCAGTACCACACTTCTTGCGGCATGTGGTCCCACTGGAGTTGTGCTCTCTGGAGCTCATAGCTAGGGTCCCAGAAGATCGTGCCGGAAAGCAGTGCATAAAATTGGGCCTCCGAAACTTTGGCATAGGAGATTGGGTCGATCGGTCTCCTTCTGAGACCCAGAATGTATTCTGTAAAATCAGGCCATAACCATACCCATACACCATTTTCATCTGAAAACGGGACATCCCTGCCCTTGTATGTTTTTGGTAATTTTGTGTTTAAAGCGTCACTTATTTTATTTTGCAGGCTTTCATCCTGCTCAAACATGAAAACCTGGAACTTGGCAATTTGTTTGGGATCATCAAAAATGTGTTCGCCGTTTATTAATCCGACGCTGATATTTTGCAATATACCAAGGCCTATTTTTTCAATTATTGACTTGCCCTCGGACTCGAAAAGTTCTTTCGACAGGTCGGCACTCTTCATTATATGGCTCCTTGACGTTTTTTGTTTTGTATTTTGTATTATAACATAAAATCACAGGAGCAAAAATGTCGAAAATAACAAGATTAATCTTTATCAGGCATGGCGAGAGTGAAGGAAACAGCGATGGAATTTTGTGTGGGTGGCATGATTCTGGTCTTACAGAAAAAGGAATTGCCCAGGCAGAACGGGTTGCTTTGGCCCTGAAGGATGCTGGCATAAATGCCATAATCAGCTCTGATCTTCAGAGGGCAAAACAAACGGCCCTCATCATTTCAAAACAACTTGGGATGGATATTTGTTTTGACGAGAGGTTCAGGGAGCGCGCATGTGGCATATTTGATGGCAAGAAGATCGATGATTTGAAAAACCATGAATCCTGGGAAAGCTTTGTGAATGATTCAAATTTCACGCTGGAGGGTGGGGAAAGTGTTGTTGATTTCTCAAAAAGGATTTCTGAATCATGCAAGATGATTGTTCGTGAACATGAGGGGAGAAATATTCTGCTCGTCTCCCATGGTGGCGTGCTTTGGGCAATGGTACCATACATCCTTGGTGTCCCTGTCGATTCCTATAATGGTTTGATAGGGATGGACAATTGCTCGATAAGTGTTTTCTCACGACATGATGAAAATTGGATCCTGCAAACGCTTAACTCTACGCAGCACCTGGGTGGCCCTTTTCTGGATGCGCATTCGTGGAGGTTGTGACTTTACATTACCATTTGAACTTGGTGTATAATAAAATGGTAAGTGTTACAGGAGGTAACATGGCTGTTTGGAAAAAAATTGCTGTCTTGCTCGTTCTGCCCTTGTGTTTTGCTTCTTTGTCCGGGGCCGTTTACTCCGCTGAGGAAAGATACACTCCAGTAAAGGCGATTGGCTACGGCCCTCTTGCGGGTGAATTGATCAGGCCAACTGCAATAGGCATCGATGAATCATCTGGTGCCTGGATATATGTTGTCGATTCTGCAAACAAAACTTGTTCTATATATATGCAAAATGGCATTTTGAACAAATCTTTTGCGATCCCAGATTATATTGATGTAAGCAGGATAAAATCAAATATCTCTGCTTCAGAAGGTGTTGTCTGCTATATAACTGGAAGTGAGATTATAAAAGCAAACAGGACTGGAGAAATTCTTACCAAGATAAGAATTGGCAGCGAGAGCATTGTCAACCCGATTATTGCCAGATTGAATTCTGACCAGTCAATATCGGTTATAGACTCGGTATCAGGTTTACTCAAGATTTCGGACAGGGGGAAGCTTGTATCGAGATTTATTGATATAGGTAAAGATGTTACAACAATTGATGGTGGTGATATAAGCAAAGATGGATCAGTAGCCATACTTACTGTAACTCCTCCAACAATCGGTGAAGAGCCCGTAGATAAAATACCATTTAATTCAATAAAAATAACTGTTTTTGACAAAAATGGACAGAAAGAGCTTGAATTTCCGGTAGAAACCAGTCAAAGCTTCAATCCATCTGCTGGACAAGTACGATTTGACCCAAAAGGCAATATTTGTTTTATGGGCAATAATTCTTCTCTAGTAAGAGTTTATGACAAAACAGGCAGCAAAATTTCAGAATTTGCAATTGCAGGATTTGGTTCTGTGCCTCTAGCTTTTTGCGTTGCCTTTAATGGGAATATCTATGCAGTTGATGGCTCCAGGTTTTTTGCAACCAACTCTCAGGGCAAACCTCTTGGCGAGTTCGGTGTATTTGGTGGCAAACCCATGCAGTTTGGGAATCCTGTTGATCTTGCGGTTTGTGGACAAAATGGTTTTGCAGTTTTTGATTCCCACAGAAACGACATGCAATTTTTTGGCCAGAATGGTGTTACCGGGACAAGACAGTATGGACAGAATGTTGTTAAACTGACACTTTCAACCTCTCAGGGAGGGAGTGTACTTGCATATAATCCTTCAAATAGCACCCTTAGAACCTATGATTGTTCTGGAAATCCCTCCACAGACGTGGTAAATGTTGACAAGGTATCTCAAAATATTGCTTCATTTTCCCAGTCCAAAGACGGCGAAATTCTTGCTGTTGACCGTGAAAAAGCCACAGTAATAAGGTTCAATAAAATAGGTAAATTTGTTTACCAGTTTGGGTCACAAGGTGTGAGAGAGGGCCAGCTTGCCGAACCGTCCGATGTTTTTGTTGGGCCTGATGGCAACGTGTATGTGCTTGAAGCGGTCAATTCGAGGATACAGGTTTTCAAGCCGGATGGAACGTTTGTCAGAATGTTTGGTGAGAAATTACTTTCAAGACCTGAAAGTTTTACTTTGACGAGTGATTACCAGATTATAGTTGCAGATACTGGCAATGACAGGCTTGCTGTTTTTGGCCTTGACGGAGTTTTCGCCTATTCAATAGGTTCGACAAGTCCTTCGAAGCCCAGAGACACCATCAAGGATTACTGGTCCGATCTAGGCACATTTAGAAAACCCACGAAAGTAAGATCAACGAATGGTATATTGTATGTGCTGGATTACGGCAATTTAAGAGTTCAGGTCTTCCAGAAAGAAAAGATTTCTCCAAAAATTTCCTCAGATCAAAAATCTCTTGATTTTGGAATGATCAAACAAGGAGAGAACCCAACAAAACAGATAACCATAAAGAATTCTGGAAACGGTGTTCTTGATGGAACAATTGAACTTCAGGGTAACTGGGTGGAAGTCTCCAGAAATAAATTGACCGGCAATGAAACTATATTCACGGTAAAGGCGTTTTCAGAGAAGATGGAATATTGGGGCTCAACCGCCAAAATCACCATAAAAAGCAATGGTGGCAATATCGAAATCGAGTGCAAAGGCATTAAAAAGGGAAAACTCATAATTTTACAAGTAAATTCACCAACAGCCACTGTTGATGACAAACAGGTTTCAATGGCCAACCCACCATCAATTATTGGTGGTTCAACATTTGTCCCACTTCGTTTCATCGGAGAGGCACTTGGCGCAAAGGTTGACTGGGATGCAAATGAGAAAAAAGTGACGTATGTTTTTGCAGGCAGGACAGTTGTTCTCTGGATCGGGCGTAAAACGGCGCTTGTCAACAAGAAAGAAGTTGAGTTCACAGCAGCACCAGTAATTGTCAAAGGAAGCACAATGGTCCCACTGAGGGCAGTTGGTGAAGCGCTTGGGGCAACTGTTGAATGGATAGCCCAGTCAAAAACGATCAACATATATTATCCACCAAACCCGAAGATTGGATGATCTAAATTAGCTTAAACAAAAAAGGGCGGCTTTGTGTGGCCCTTTTTTGTTTTATGTTTTGCGCATGTGTTTTCGCCAGACAATCGAATAGAAACTTGATGCAATGATATAGGCGAGGCCAGTTATATAGAAACTCCACTGGTGCTTGCCGCTTTCCAGGAAACTTCCACCGATCCTTGTTCCTGTGGCATTGAGTGTGTTCCATCCAACAGTTATAAAGCTTGAAACAGTGCTAAGCTCCTTTGGTTTGAGCATGCCCATGTAGAAGCTTGCCCAGATTGGTTCTGTCATGTTCATAAGAGCATGTCTTATTGCAAACCCAAAACCGGCCACAGCTATGTTTGGAGCAAAAAGCGTCAGCAAGAGGAATGGTATGGAAAGATACTGGCAAAACACAACAGTTTTCAAGCTGCCAAACTTCCTGGCGATTTTTGGGGATATCATGACGCCAAAAAACATTGGCAATTTGGCTATGGAACTTATTGTTCCCCACTGGTCTGCGGTGGCATGATAAACTTTTTTGAAGAAAAGGGAGAAGAGTGGAACAGTGAATCCTGCTCCAAATCCAATGAGCATTTGTCCCAGAAGCAGCTTCCAGATGAAACCAAAACTCTCCAGGTTGCCGAAGAGCCTTTTGAAAAAATGGCTGTTTGTTCTTGTGTCTAAGTGGTCCGCACTTATCGGGACATGCTTTAGTCTCAAGTAACAGTTCATGGCTATCCCAGAGAGAAGCGATGTGCAAAAAAGCGCTGCCCTGTAAGCCCATGGCGATTCGGCAGGCAGAGAGAACATTTGCGTTGCAAGATAGGTTAATTTTCCACCAAAGAAATTACCGGAAATTACGGCAACCAGGGATGTCATGGTCACAAGAGAAAAAACATTTACCCTTTTGCCTTCTTCAGTCGATTCAATGAGAAGCGGTCTTTCTGAAAGCCCCTGCATTGTTGAGACCAGTGAGCTGATTACCGAAGCGCCTAGGATTATTGGAGAAATTGGCAATAAAACCTGCAATAGAAACAATGGCCATGAAATCAGCTGGTTAATTACAATTGCATTTCTTCTACCTACTTTGTTGACGAGAAAGCTCATTGGTATGGAAGCGATTGCTGCCGTTAATGTTCCGAGAGAGGTGAGCGTAGCAATAAAAATTTCATTATACCCGAGAGACAATAGGTAATAGTTGAAGTTGACTTCATTTATTCCGGCACCAAGACCCGCAAAGAAAGTGGCCATTAAAATAAGCCTTGTGTTTATTGGGTATGTCTTAAAAAAAGTAAAAATTTGGTTTTGGTGATATTGTCCATTGAACTTAAATTGCGTTGGATTTATCTGCATTTTGTGGCTTGGCAAATGTTAACAAAGTAAAGAAACAAAGTCAAGAATGAGCTTATGTTTTGAAAACCTTAACAGGCTTAAGGTTGTACTTGTGGAAAGGTAAAATAGTCTGTAATAAAGCTTTTCAAGGAGGCATTTATGATGAAGAGAACTTCTACGTTCCTGGCAATCCTGGCCATAATCCTCTCGTTGTTTGTCAATATTCCGTCACCCTCTTATGCAAGGACTGAAAAAATATCGAATTTCAACATCTGGTATTTCAAGCCATCACAGGTTTCAACATCGGCAACATACAAGGTTCTTATTGATATTAACGAAACAGTTGGAATACATGGCTGGCTCAAGGTGACTTTCCCGCCAGAGTGGACTATGCCGGATGTCCCACCAAAAGGTGGCTATTCCGAATATTGGGACCATGAGCTTGAGAGAATATTGACTTCCATTTATATTGGAACCTCTCCATGCACAAAATGCCAGGGTCTTCCGGAAATAAAGACCAACAAGCGCAAGAATCCTGAATTTATTGAGAAGTTTGGGCTTGACAATGAAAACTCGATCCTCTTCAGGACCCACATCCAGCTTGATCCAAATGGCCCCTATGATCCAGTTCCGATAACAATTGCTGACAGAGCTGGTTTTACAAATGCCCCTGAACCAGGATATTACAAGGTTGGCATATCAACAGAGGCTGAACCTGATGTTATTTTCTCAAATGCTCTTAAAGTCGTGCGCTCCCAGGTTTCACCTGCCAATATCACACTTACAAATCCAGCAATCGGAGAAGCTTCTGGATATAATATCTTGTTCAATGTTGGTGAAGGTGGCTCTATTGACGCCAGAGAATCACGTGTTACAGTTGTTTTCCCAAAGACGGCAAAACTTCCTGCCACAATTGATCCCCCACTCATAAAAGTCAATGGGATGCCTCTTAGCGTTGATGTAAACATTCACCAGTTATCAAGCACCATGTCTTTCATTACCCCTGTCTCGGTAGAAAATAGTGGCAAGGTTGATGTCCAGATCTCTGAAAAAGCTGGAATAATCAACCCTCCAACAAGAGGGAGCTATCAGGTAAAGATCTATACCAATTTTGAGCCAACGATCGTTGACTCAAATCCTTATGAAATAAAAAGAGCAGGTCAGAGGCCGGTTGTTGATCCCCCTTATGCTTCCCAGATTGCAGATTACAAGTTCTCTGTGGAGATTGGAAACAAACTGCAAGAAAATGACATTATCGAAGTTTCTTTCCCAAAAGGAACAACAGTTAATCAATTCATCCAGGCTGATTCAGTATTGGTTGATAGAACACCGTGCAAGCTAAAACCAAGGGTTGTTATTGATGAACTCAAAGTACAGCTCTATGCACCAAAAGTCATTCAGCCAGGCGGAGTAATGATTGAATTCACGAAAGCCTCGAAGATAAGAAACCCTGAACAGCCAGGTTCTTATGCGATCAAGTTTACATCACAGGGTTCTGACGGTGTTCTGACAACAGATGAATACTCAATCATCATCAAGCGTATTACCATTGACAATGTTTTGGTGAAGCCAATCAATGCCAAGGCCATTGCAACCTGGACCATTGAGGGAAGCCTTGCCTTTACGGGAGATATTGATGCTGGATCATCATTTACACTCACCTTCCCGAACACAACCGTCATACCAGAAAACATCCCTTCTGACAGCATGACCATTAATGGTGTCCAGGTGCAGTCTGCAACTGGTTCTGGCAATGTGCTCACAATCCAAATACCATCAAAGATCCAGAATGGTGGGGCATTCAAGATTGTTATCAGTCCAACTTCTGGTATTGTGTCTCCAGAGACCAGTTCGACAGATTACAAGATCACCATGATAACCAGCAAAGACCAGCAGGGTGGAGAATCGGTGGCTTTCTTTATTGCTCCTCCAATCCCTGAAACAACTCTACTCATAAAACCACCACAGCCAGATGGCAAAAATGGCTGGTTTATCCATCCACCATCAATTGATTTTGTCTGCACCTCCAAAACCGCAACAATAAAGGTCTGGTGGAACTGGAAAAAAGACCAGTACATCAAATGGGAACCGGGGAACTGGTCACCGCTTGCTGATGCACAGCGTATTGACACCCTTTATTGGTACGCTGAGGATACCTACGGAACCGAAGAGCTCAAATCCTATGACTTCAAGATTGACACGATTGCCCCGACTTTTAACATAACATATCCAGTTGGCGATACTGTCCTTACAAGGGAAAATACCTACAAAATCGCAGGCATTGGTGATTCAACTGAACTTGCGATGTATGAAGACACTGAAAAGCTCCGTTTTGTTGTCCCAAACATCCTCATCAATGGCAAGCAGGTTCCAATTGTCCAGCCAGACCCGAAAGGCGACACAACAAAAGTTCCGAATGCCGGTTACTTTGAAAGCATTGTCACTTTGAACGAAGGCAAGAATGTCTTCACGATTGTTGCAGAAGATGATGCAGGTAACAGCCAGACAAAACAGGTCACCATCATTAAGGATACAATTGCACCACAGGCCAGCACAATCAAGCCAGGTCCGGCAGAATCATCACACTGCAACACAGTAGAGATCCAGGGCAAAACAGAGCCAGAAGCACTGGTTTCTGTGGGTTCCCAGATAATCCAGGTCGAGCCTGATGGAATGTTCTATTATGATTACCAGCCAAAGAAGTTTGGCGCCAACGAAGTATCATTTGAAATTGTTGACCAGGCTGGCAACAAGACAACCCTCAAGCACACAATCTGGTGGGGCACTGAAACCAGGCTCTGGGTAACTGGTGATGGCAAACAGCCAAATATCAACGGAGCAGAGCCCAATCCACCACTTCCCACAACTCCATATGTTTCAAATGAAAAAGGAGGAGGAAATACAGTTGTTCCGTTGAGATATCTTGCAGAAAAGATGATGGGCGGGACGGTAGATTACAAAGCTGGACTGGTAACGATCACATTACCAAATGGTACCATAATCAAGCACACTGCGAACAAGGACACTTTCACCAAAACCGAAAAAGGAAAAAAACCAGTTGTGATTACGATGCCAATAAAATCAGAAAACAAAAATGGTTCGCTTTTCCTCCCAATGAGAAAGTTCATTGAAGACGGGCTTGGGCAGAAAGTCGAATGGAATGGTGCGCTCAAGCAGATAACAGTAATTATTCCACCCGATTCGACAAAGTGCAAGAAGCAATTGTAGGTTAAAAAAGTATCACGACAGCGCCGGCAGTTTTGTCGGTGTGGCTGACTGAAACAAGCGCCGGGACCCTCTCACCGCAGATGGTGACAAAGGGGGTCCCGGTTTTTTCATGCCCCATCTCTATTTGTTTCAGCACCTGGCCATTGATTCCAGTGCCCAGCGCTTTCAGGTAGGCCTCTTTGACCGCAAAGCATGCGCAAAGGTGAACTGTCGGGTCCGAATATTTATTCGCATAGGCAATTTCTTCCGGAGAAAAAAGCCTTTCAATCAGGGTCGGCCTTTTTTGGGCCATGGCCCTGAATCTGTCACAATCTACTAGGTCAAAACCTATTCCTTTAATGGTGGACATCTGATTCCCCTATATTATAATTGGTTTTGAAAGGAAGTGTAAATGCTTTGTCAGATTTGCAAACAAAAGGAAGCGACTGGGCACTATGTTCAGGTGATAGGCTCAACGAAAGTCCTTGAATTATATATATGCGACGATTGCGCAAAAAAAATGCTGGAGTCAAGGAGGGCCCAAGCCACTTTTGGCCAAAGGGGCGTTTCTGACTGGCTCTCAAGCGTGGTTGCACAGGCAAGGGAACAGAAGGACATTGATCTGGCCTGTCCAAATTGTGGCAAAAAATACCTTGCTTTTGTAAAAGATAATTATGTTGGTTGCCCAGCTTGCTATATTGCCTTCAAGGAGAGGCTTGGTGCGATTATAAATGAATTCTCGCTCTCTAGGGAAAGCACCGAGTCGCTCAAAAGTGACCTTGAAAGGGCAATTCAGGAAGAACGTTTTGAAGATGCTGCAAAGATCAGGGATTATCTAAAATCTCAGTCCCAAAAATCCAAAAATATTCAGCCAAGTGACTGAACAGCCTGACAGGCAGGCCCTTTTTGATGAGTGGTCGGCCCGATATGACAATTGCACAGAGAACGATGAATTTCCCTTTATTGGTTTCAGGGACGTGCTTTTTTCTGTTTTAAGCCATTCAGATACTAACGAAGAGTGTTCCGTACTAGAACTTGGCATTGGCACAGGAGCACTCGCCATGCTGTATGCAGATATCGCAAAAGACGTTGTGGGGGTTGATTTTTCGCCAAAAATGGTTGAAAGATGCAAAACCAATGTTCCAGGAGCTAGGATATTTCAGGCTGATGTCACAAAACCATTTGATTTTCTGGATGGGCAAAAATTTGACAGAGTGATTTCGAACTATCTTTTTCATGAATTTTGTGATGCAACAAAGCTCCAGATAATCGAAAGATGCTTTGGTGATCACATAAAAGAAGCTGGATTCATGGTCATTGGTGACATCTCATTTGAGGATCGAACCGGGCTTGATGAATGCAGAAATAGATACCTTGACCTTTGGGATGATGACGAGTTTTACTGGGACGCAGGTACTCTTGTAAAAAGGATTTCTGATTTGGGCTATCTGGTGTCCTATTCTCAAATTTCCGAATGTGCCGGGGTGTATGTCATAAAAAGAAAGCGCGCCCAAGGGGATTCGGACCCCTAACCTGCGGCTCCGGAGGCCACCGCTCTATCCAGTTGAGCTATGGGCGCGTGCCGGACTATGTTAAAATCCGGCACGCTTGTTGTCAACCGGTTTTACCAGATTGGGACGCAGGAAAGTTTTACATCAAATGTGGAATTTTCAGTGGGACATGTGCATCCCTGGCAAAGAAGTATGTATGGGCCTTCGGTTGGATTGTTTATGAGGATTCTCTCCTGGCAGGTTGGCCCATTTGAGACACCGATTTGCTCGTCCTCTGTCGGCTTGCCGTCGCCATTCTTGTCCAGGTAAAGAAACACGTCAAGATCAAGCCCTGGCGACTGGCTGTCTGTTTTTATCATCAGGTATCTCTCACCCTTTGGAATCCTGAATGACTGGAGCTTCCATGAAGAGCCTTCGAGTTGGTTTGGTGGGTCCTGGAACACGGGCTGGTTTTTGAATTCATTTGTTGGGAGAAGCTCAACCTCGAACGTTTTTGTTACCTCCTGGGTCGTGTCCTTGAAAAGTGCCACGGCCTTAAGGTTTATTGTTTTCTTGCCGGGACTTGGTGCACCACCAAGTCCTGTTTCGATTGTTGCACCTTCTCTGTTCAGTCTGTTCCAGTTTTTGTTGTCCCATGACCAGTAGAAGCCAACAACTGGTGTTGTGTTTTCAATTTTTGCTTCAAGCTTGAACGGGCTTCCGCTGTTTACTTTTATCCCTTTCTCTGGCGTTTTGATGTCCAGCTTGAACTCTTTTGCGGAGAAAATGAAGCGGATTTTGATCTTTTTCCAGGTTTTGTCCGAATCATTAACCAGCTTCATAGGTTTTTGCGGGTCGGCAAATGCCGTGTTGCCCATGATGTAGTTTTTGCCACTTGTGGAAACCTTTATTGGAGTCGCTTCGACTTTGACTTTCGAGAAGAATGTGCCCATATAGCTGTACTTTTCAAAAGTGTAACTCCCGGGAGTGTATCCTCCACCGCTTATGAAATTTGGTGGCCTCAATTCGTCTGAATTTTCCAGCACTTCCAGTTTTACGCTGGTTTCTTTTGATGAGAATACTTCTGGAGTTTGGCTTTGTTTTTCAATGTGCCCTGGAACAGAGAGTTTTACATTATAGGAGGAGCCTTCATTGACCACGAAGCGTGAAAGTCCTGTAAAACCATATTTTGTTACGCAGTCAATGATGTAATAAGGCTCGTAGCCAAGATCAAATGTGCATTTTCCCTCAGCGTTTGTGTATCTCCAGAACGATATCATGTTTCTTGCCTGCCAGCCTGACCTGGCGACAATCATTGCACCCTCGACCAGCTGATTGTCGGCGTCGGTAACTGTGAATACGACCTTTGCCGTGTCAGTGTAACCAGAGCCTTTCTGGTTGTACTTTTTGTCTTTCTGGTTGTGTACCGTGGTTGTGACATCGAAATATGAATCATCGCCACGCCAGCCCATTACTGTCGATGTGGTTTTTGCCTTGTGGTCGAACCCCTCGGAGGAACCCCATGGTTCGTCCAAGAAGTTGGTGTCGCCAGCGCTTGGCTCAAGGTGTGTCCACCCTTGTGGGAGCCAGACTTCGTTCCATTGGTGGTCTTCACCCCTGTCAGCAACAACATAGCATGGAATGAGTGCTGTCCTGGCAATTGCGCAGAACACGATCGATTGCTCTCCGCATGAACCATAGCGTTTCCTGAATATGTGCCATGGGTAGAGGTCTTGCGTTAGGTAGCCGAAAGTATTTATGGAGTCTTTTCTGCCTGGATTAACGAGAATGTGGAGGTTTGTAATGGCCTCTTCAAGCGTTTTTCCTTTTGATGCGGTGTTTATCATGGAATCGCCATATGACTTTGTGTCTGTGGCCATGCCCTCTCTCCAGAAAACGCCATTCCCTTCGAATATGTTTTCCTGGTGCTGCCACCATGCCTCTTTTGTCATCCCGTAGTCGTCAGGCCCCTTTTCCCACCATGACGCATTGACGGCAATTGGCATTTCGTAGTACACGCGTGGATGGACAACAAACCAGTAGTAATCGCTCTTTGAAAGTTCAACTCTTCCCTCGGATGTCTGGTAGGCGCATGTTGTCCAGTCGCCCTTTTCAACGATTTCGACGTATCCGAGCTTCTTGTCTGCCTCGTATATTGAAACTGCGTTTCTCAGGAAAATGCTCTGCTGTCCCATTCTGGCAACAAGCCTCAAGGTCTCTGGGTTTGTGTTTGCAATGGAGAATGCAACTTCATCGAGATATTTTTCAGGGCAATCCTGAAGCAGTTTCCTGTATGTCTCAATGGCCTGTTTGTCATCGTCCCAGGGCAGTATTGAAGATTCCCTGTAATATTTTGTGAAGTAGTCTGCCCTTGCCATGAAAGGTGGTGTTGGGATGAATGACCAGGACCTGAATTCCTGGAGCTCCCCGGCGTTGTATTTGTAGACGATCACCCTTCCATCGACGTTTGCGATTGCCAGCTCGACCTTGCTGTCCTGATCAACGTCAGCAATGCAGGGGTTTGAATAATCGCCAACATCGATGCCATCGGTAAGGGAGGTTTTCTTGAAATCAGGGCCCTTGAGGAAACAAAGCAGGCCTTTTTCGTTGCCAAGGACAATATCTGCTTTGCCATCGGCATCAAGGTCGCCGATCGAAGGTGAGACATACTCGCCACATTCAGCATTTGGCTGGTTGCCAAGCGGATTAAAACTTGGACCGATCAATATTTTAATGGATGATTTCTCTGTGGTGACAATGTCCGGTTTCTTGTCGCCATTCAGATCACCAACGGCAATTGGCCCGGTGGATGTGACAGAAAGTTTTGTTTTCTTGGTGAAATCTGGCCCGTTTGAAACATATATGCCTGTGCTGTCTCTCCAGACCAGGTCCACCTTTCCGTCGCCACTCATATCAGCAAGGCAGGGGCTGAGGTCCCTTCCAAAGGCAAGCTTTGTGCCAAGCTCTTTTTTCTGGAAGGTAAAGTCTGTTCCGTTCCTTTCCATTGAAAGGAGGACACCATCATTGTTGCCTGCAACGAGGAGATTATCTGAAATGGCCAGCCTCACTTCGTCATCAAATGACGGCATTATTGTATCGGTTGATGATGAGTGCCCTGAAGGTATACCGTTTTTTGACTCAACAAGGCGGATGACCCCAAACTGGTCAACATAGATCATGCCCTTTGAGCACAGCGTTGCAAAAGTATTGGGGAGCATCGTCGCAAAGTTTGTCTGGTCCAGTTTTTTTATCTCTGTTCCGTCGTAATAGATCATTCCCTTTGATGTGTCGGTGTTTTTTGCAAAAACCACCTTGTCTGGTACAGATGGTGTTGTCATCGGGGCGAGCCATTCCCTGTTGCTTGTTTGTTCTGATTGCGCAGGCACAGAAAAGCTTGGGCCTTTAAAATAGTACCATCCACCATTTTGGGGGCATACTACAAGGTCGGAATTTCCATCACCGTCAACATCTGCAACCGCAAGCCTGGCGCTACTATCGATTGAATCTGGCAGAATTGGCATTTTTTCAAAATCACCCACCCTTACGACCTCTGGTTTTCTGCCAGATGACGAGATGACAAGTACCTCGATTTTGTCTGGCAGGAGTGCTGCTGCCTGTACAAATGTGGATGGAGAAAGTCTTGTCGATGTTTTTGAAAGCTTCTCGAAGGCAAGCGTCAGATCGTCCCTGACCCATTCCGGGCACCTCAGCTCAGCCCATTTGTTGTTTTTTCCATTAACAACAGGAAGTCCGTCTTTTATGTCGATTGAGACTTCGGATTGCGGTGGTATCTCGATCTCAACATCTTTCTGGTACCAGCCCTCTTGCGCACTGCTGTTTTTTGGGAGGGGCTGCAGGACAAATAAAACAGCTATCAAAATCACAATTGTTTTTCTCATCATTCATGCTCCTTTGCAAAAGCCAGACCTGTAAGTGATATTGCAAAACAAAAGACTGAAACTGCAATCATTGTGGCTGGCCAACTTTGTGTTGCATCCCTTATTGTTCCAACAAGGGGTGTTGATGCTATGAGGCCTATTGTCCCAAAAAGATTTATTATTGAAAGTGAGTATGCCATGTTGTGTCTGGGCTCGAATTTTCCTGGCGAAGAAAAAACCACTGGCGGAATAAGTGATGCTGACAAACCAAGCAGAATTGAGCCAACAAACCAGAGTGGTTTTCCTATTGGCAATATCAGGATGGATAATGTCATTGCCAATCCTGCAACAATAAGCATATTTCCTCTCCTTGTTTTTTTGTCCAGCATTGAACCCACCCAAGGGCTTATGAAAAAAGATGGAACCATCAGAAACAATGGCCCAAGAGATGCAACTGGTCTTGCAAGTCCCTCAAAAATCCCGATTTCAGTAGATGTATTTATAAAAGCACCTGCTGTGGCACCAGAAAAAAGCGCCCAAACTATTGCCATCAGCATGGTTTTTACTGAGGGCAAAAAAGGGTTTTTTTGCGCGGGTCTTTCTATCTCTGGAAGCTTTGCACTCCATAGTTTAATGGCAAAAATGATGGCAATGAAACTAAAAAGCAACGGGACAATGTAGACAAGTGTATGTCCAAACCTGGAAGCTATCAGCCCGCCAGTTTGAGTGGCGAGTATTGTCCCAATCGGTGCAGCAAGTGTCTGGATGGCTGAAAACCTGTTTCTGTACTCTGGCTGGAAAGCAACCAGTGGAAGCTGTGATCCAATAATATATGCCGGTGCTGTTGCCAGCCCGCCTAGAAACCTGAAGGACAGCATGAATGGATAGCTTGCCATGAAAAGGAGCAATGCTGAGACCAATGCAAGCAATATACTGACTGAAAGAGACCATCTGATAGGGTTTCTTGTATTTAAAAATCTTCCAACGGGCAGCATTATAAACAGGCTCATAAAAGCCGGTGCATTTGCCAACAACATGGCCTGTGTGAAGTTGAGGAGGTTAAGCTCCCTTATAATTCCCATAACCGTAGAGGGCGCAACCTGAAAGCCCATTGCGGCAATTACAATCGAAAAAGAAAGCCCTAGAACTTGCAAGTTTGGTTTTTGCATTGATCCTTGGGTGATTGTAACAAAGTGCCAATCTTTGTCTATAAATGTTTTTTGCCACTGGCCAAGTTGACAAAACCAACTCCTATATTAAACTTGACTTGAATAATTCGACTTTGGAGGGCCTATGGCGCTTGTCGGAGATATAAAAAGTTTCAAATTGAACTCGCTGCTCCAGCTGATCACCATGGAGGGCAAATCTGGTGCCCTGAGGATTGATGATGGAGAAAGGCAGGCTAAATGCTATTTCCAGGCTGGCAGGCTTTATCATTGCTCCATTGCAAAGCTGACTGGCAGTGCGGCGTTTTTTGAGCTTTTGATATGGGAAGAGGGAGAATTTATGTTCGATGAGCGTGGAAGGATAGATCTCAGAACGATCTATGAGCCAATAGACTCCCTTCTCATCCAGGGCTCAAGACTCCTTGAAGAATGGAAAGTAATAAAATCGCAAGGCTTTTTTGAAGATGAAGTTTTTGAAGCACAGGACAATATACAAGAGGCCTCATCCGATTTTACCATGAAGCCTGACGACTGGAAAACCCTCAGGCTCGTTGATGGAAAGCTCAATGCCAGGCAGATTGCAGAAAAATCTGGTCTTGGTTACCTCTCGACATACAGGATACTGTTTGCATTGAAATCGGCAGGGATAATTACTTCACTGAAGTATAAGCTAATCGATTTGACACTAATTCCGCAACCTCATAGGGGGCAATCGCTTTTTGTACCAAAAAACAGGATAACTTCGCCAAAAGTTGGCGTAGAGACCGCCATGCAGGACCTTGTGTACCAGCAAATCGATGGCCACAATACGCTTGAAAGAATCACTGCGAGACTCCATCTTGATCAAAAGCGCATTTCTATCGTTATAACGCAACTCTATAGACAGGGACTGATATCGCTGGTTGATGCCAAGGGAAATAATATTCCACTGGAAAAGGCATCAATCGGTGATTCAAAATGAACCAGCTCTCATATACCCTCCTGACAGCGATATGTTCTGCGGTGACCTCAATTTTTGCCGCCTTCCTTGCCCAGGATTGCCTCAGAAAGTATCTCTACAGGAGGAATGATTTTGCCATTTTTGCATGGTTCCTTGTCTTTTGTGATTTGCTGTTTGGCTCTGTCATGTTCCTGCTTTGGGCAATCACAAAGCACCATGCTTATATGGTTGTAGGTTTTGTAGCTTTTACCAGCTTCAGCGTTGGTATTATCCATGCGATGGCATTTGACAACTCCAGCCCTTCTTTCTCAAAAAGAGCCACATCAGTTGTTATTTCTGCAATACCGTTTTTATCTGGGATGATCTTCCTTGCCGCCTCATCAACTAATGCTGTGGTTGACAACAGTTTGATAAACAATGTTTTTCTAATTTTAAATTCATTTGCCTCGATAGGGATTTTCCTCTCTTTTTTTCTTGGTTTTATAAACTCAAGAGTCAAATTGTATGAGGCTTATAGCTCAGTTTCTTTCTCTTTTATTGTTTTAGGTTCCCTCATGCTTCTTTTTGGTGCTGGGAACCCTGCGGTGTCTGGATCATTGTTTCTCTACCTGATCGGCATCGCCACATTCTCATATACATGGGTGAACTATGACTAGAGAACTCGAGTTGTTGAAATATGGTTGTGCCGAGATTATTCCCGAAGACGGCCTTGAACAAAAACTTAAGCTTGGCAGGCCCCTCATAATCAAGCTTGGAGCTGATCCAACTGCGCCACATCTCCATCTTGGGCATGCTGTAGTGCTAAAAAAACTTCGTCAGTTCCAGGACATGGGACACAAAGTCATTTTTGTCATTGGTGATTACACAGCAATGATTGGTGACCCATCCGGTCGCAAAGAAACCAGGAAGCCGCTTTCCGAGGAACAGATAAAGGATAGCGCTAGGACATATATTGATCAAGTGATCAGAGTTCTTGAGCCACAGAGTGGAATGGTCAGGTTCAACTCCGAATGGCTTAGCAAACTTGAAGGAAGAGACATAGTAAAGCTCCTTGCAAAATTCACTGTTGCCAGGGTCCTGGAACGTGACGATTTTACAAAGAGAATGAAGGCTGAGGCGCCGATATACCTCCACGAGCTGCTTTATGTAGTCTTTCAAGCATTTGATTCTGTGGCGATCAAGGCAGATGTGGAAATTGGTGGCACAGACCAAAAGTTTAACTTCCTTGCCGCAAGAGAGCTCCAGAAAGAAATGGGCATGGAACCCCAGGTCATGATGACCATGCCAATACTGCCTGGCACCGATGGGGTAATAAAGATGAGTAAATCCATCGGAAACACTGTTGATCTGCTTGACGAACCCACGAACATGTTCGGCAAGCTGATGAGTATCCCGGACAGCCTTATTGTTAATTATCTCCAGTATGCTGCATTTGCTGATCCATCCACAATAGAACAGGCAACAAAGGATTTTGAAGGTGGCATTGTCAATCCCAGAGACATAAAACTGATGATGGCTGAAAAAGTCGTTGACATCTGGCATGGTGAGGGTGCTGGAAAATCTTGCAGGGAAGAGTTCTTGAGGGTCTTCTCGGAGCACTCCCTGCCTTCCGACATCCCAGATGTAGCACTGGAGCATGAGGATTACCCGATACAGATTGCAAAGCTTTTGACAAAGCTTGAGCTAGTTCCCTCAACCTCTGAAGCCAGAAGGTTGGTGCAGTCAAACGCAGTGAAGATTGACGAAGAGTTGATAGATGATCCTACAAAAGAGATACATGAACCCAAAAAACCCGTTCTGATAAAAGTTGGCAAGAGAAGATATGTGAGGCTGGTCAGGAGGGATTGATGAAAAAATTTTTGGCGGTTTGCCTATTTGTGGCACTTCTTGCCACTATTCCTTCCGCCCTTGCCAAACCCAGCCTTGTTATTGACTCGGTTGATACATCCTCATGGCCCACTGTTGATGTCAAATGCACAATTTTCAATCTGAACCAGCAGCAACCGGCATTCAGCCTCCAGTATGACAACCAGGTTTATTCGTCTTCGGAAACCAGAGCTTTTGAATCTGAAGGGCCAAGAATAAATGTCATGTTCTGTGTTGATATTTCGGGCTCTCTTGATTACAACTTCCCAGCCATGCAGACCCAGCTATCAAAAATAGCTGGTCTGTTCACGAAAAATGATACCTTTTCACTTGTGGCTTTTGCAGAAAACATTGAACCTCTCATAAAATTCTCCAGTAATCCGGCAGAGGCCGCTTTGCAGATGGGCAAATTAAAGGCCCAGGGGCAGATAAGCAGGATCAATGATGCAATAATTGAATGCAATGACCTGTTGCACTCAAGACCCGACTCGGAGAAGGGAATAATCTTCCTGATATCTGACGGGAATGACATTGAAAGCATCAACAAGCCAACAAAGCCGGATTTTCCAGTTGTGACTGTTGCTCCCGCCGGTGGAATCGACATTGTTTATCTGAGAAACCTCGCCCAGCAGACAAACGGTCTCTTTCTCCCGGATTTTGATACAGTAAAAATAGTTCCTTTTATTGGACAGATCAGGGGTGACCTCGGAAATTCATACCTTGTAACTTTCAGGAGTCTGCCGGAAGCAAAACCGGGCTCGATGGTTGATTTAACCCTTAAATGTATTGTCGGCCCAGATGTTCTTGAACAGAAAAAACAGGTTGAAATAAAGGGTTCTGTCAATCTCCTCTGGGTGTGGGTCTTGCTTGGTATCCTGCTTGTTTTTGCGCTGGTTTTTGTTTTGATGTGGGCGCTGAGACACAAAGTCAAACCCGGGGAAAAGGTTGTCAAGAAGCGCAAGGAAGGTGAAGTCCACTACATAGCATGGATAAACCTCTATGGTTCGGACACAGAGCATTACAGGATCAGAACCAGCTCCGTTGTACTTGGAACAAAAAAAGACGCCGACTTCATGATTGATGATGAGACTGTCTCATCTGAACATGCCAGAATAAGTGAAACTGGAGATGGTTTTGTTATTATCGACTTGAAATCCGATTCCGGAACTTTTGTAAATGACAAAAAAATCAATGGCTCGGTATTGCTGAAAAATGGTGACACCATTGTCCTTGGTAACACAAAAATTGAATTCACTCAAAGCGATTTTGCTTATGTATGCAAGAAGAAGGTGATTTAATAATGCCGCAATACAATATTTCTTACGAAAAAGATGCACCCACCGAACAAATAAAGGCAAGAAGGGGAAAAGAGCTTGTATGTAAGGGCTGGATCCAGGAAGCAGCATTGAGGATGCTCCAGAACAACCTGGAACAGACCACAAAGTGGAGAGAGCTCATTGTCTACGGTGGAACTGGAAGGGCAGCAAGGGGCTGGCAGGCCTACGACGCAATCATAAAGGCCCTCATGCGCCTTGAAAATGATGAAACATTGCTTGTCCAGTCCGGAAAGCCGGTTGGCATATTCAAAACACATGAGGATGCACCGAGAGTCCTCATCTCCAATTCGATGATCGTTCCTTTCTGGAGCACACAGGAAAAATTTGACGAGCTTGAAAGAAAAGGCCTGATGATGTATGGCCAGATGACCGCAGGCTCGTGGATTTACATAGGTACTCAGGGAATATTGCAGGGCACATACAACACCCTTGCCGCTGTTGCCGAGAAGCATTTTGGTGGAACACTCAAAGGCACAATAACGGTGACTGGCGGATGTGGACAAATGGGTGGCGCCCAGCCGCTTGCTGTTACTATGAACGAGGGCGTCTGCCTCATTGTTGATGTTGACGAGGGGATGATAGACCAGCGCATCAGCGAAGGCTATCTTGACTGCAAGACCCACAGTCTTGATGAAGCCATTGCAATGGCCAAAAGGGCAAAGGAAGAAGGAAAGGCTGTTTCCATTGGTCTTGTTGCAAACTGTGCCGATGTCCTGCCTGAGTTTGTCAAGAGAAATTTTATCCCAGAAGTGCTTACAGACCAGACCTCTGCGCATGACATGCTTGGAGGGTATGTCCCGAATGGCATGCCTTACAGCGAGGCATTAAAATTGAGGGCTTCTGATCCAAAGAAGTATCTTGAGCTTTCCTATCAGACCGCCAGAAAGCATGTCGAAGCAATGATCGATCTCATGAAAATGGGATCGATAACTTTCGATTATGGAAACAACATAAGACAGCAGGCTGTAAAAGCTGGTCTTGCTTACGAAAAAGCTTTTTCTTTTAAAGGTTTTGTCCCAGCCTACATCGGGCCGTTATTTTGTGAAGGCAAGGGCCCGTTCAGATGGGCCGCGCTTTCAGGAGATCCGGAAGACATCTACAGGACGGATGAGCTCGTTCTTGATATGTACAAAGATGACAAGTCACTTGTCAGATGGATAAAAATGGTTAGGGAAAAACTCAATTTCAAAAACATCCCCGGTCTCCCTTCAAGAATATGCTGGCTTGGATATGGGGAAAGAAACAGGTTTGGTGTTGCAGTCAACGAGATGGTTAAAAAAGGCATCATCTCGGCCCCGATAGTTTTTGGAAGGGATCATCTGGATTGTGGCTCGGTAGCCTCTCCGAACAGAGAAACTGAGGGAATGAAGGATGGCAGCGATGCAGTCGCCGACTGGGCAATCCTCAACGCATTGACAAGCACGTCCTGCGGTGCCTCATGGGTCTCTGTTCATGGCGGTGGCGGTGTTGGTATAGGTTTCTCTGTCCATGCCGGGCAGGTGACTGTCGCTGATGGAACTGATGCCGCCGCAAAGAGATTGAACAGAGTTTTGACTGCTGATCCTGGGATGGGTGTCATCAGGTATGTTGATGCCGGGTACGAAGAAGCAATCGAGGTCGCAAAGAAAAAAGGCGTCAGGATACCCATGTGGGAGATTTAACAAGAAACTAACTAATAAAAAAGCCCCCTGAAGGGGGCTTTTTTATTTTATTTATTTGTGTGCCTTTTTACCTCAACAAGTTTTTTCTCGATCCATGAAAACCACTCTGAAAGGCCATCGCCTTTTTTTATTGACATTGTAATAAATTCGAGTGAAGGATTAACAGACAGGGCGTCTTTCTTCAGGGATTCAAGGTCAAAGTCGCAGTATGGGGCAAGGTCCATCTTGTTTATGAGCACAAGGTCAGATTCCCTGAAGGCCACTGGATACTTTGCCGGTTTGTCGCAACCCTCTGGAACTGAAAACAACAAAACTTTGTGATGTTCCCCGAGATCATAGGCGGCAGGACAGACAAGGTTGCCGACGTTCTCGATGAAAATTATGTCTAGTGGTGGTGTCTCAAGGAGGAGATCGTCCATTGCCTGTTCCACTTCAGCTGGGGAAAGGTGGCAGGATGCCCCGGTCCCAGATGTATTGATGAGTATTACCGGTACATGAAGTTTTTCCAGTCTTCTTGCATCCCTGTCTGTTTCCGGATCGCCCTCGATGACTGCCAGATTGTATGTTTCCTTGAGCGCATCGAGCGTTCTCTCAAGAAGTGAGGTCTTTCCTGAACCCGGAGAACTTATGAAATTGAGGCAGAGAGTGCCATTTTTATAGAGCTTTTCTTTTATCTTTGAAGCTATTTCTTCATGCCTGAAGTCAACTTTTCTTGATAGCTCAAGATCCATTGTCGCCCTCCAGTGTAATTGTTTCTATGACAAGATCTTTGCCCTCGATGGTTTCACAATCGCCACCCCCGCACTTGGGGCAATAGAATGAAAGCTCTTCCACGGTGAATTTCTCGCCGCATGACTTACAAACCATTACTGGTTTGACGATTTCGATTTTCACTTCAAGACCTTCGGCCGGTGTACCCTCAGAAAGGCATTTCATAAGAAACTCGAGCGATTCAGGGACAATGCCGGATATCTGGCCAACCTTCAAAAGGACAGACTTCGCTCTTCTGCCTCTCTGGTCGGCCTCGCCTATTATTATCTCGAGGACGTTTCTTGCTATACCAAGTTCATGCACAATTTCATTATATAGAAATATCCTTCTCCAATCCAGACATGAAAAAATCACAAACTGAAAACGGTCTTTTAATATTACCTTTTTCAGGTTCCTTGTTAACGCTGTCCGAATCCCATAAAATCTCTTTCTATTATGGACCCAAGCCACGACCTCACCGAAGGCAGCATCTTCAAAAACCTGGTAAAATTGTCATGGCCAGGCGCACTTGGGAGGCTCTTCGAAAACCTTTATGATGTAGTAGACATGTTCTGGATAGGCACGCTTGGTGGAGTGCTGGCCACACAAGCCCAGGCAGGAATACTCTTTTTTAACGTTGCCAACTCGTTCATGCAAATGCTGAATTCGATTTTTGGTCCTGGTTCAATAACAGTCATATCAAGATTTTGGGGAGCCAGGGATTACGACAAAGCCGCATGGGCCTCTGAACAAACAATCCTTTATAAATTTTTAGCTGGTCTGGCTGGTACGATCATAAGCTTGTTTACTCTTCCCTATCTTGTGAGATTTGCTGGTGCACAAACTGATCTTGTTGTCGGTTGTGCTTATAGCACCTTTGACCTGGCTTTGCTGTATGGATGGTTTATTGTGGCCGCATTGCCATTCATCTTTGTTTATTACACCATCAATACCATATTCCGGTGCTGTTCTGATGCTGAATCAAGCATGTTTGTTATTGCCACATCTTCACTAATCAACATTGTAATTGATCCTATCTTTATTCATGGTTTTGGTCCGATACCCAAAATGGGGATTGTCGGTGCTGCGCTGGCAACAGTTCTTGCATATATCTATGCTGTGGCAATCGGAATATACATGCTTTGCAATGGCCTGAAGTTCAAGATATCCAGGTTCACTTTCCTCGCGTTGCCATACAAGAAAGGTGATTACTACAAATATTTTGTCAGAATACCTTATTGGAAATTCCATTTTGAAAAAGGTGGGATAAAAATTGTTTTTGGAAGATTGTTCAAGCCAGATCTCCAGATATTGATAAATTACCTGAGGATTGGTTTTACACCTACCGTTACACAATTCGTTGGCTCAAGCTCGCAGATAATTTTCATGAATCTTATTTCAAATTTCGGCCAGAGTGTGGTTACCGCTTTTGGAATAGGTGGAAAAGTTGCGGGGCTGGTAAATCTTCCATTGCTTGGCCTTCAGCAAGCGACTTCTGCCTTGGTTGGCCAGAACCTGGGCGCAAAAAAGCCGGAAAGGTCGGAAAAGACTGGCTGGTATTCTGTCCTGATAGGGGTTTGTCTTGGTTTTATAATGGTTGTTGTTGGGTATTTTTTTGCCCCGCAGATCTTCTGGGTATTCAACAAAGATCCAGCAGTAATTGCAGTTGGAAAGAGTGTTTTTGCACTTTCCATGATTGGGAATATGATAAATGCTGCACAGTGGATGCTCTGGGCTGTGTTTGAAGGGTCAGGATATACAATGTGGCCATCAATATTTGGCCAGGTGAACAACTGGCTGTTTAATATCCTCCTTGTCTATCTGGCAGTAAAAGTTTTCGATCAGGGTTATGTGTGGATATTCTATATTGGTATATTTTCTGCAATCATGTCCACAATCACTAACACCTTCCTGGTTCGAAAAGGCAGCTGGAAAAGAGCGAGGGTCTAAGAAACATTGGAGCTATTGCATTATTGAACTCCAGTATCTAAAATTAGTAATTAAATGCCATCCTGCAATCGCCATTTAAGTAACAGGCCGGCCTTGTGCTGGCTTATTTTCTTTTTGATGGCAATTTTAATTTCTCCTCATGATTTCTGGACAATACCGAACTCTAATGCTGGTATCACGAAGAGGATGATATATTCAAATTTCCAACCCAGAAAGCTGACAAACTACGAGCATACGCAGAATGCTCCGCTGATTCATGGTGGTTATATGAGCTGGCTCGATACCAGACTGCATGATCGCGAGGGCAAGATAATGCCTCGTATCTACATGATGGATCTGGTCCGTGGTGAAGAAAAAGCAACACCAAATTACGCAAAAAAATCTGGGGCTAGGGCACAGTACAGAAACAGGCTTGTCTGGGCGGAGAATACTGACAGACTGAGGGTTGACAACTACGACATAAAGATTTTTGATTTCAAAAAGGGCACTACTGACTATGTGTGCAAGGAAAAAAATAAGCAGGACAATCCCCAGATTTCTGAAAATTTTGTAATCTGGAGAGACTGGAGGGATGTTCCTAAAGGCAACGAAAATTCAATGTCTTTTGCCATTTATGGTCTACCTTCTGAAGGTGGCGAGGAGTTCCTCGTAAAACAATTTGATACCCCTGGGACAGGTGAACTCTTTGGCAATTTTGTTGCGATGACCGTAAAAAATCCAAGAGGCGACTGGGATGTTCAGCTTTTTAATTGCTCGAATAAAAAAATAATCCCAGTCTGTAATGATTTTGGCGACCAAATCACTCCCAAAATAGTAAGAGACGTTGTTGTATGGCTAGACAACAGGAATTCGCAGGAAACCCCGGATTCGAGGCAGACCGATGTTTACGGTTACAACATAGCGACGAAAAAGACCCTTACAATCTCTACAAATCTGAACAGGGAGTATGGCCTTGTGATTGGTGCCGACAGGTATGTTTTCTGGTATGAGAACACTGAACCCAACTTTGCTGGTGTAATCAGACCGATCATCAAGGGTTATGATGTGTTGACAAGCAAGATGATAACGGTAGCAACGGAGCCAGGCAATTACAGGAATGTCTGTGCAGACGGGCAGTATGTTATTTATGAGGTGGTTACGGGATCTGACAGGTTCGGTTCTGACATAATGGCATATAATTTAAATACAGGGCAAACATACTGTGTCGCAAAAGGCATAGGCGATCAAAGAAACCCCAGAATTTATGGTGATTTTGTTGCCTGGGAAGATCAGTTGTCCCAAGATGACGAGGAAGTATCAATATGGGGTACTTGCCTCAGTTTTCCACTGGAATCACCAGAGCAGGTTTTTTATGGGTATCAGGAGAAAAAAGTCTGGACGATGTTCCGGGGAGACCAAAAGCATAATGGGACATCGACTATGGACATCAAACCCATTGACAAATTTCCATTTATCTTGCAGTGGCAAGTTGAACTGAAAGAGGCTGTATATTCAACGCCATGTTTTTCAAAAAATGGCTATGCCTATGTTGGTTGTGATGATGGCAGCATGTACAAGATAGCTGTGAGCGATGGTTCTCTGATATGGAAATTCAAAACATCTGGTAAAATAAGATCATCACCGGCAATTTATATGGAAAGGCTGTTTTTTGGCGACCAGAATGGTAAGTTTTATTGTCTGGATACCAACACGGGGCAAGTGATATGGGAATACCAAACAGCAGGTCCGATTGATGGTTCACCAACAGTTTTCCAGTCAGATACCGACCATTATGGTTGTGTTGTAATAGGCTCTGGAGATAGAAAACTTTATATGTTCAATGCCCTGTCTCTCACGCCAATGATAAAGTGGACAATTGATCTTGGTGGGTGGTCTTATGGTGCACCAACCGTAGACTACAACCAGTTTGTAAGATACAGCGACCAGGAACCAGTGCAGAAAGTGTTGTATGTTGGCGTTTCCAACAACAGGATTTTGTGTGTGCAATGCTCGACAGGGCAAATACTGTCAGAATTCAAAACTGAATCATCAATTGAGGCCACCCCAGTTTGTGATGGAGCAACAGTTATGGCTGGAGCCAAGGATGGCAATTTTTATGGTTTGCACTTTTTTGCCTGGGGGCAAAAACCATACGTCTTTTTTAAACAAAGCACCGAACACCAGCTTACTTCATCGGCCATTCTTGACCAGGCTGGTTGCAGGGTCATTTACGAAGGAAAATCAGGCTGGATATATTCTTTCAAAAACAGTCTCCAATGGAGCTTGAAAATTGATGAATCAATGAGGTCAAGCCCCATACTTATAAATTGTTCCCAGTTACCAGTGATCTTTGCAGGTTCTGATTCGGGGATGTTTTTTATGATTGACGCTAAAACAGGCAAACCACTCTGGTCTGAAAAACTTACAGGGTCAGTGGTTGCATCGCCATCTGTTTATGACAATGGTTTTGTATGTGTTTTGGTCGCAACAACAGATCACAGATTGAGTTGTTTTGGTCAACGCCCAAAATATCCCGACGACTGGTAAATCATCAAACCTTTTTTCTTGACAAGAATTACCTATCAGATAGCCTTATTAAGTTGGAACTATTGAAATGGAGGACCCATGTACGCAATTATTAAAACAGGTGGAAAACAGTATAAAGTCGCTGCAGGCGACACAATAAAGGTCGAGCATCTGGATGCCAAAGTTGGCGAGGATTACGCCCTCGATCAGGTAACGCTCATCGAAAACAATGGCAACATAAATGTTGGCAAGCCGTTCATCAATAATGCCAAGGTTGTTGCCCAAGTGATGAGCCATGGTAAAGGAAGAAAGCTCGTCGTGTTTTTCTACAGACACAAGACCAATCATCGTAGGAGGAAAGGCCATCGCCAGGAATACACGCAGCTTAAAATCAAAGAGATAGTGGAGGCATAATAACAATGGCTAGAAAAGTAATCATCATGGGTGCCGCTGGAAGAGATTTTCACAACTTCAACATGCTCTTTAGAGACAATCCGGATTATGAAGTTGTTGCTTTTACGGCCACACAAATCCCGGACATAGCTGGGAGAAAGTATCCGGTTGAACTTACAGGCAAGCTTTATCCAAACGGAATACCGATTTATGACGAATCAGAGCTTCCACGCCTCATAAAAGACCTCAAGGCCGATGAAGTCATGTTCGCATACTCGGACCAGCCACACGAAGTTGTAATGAACAAGGGTTCGTTGGTCATTGCCAATGGTGCAGATTTTGTACTCGCTGGATGGCAAAAGACCGCCCTCAAGTCTTCAAAGCCGGTCATCTCGGTTACTGCCGTCAGGACTGGTTGTGGCAAGAGCCAGACCACCAGAGCTGTCATTGAAGTCCTCCGTGGCATGGGCAAAAAGGTTGTTTCAATAAGACATCCAATGCCTTATGGTGACCTTGCAAGGCAGGCTGTTCAGAGATTCGCAACTTACGCTGACCTTGATACCCACAAGTGCACTATTGAAGAGAGAGAAGAATATGAGCCACACATTGACCTTGGGGCAGTAATCTACTCTGGCGTTGATTATGGCGCCATTCTCAAGGAAGCAGAAAAAGAAGCTGATGTTGTTATCTGGGACGGCGGAAACAATGATCTACCATTTATTATGCCGAATCTTGCCATCGTGGTAGTTGACCCACTCAGACCAGGCCATGAAATATCTTACCATCCTGGAGAAGCAAACCTTCTGATTGCCGATGCTGTCGTAATCAACAAGATCGACTCGGCATATCCAGAGGACGTTGAAATCGTCAGGAGCAACATCTTCCAGCGTAACCCAAAGGCCATGATTGTTGAAGCAACCTCGCCAGTTTTTGTTGAAAAACCAGAATTGATCAGGGGCAAGAGGGTCTTGGTTGTTGAAGATGGCCCAACACTCACTCATGGCGAAATGACTTTTGGCGCAGGATTTGTTGCCGCAAGAAAAGCAGGAGCCGGAGAAATAATCGCACCGAAGCCATTTGCAGTTGGTTCTATCGCCGCAACATTTGAAAAATACTGCCACGTTGAAAATGTACTTCCAGCAATGGGTTATTCACCAGAGCAGATCAAAGACCTCAAAGAGACTATCGATGCAGTGCCGTGCGATGTTGTTGTCTCTGCAACACCAATCGATATAACCAGAGTCCTCAAGACCAACAAACCAATTGTCAGAGTTGGTTATGAACTTGGCGTGTTTGGAAAGCCAACCCTCGAAGACATCATCAAGGGGAAATTCTGATGGCAATAAACATGAAAGGAAAGTCAGTTCTTTCCATTCACGATCTCACCATCGAAGAAGTCGAGCAGATATTTGATGTTGCCCGCACACTCAAGCTTGAAAGAATGGTTGGAAAGCTCATCAATCCAATCCTTGCAGGCAAAACTCTTGCAATGATTTTTGAAAAGCCCTCCACACGCACCAGACTGTCTTTTGACATTGCCATGCATGAACTTGGTGGACACCCGATCTACCTCTCTTCAAGTGATCTCCAGCTTGCCCGTGGTGAATCTATTGCTGATACTGCAAGAGTTCTTTCGAGATATGTCCATGGAATTATGGCCAGGGTTTTCCAGCACCAGAAACTTATTGATCTTGCAAGATATGGCTCAGTTCCAGTGGTCAATGGTCTTTCTGACCTCCTTCACCCATGCCAGGTGCTTGCCGATCTTTTCACGGTAAGAGAAAAATTTGGCTCGTTCTGTGGCAGAAAACTTGTATATATGGGTGATGGCGCCAACAATATGGCAAACAGTCTTATCGAGGGTTGCGCAAAAGTTGGAATGGATTGTGTTATTTGCACGCCAAAAGGTGATCTTCCGGACAAAACTATCTGGGACAACGCACTTAAGGATGCAGAGCTCACCGGTGCAACCATCGAAGTCAGCCATGATCCAATCGAAGCCGTCCAGAATTCCGATGTCATCTACTCTGATGTCTGGGCCTCAATGGGTCAGGAAACCGAGCATGCCGAGAGGGTCAAGAGGATGATGCCGTACCAGGTAACACCAAAACTCATGGAAGTGAGCGGTGGAGCCATCTTCATGCATTGCCTGCCAGCGCACAGGGGCGAAGAAGTTGTTGATGAAGTTGTTGATGCCCCATACTCGATCGTTTTTGACGAGGCAGAAAACAGGCTGCATGTTCAAAAAGCAGTTTTGGCGCTTGTCCTCTGACAACCGTTTTCAACAAAAAGGCCCCTTTTAGGGGCCTTTTTTTATATACCCCCATTTGGCCCTTGACAAAAATATTCAAGGAGGATAAAAAATTAAATATGAAAAAGTGGTTGTCGTTTGTTGTAATATTTTCCTTGATTATGATGCCTATACCCACCATGGGTATATCATCCCAACCACTGGATTCAAGTTGTGATGCCTACGGAAACACCTTTGTATTGGATATTTCAGGTCAAAAAGTCCTGAAGTTTGATAAAAACCTTAATTACCAGCAAACTGTCATCTCGCAATCACAGCTACAGCAAATGAAGGCAAACTCAATCACTGTATGCTGGTGTGCCGGTGAAATCTCTTTTGTTTCATCTTCAACATCCCAAACCAAGATGTTTGAGATTGATCCCAAAAATAACTATGTTTTTAAAAGAAATATATTGCCTGTGGGTGCAGGCAAGGGACAAACAAAAAATCCTTCAGAAATTGTTTATTTGCGCTCAAATGACGATTATTGGGTGGCCATTGTGGATCCTCAACTTAAGAAGATTGCTGTGATTGATGACTATGGAAAGTTTAGGTACGAGATAACGGGTCTCTCTTCGCCCAAGGCATGTTATTTCTCAACATCAAAGCAAATCTATGCAATAGACTCACAAAGCATCAAAAAATATTCCACTTCAGGTTCGTATCTTTCGAGCTTTCAAAACGGTGTGTTAAGTTCGCCAATCGCAATAGATGCTTCAAAAAATGAAGACCTCTTCTTTGTTCTGGACGGCCAAAACGTCAAAGTGTTTGACAAAGATGGGAATTATTTGAGGAAATTTGCCGTTGGCGCTTCTTCCAGTTCTCTTTGTGTTAACCAGGACAATGATTGGGTGATTGTCTCTTCGTCATCCGATGGTGGAACACTGTCTGCATACGATTATTCGGGGAAACTCCAGAAAAAAGTGACAAATGCTGCCAATCCAAAGAAAGAAAAGATCATCGTTTTTACAGTTGGCAGTTATGTTGGTTATGTGGATGGAGTTGGCACAAAACTGCGTTGTCCTGCAAAGATTGAAAATGGCAGGACGATTGTTCCTGTAAAGGAAATAGTTGAGCCGCTTGGAGGCAAGGCCTCCTGGGACGCGGCCAAAAGAAAGGTCACCATCTCCTATACAGGGCCAAAGGTGATTGAAATGGTAATAGGTGATTCTTATGCCACCATTGACGGAAAAAGAAAGCTCATGCCATCTTCGGTGCCTCCACAAATAATGTGCAATGGTGTAACAATGGTACCTTTGAGGTTTGTTTCTGAAATGCTCGGTGCGCAAATATCTTACGATGATAAGACAAAAACGATTGAGGTGAAAAAATGAGAAAAAATATAGCTATGATAATAGCCCTTTTTGTGGTGGTCTTTTTTGCTGCCTCTTGTGGTCCGCAGAGAGAGATTATTATCGATGAGATGCCAGCACAGCAAGAACAACAACTCCCTAAAAACGACCAGGAAGAAAAACAATCTGATCAAAATCAGATAGATACAGATAAAAACCAGGGTTTAAATCGGAAAGAAATAATCGATCTTGCAAAGCCATCGGGTGCCAAGACTCAAAATTCGTATTGGTTTTCTCCAGTCGCATTGGCAAAAACTGACGGCTTGTCAAAAAGCGTAGTTTGGTTTGATGAGAAGGGTTTTGAAAAGGAACTAACCTCACTTGGTGGGAAACTTTATCTCATAGACGTCTGGGCACAGTGGTGTTCACCATGTCGTGCTTCGACCCCTGTGCTTCTTGACTGGCAGAAGAAATACGGCGACAAGGGACTTGTGATTATTGGAATCAATATAGATTCAGAAGAAAATCTTGAACAGGCAAGAACTTTCGCTACAGAAGAAGGAATAGGATACAACGTTTTCTGGGACAACAGCGGTGGGAAAGTCGGTGGTGTCTTTGTTCAGCAGGGTATCCCCAATTTTACCTTGCTCGATGACAAGGGAAACCAGATTGTTGAGAAAGTTGGCATGCTTGACGCGTCTGACCCTGAAACAAACGCACTTGAAAAGACGATAAAGGAACGCTTAGGTTTGTAGACTTGAAATTAAACATTAGGCAATTATAATTCTTTTCTTGTTGCGGAACTTTGCAACCGGGACATCGGGGCGTGGCGTAGTTTGGTAGCGCGTTTGGTTTGGGACCAAAAGGTCAGAGGTTCGAATCCTCTCGCCCCGACCATTTATGTATGCGCCCGTAGCTCAGCTGGATAGAGCACCTGCCTTCTAAGCAGGTGGTCGGGCGTTCGAGTCGCCCCGGGCGCGGTTGAAAATTGTACAAACGGGCCTATAGCTCAGTTGGATAGAGCGACGGTTTCCTAAACCGTAGGTCACAGGTTCAAATCCTGTTAGGCCCACTTGTTGCGCCTATAGCTCAACTGGATAGAGCGACGGACTTCGGATCCGAAGGTTGCGGGTTCGACTCCTGCTAGGCGCGAGAACCAAAACGGGATGCTAGCTCAATTGGTAGAGCATCTGACTCTTAATCAGGCGGTTACAGGTTCGAGTCCTGTGCATCCCACCAAAAATTAGATGAAACAAACACAAATATCAGTTTGGGACGGGAATAAAAGAAGGATTCTCGATTTTGCCCACAGGGAACTTTCAGATCTTTCATTTTCGGGTGAGATAAACGAGATAATTGAGCAGAATGTCCGTGAGCCAATCAAATCTTCTGGTATTATAATAACTGCAATACAGGGCCCAAAGCTTGTCGGATATATGTGTATTGACAGGAAAGAGACAGTTGGCTCTATTGTTTCAGCACTGATAATAAACGAGCCTGAAAGAGGGTCGATTGTTAGCGGAATGGTCCGCGAGTGTTATCGCGGGCTTGTCAAACAATCCCCCCTTGAAGTGATCGAATTTAAATCAATCTGTTTTGGCAGAGAAGATTATATTTCCCGACCATTGATTTCTCTTGGGTTTATGGTTCAGCCACAGGTTGAAATGATATGGGCAAAGGGTGAACTTCCTCAGGTTCCAAATGTAGACGGAATAACAATTTCCCCTTGGAGGGAAGAGTTTGAAAACGAAGCTTCTCAGGTCATTGCAACATCAGATCTCGGAGATTTGGAAATAGTCAAGGAACTTCCTGAGAGGGAACCAAGATACAGGTGGCTTCTGGAACAAAAAGAGACCTCTGGTGGCAAGGTTGATGGCTCAGTTTCATTTATGGCATTAAGGGGCAATAGACTTGCTGGTGCAGTTCTTGCGATTGATAGAGGAGAGTATGGGGAAATTCTTGCACTCGGTTGCATGCCAATTCCCAAATCTGTCGAAATAATGGCAAAACTTGTCCATTCGTCATTGTCCGGTTTTATTAAAAAAGAAGTAAAAACAATAAGAGCGACAGTCCCCATGTTTAAGGGTGAAGAGATAAGTATTTTCAGGAACCTTGGGTTGGTTCAGGCCTTTTACAAACCAGATGCAATCTTGCTTGCCAGCGATGATGCCTGGTCTTCTCTTTCTGAGGAAGTTGCATCAAGCACCCCTTGATTCGTTAACTTTTGTTGCTATACTACCAAACTCGTAGTTTGAAAGTTAGGTTCGTGCGCGAGGGTGGCGGAATGGCAGACGCGCTGGACTTAGGATCCAGTAGGGTTAAACCTGTGCGGGTTCAAGTCCCGCCCTTCGCACCAAAAAAATAGCGGCGCGGAAGTAGCTCAGCGGTAGAGCGCCACCTTGCCAAGGTGGATGTCGCGGGTTCAAGTCCCGTCTTCCGCTCCAAAGTTTTAGGTGAACATGCAAATAACAACAAATCCAGAGGGCCGGACAACTCTAGTTGGAAAGGCCACCTTCACCCCTGATGAGGTGAGTCAAGGGTTTGAACAGGTATACAAAGATAATGTCTCAAGGATAAAGATCCCCGGATTCAGACCTGGCAAAGCCCCTTTTAAGATTTTCGCCACGCACGTTGGCATTGAGTCAATGAAAGAAGATTTCACGGAGATTGCTGCAAGGCAAGCTCTCAAAGAAATGCTTTCAGGAAAAACAATCAGAGTTGTTGGAAGTCCAACTTTTGAAGTTGATTCTTTTGAAGGTGATGGCCCACTCAATCTTACAATAAAAATCTTTTTTATCCCGGATTATGAGCTTGCAGACCCTTCCAAAGTTGCTATTGAAGTTCCAAAATTTGATGTTACCGATACAGATATGACAAAAGCCATCGATAACATCAGAGGCAGATACGCTTCAATGGCCCCTGTGGACAGAAAAGCCAAAAAGGGTGATTTTGTTTATTTCAAGTGGTCTGTTATCACAGATGGAAGAGCATCTGACAGGAAAAAAGAAGAACTTGTAGAAGTCGGGATGGAAGATTTTGTCAAAGATTTTGACAAAAATCTTGTCGGTGTAAAATCGGGTGATACAAAAAGAGTCATGGCCGAGATTTCTTCTGGGCAAGAACCTGTTGAAATTGAGATTAATATAGGCGAAATAAAAGAAAGAATATTGCCAAATCTTGATGATGATTTCGCCAAGACACTACATGTTGAAAACGTTGAGGCCTTGAAGGACATTGTAAAAAATGAGCTTCTTGAACAGGCAAAGGACGCCAAAGAGGAGTATATTGAGTCCATGATAGCCAAGGCCTTACTTGAAAAGACAAATATTGAGTTGCCAGAAAACCTCGTTGAATCATCTGTTGATGATGAAATTGAAAAGCTCGCCAGGGACCTTTCAAAAAAGAACATCACACTTGAAATGTACATGGAAAAAAGAGCTATCAATGAGGAGCAGCTCAGGGCTGAACTAACCCCAAAAGCAACAAACCAAGCCAAGTTGGATGTTATACTCGACGACTATTCAAAAGAAAATTCCATTGAAGTTTCAAAAGAAGAGATTGACCAGGAAATTGCAGCAATCTCAAAGGCAATGAAGGATGCGAGAAGACCGGCCATAGACCAAAACGATGAGCAGGTCAGGAAAAATCTCGCCAGAATTATCAAAAGAAGAAAAACCGTCGAGTATTTGATGGGGAAGGTTCAGCTCACAGAAAAACAGTGAGGTGAACCATGAATCTTGTTCCGTGGGTTATTGAGCAAACCGGCTACGGTGAGCGTCAATATGACATTTACAGCAGGCTCCTTAAAGACCGCATAATTTTTCTTGGCGGCGAAATGATCGAAGATGCAACAGCCAATTCTGTAGTAGCCCAGTTGCTCTATCTTGATGCTGAAGACCCCAAAAAAGAAATCAGCCTTTATATCAACTCTCCTGGCGGCGTAATAACGTCCGGTCTTGCCATTTATGACACTATGCAATACATTTCTGCGCCAGTATCAACGATCTGCATTGGCCAGGCCGCCTCGATGGGAGCTATTCTCCTGGCTTCAGGCGCCAAAGGGAAGCGTTTTGCTCTTCCACATTCCAGAATAATGATCCATCAGCCCGCAGGCGGTGCGCAGGGTCAGGCAACAGACATTGAAATCCAGGCAAAAGAAATGCTCAGGATGAAGAAGGCTGTCAACGAAATTCTTGCCAGACATACAGGCCAGCCGCTGGATAAAATCCAGGCAGATACTGAAAGGGACTTCTTCATGGAGTCGCAGGAAGCCGTAGAGTACGGGCTTGTTGACAAGGTCATAGAGTCAGTTGGCAAGCAAAATGTCTGAAGAAGAAAAAGACAAGCAACAGATCTGTTCTTTCTGTGGCCAGCCGTTGTCTATTGGTGTTCGCGGGATGGAGGGCAATGGTGCCCTGATATGTGAAAATTGCATCAATCTTGGCTCAAAGCTTTTGCAGGACGAGTCGACCCGCAAAATAAAAAGGCGCATCGGACATGTTCCTCCCCCAGAGGAGATACACAAAAAGCTCGACAGCCACATCATTGGCCAGAACCAGGCCAAAAAAGTCATATCTGTTGGTGTTTACAAGCATTACCGTTCCGTGCTTGGCTTCAAATCAACCGGTGTTGAGGTTGAAAAATCCAACATCATGCTCATTGGGCCAACCGGTTCAGGAAAGACCTTGATAGCAAAAACACTTGCAAAAATACTTAATGTTCCTTTTGCAATTGCAGATGCAACAACACTTACTGAAGCTGGCTATGTTGGCGAAGATGTAGAGAATGTGCTTCTTGGCCTCCTCAGATCAGCAGACTGGGACGTTGATGCCGCACAGGTCGGTATCGTCTACATAGACGAGATAGACAAGATAGGAAGAAAGTCCGAGAACCCTTCGATAACAAGAGATGTCTCCGGTGAAGGTGTCCAACAGGCGCTTTTGAAGATGGTTGAAGGGACCGTTTGCAATGTCCCACCACAGGGTGGAAGAAAACACCCCCAACAGCAGTTCATACAAGTAGACACAACGAAGATACTCTTCATTGTTGGCGGGATGTTTGAATCACTCCCGAAGATAATTGCCAACAGACTTGGCAAAAGACAGGTCGGATACAACAGGCAGCCGGTTGAGCAAATTGAGGAATCATCCCTGCTTTCCCAGGTCACACCCGATGATCTAATAAAGTTTGGCATGATACCGGAATTTGTCGGCCGCTTTCCGATTGTAACGAGTGTTTCAGACCTAAGCACTGATGAACTTGCAAGAATACTTGTTGAGCCAAGAAATTCCCTAGTAAAGCAGTACGAAACAATTCTTGCTGCAGAGGGTGCCCAGCTTGTTGTTACTCCGGATGCCTTGCTGGCAATAGCAGAGAGGGCAAAAAAGCTTGGAACAGGCGCCAGGGCGCTGAGAGGGATTTTTGAAAATATTATGCTAGACGTGCTCTACTCCCTGCCCTCAATGAAAACAGCTGCAAGATGCATTGTTGATGCCGATGCAGCGAGGGGAATAAAGTCACCCACTCTGATTGATTCGGATGGAGCAGAAATGTCGCTGGAGAGGACAGCCTGATGCCTGGGTCAAAATGGGAACTTGCTGAAGCTCCTTTTGTGCCATTGAGGAATCTTGTCATGTTCCCCGGCATGACTGTCCCCCTGATTATTGGCAGGGAAAGGTCAGTAGCTGCGGTTGAAGAGGCTTATGCCAATGACAGGATGATTGTTGTCTGCACACAAAAATCTGAAATGGTTGACGAGCCTGGCGCTAGCGATCTTTATGATGTTGGTGTTGGCTGCGAGATATTGCAACTCCAGCAAAAGATGCCGGATGGAAATCTCAGGGTCATTGCAGAAGGCATCAGAAGAGTAAAGATAAAGAAATTTGTTGATGGTGAAAAATTTACCAAAGCAATAGTCGAGCCTTTTAACGAAACTTTAGAAAAAAATCCTGGAATCAAGGCGCTCATGAGGGTGCTTACCGGGAAATTTGATGAATATTTCAGGATAAACAAGAGGCTCCTCCCAGAAATGCTCCTTGGTCTCTCTGAAGTTGAAGAGCCAAACCAGATGGTTGATATTGTTGCCGCAAACATCGGTCTTTCGATATCGGAAAAGCAGGAAATCCTCTCAATAGCACCAACCAAAGACAGGCTCGTCAGGCTCATTGATCTTGTCAGCTCCGAGCTTGAAGTCCTTAATATCCAGAACAAGATAGAATCTGAAGTACGCAACAAGATAGACAAGACCCAAAAAGAATTTTACCTGCGGGAACAGCTCAAGGCCATCCAGAAAGAACTTGGTGAGTCCAGCTCTGAATTTTCAAACGACATATCGGAATTCAGAAAGAAGCTTGAGGAAAGATCAAACCTTCCTGTCTATGTTGTGGAGGCCGTAAACGAGCAGCTGGACAAGCTTGAAAAGATGCCCTCAATGGCAGCAGAAGCGGCCGTTGTAAGAAACTACCTGGACTGGATTTTCTCGCTCCCCTGGGAAGTAAAAACCGAGGACTGCATAGACATCAAGCAGGCAAAACAAATACTTGACGAGGACCACTACGATCTTGATGAGGTCAAGGAAAGAATCCTCGAGTATCTTGCAGTCAGAAAGTTGTCCCCAAAAGCAAAAAGCCCCATCCTTTGCCTTGTCGGTCCTCCAGGTGTTGGAAAAACCTCGCTTGGGAAATCGATTGCCAGAGCAATGGGCAGAAAATTTGTAAGGGTTTCGCTTGGCGGAATAAAGGACGAAGCCGAGATAAGAGGGCACAGGCGTACTTACGTTGGTGCCTTGCCCGGCAGAATAATCCAGGGGATAAAATTTGCTGGCTCTTCAAACCCCGTTTTCCTGCTAGATGAGATTGACAAGGTAGGATTGGATTTCAGGGGAGACCCTACAGCAGCATTACTTGAGGCGCTTGACCCTGAACAAAATACTGCATTTTCCGACCATTACCTGGAAATTCCCTATGATTTGTCAGGCGTACTTTTTGTGACAACCGCCAATGTCTCCCACACTATTCCCAGAGCCCTTTTCGACAGGATGGAGCTCATCACAATCCCTGGCTACACCCAGTATGACAAAGTCCATATTGCAAAGAAGTTCCTCATACCAAAGCAGCTAAAGGAAAATGGCCTTACTGCAGATGATGTGGAATTGCCAGATGAAACAATAGATGACGTGATAAGACTTTACACCAGAGAAGCTGGCCTCAGAACTCTTGAGCGCAGGATTGCTTCAATCATGCGCAAGGTGGCCAAAAACAAGGTTGAAACCAGCAAGCTGGAGAAAATAACCATACTTCCGGAAAAGCTTTCAGATTATCTTGATGTTCCGATATTCAAATCTGACGTCCAGCTCAAAAAGGACGAGGTTGGAATTGCCACGGGACTGGCCGTTACAGAAAATGGCGGTGAAGTCCTCTTCATCGAATGCACACTGATGGAGGGCTCGGGGAAACTTATACTCACTGGTCAGCTTGGCGATGTAATGAAGGAATCTGCAACGGCCGCCATGTCGTTTGTGAGGAGCCACAGAAAAGAGCTTGGCCTTCCAGAATCTTACAGCGCTGACAAAACCGACATACACATACATTTCCCTGAAGGTGCAATCCCCAAAGATGGCCCATCTGCAGGAATTGGTATTATAACCTCGCTTGTCTCTGCAATTTCAGGTTTGCCTGTCAGATCAGATGTTGCAATGACTGGAGAGATAACCCTAAGGGGATCTGTCCTTCCAATTGGTGGAGTAAAGGAAAAAGTACTGGCCGCGCACCGCTATGGTATTAAAACTGTCATCTTGCCAAAGGACAATGAAGCTGATAGTAAAAAAATACCGACAGACGTGCTCTCCGAGATAAAAATAGTTTTTGTGGAGAATGTTTTTGACGTCATCAAGATTGCCATAAAACACCAATCCTCACGGAGGAAGAAGTGACAAGGGTTGGGCTTATCAGTCTTGGCTGCCCGAAAGCCTTGGTAGATTCCGAACAGATGATGGCCTTGCTTGCAAAAGAGGATTATGAAATAGTCCTTGGTGACCAGGATTGCGACATTCTTTTCATAAATACATGCTCTTTTATTGGAGATGCAAGGGAAGAGTCTGAACAGACGATCAAAAATGCCATCAAGCTCAAAAGGGCCGGCAAAATAAAGCGCATTGTTGTGACTGGCTGTCTTCCCCAGCTTGTCGGGGAACAGATAAAGGAAAGATACAAGGGTGTTGATGCTTTTCTCGGTACCGGCAAAAATGATCTTGCTGTGCTCGTGGCCAACGGATCGCTGGCATTTGAAAGGTCCCCCACCCATGCGCCGCAGGGCTCACCACTCCCAAGACTCCAGCTGACACTGCCCCATGTGGCATATCTAAGGGTTGCCGAGGGGTGCTCCCATAAATGCTCTTTTTGCACCATTCCTTCAATAAGGGGCCCCTACCACAGTTTTGAGCTCAAGGACCTCGTCCTTGAGGCAAAGGCACTTGCCTCAATTGGTGTCAAGGAAATCATCATTATTGCACAAGATACTTCCATTGTCGGGCTTGACGCAAAAGACCCTTATGATTTGAAAAAATTGATGGAAGAGCTCTCGCAAATTGATGGCATTGAGTGGATAAGAGTAATGTACCTGAACCCAATGCACCTTACGGAAAATGTCCTTGCGGCCCTTACTGTTAAAAAAGTGCTTCCATATTTTGACATTCCGTTCCAGCACATAAGCGACAAGATCCTTTCGGCGATGGGAAGACCCAGCCCGGGAAGAGATGATATTCGCCTTCTCATTAAAACGATCAGGGGTTCATTCAAGAATGCCATTTTGAGGTCATCAATCATCGTTGGTTTCCCTGGCGAGGACAGGAAGGATTTTGATGAACTCGTCTCTTTTATCAGGGAGACATCTTTTGACAGGCTGGGGGTCTTCAGGTATTCGCCAGAAGAAAACACCCTCTCTTACAAAATGAGACAGGTTTCTTCGAGGGTTGCAAACTATCGCTGGAACACCCTGATGGCCCTTCAAAGCGAGATATCGCTTGAAAACAACTCGAGGCTCAAGCGACAGATATTGCCTGTAATCATTGATGGTATCGGCAAAGACACGGCAATCGGGAGGTCGATGGCCGATGCCCCTGAGATTGACGGGACAGTTTCCGTGAAAGGTGCAAATATCAAGAGGGGTGATATTGTAAACGTCAAGGTAAATTCTTTCTCGCCTTATGATCTCGGAGGTGTGAAAGTTGGCCATTAGGACATTTATTGCCCTTGGGCTTGATGCCTCTACCCTGACATATCTTGATGAGATAATGCCTGTGCTCAAGAGCTCTGGAGCAAGCGCAAGCTGGACAAGGAAGGGGAATTTCCATCTTACATTGAAATTTCTTGGAGATACTGAAGAGGGTATTGCACAGAAAATATCTGGTGAACTTGAAGGAATGGTTTTTCAAAAGATCCCATACAGGTTTTCCAGGTTTGGTGGTTTCCCAAATCTCAGAGGACCCAGAGTCCTCTGGGTTGGTCTCGAAAGCCCAACGTGCGCTGAGGTTGCGCAAAAAATAGATGGTATTTGCAATAAATTTGGTTTTTCGCTTGAAGAGAGACCGTTTGTTTCACATCTGACTTTGGGCAGGATAAAGGAGCCGTTTGATTTTGTGAAAGCTGTTGCGGAACTTCCATCACCGCCGCAAGGCGAGCTTTTTTTTAAAAATGTGGTATTTTTTAAGTCAATTCTTTCAAATTTGGGGCCAGCATACGAGCCCCTCTGGTCAAAGGAGCTGGGATGAGCGAAAAGATACCTGAAAAAACCGAAAGGGACAAAGCTTTAGACTCGGCAATAGCCTCTATAGAAAAGCAGTTTGGAAAGGGCACCGTAATGAAACTGGGTGATGGCCATGGAAGAATGGCCGTAGAGGCCATTTCAACCGGTATTTTATCGATGGACATTGCCCTTGGCGTCGGCGGGTTCCCGAGAGGTAGAATAATTGAAATATATGGCGCGGAAGGCTCTGGAAAGACAACCATCGCACTCACAACTATTGCTTCGGTGCAAAAGACTGGTGGGAAGGCAGTATTCATTGACGCAGAGCATGCGCTCGATCCTTCTTATGCCGAGCGCCTTGGCGTCAACCTACAGGACCTCATCATATCCCAGCCGGATTCAGGCGAACAGGCCCTTGAGATAGCAGAAATACTCACCAGATCAGGTGCCATTGATCTTTTTGTGGTAGATTCTGTCGCAGCGCTTGTACCAAGAGCGGAGCTTGAAGGCGAGATGGGTGATTCTGTTATGGGTCTTCAGGCAAGGCTCATGTCGCAGGCCATGAGGAAACTGGCCGGTGTGATGGGTAAGAGCAAGACCTGTGGCATATTCATCAACCAGCTCAGGGAAAAGATTGGCGTCATGTTTGGAAATCCTGAAACAACCACCGGTGGAAGGGCATTGAAGTTCTACTCTTCCGTCAGGGTTGAGGTAAGGAAAGGCGAGAGCCAAAAAGACGGTGATAGAATTGTTGGAACGATGGTAAAATGCAAAGTCGTGAAAAACAAAGTTGCCCCGCCATATCTGTCTGGAGACTTCGAGATTGTTTTTGGCCAGGGTGTATCAAGGGAATCCCAGTTGCTGGATATGGGAGTCAACCTGAACATTGTTGAAAAATCTGGAACGTGGTTCTCGTTTGATGGTGAAAGGCTTGGCCAGGGACGCGACAACGCCAAGGTGACCATATCCCAGAAGCCAGAAATGATGGCTGAGATTGAAAAGAGAATCAGGAGCGCCTATGGAATGGCCCCACAGGGACAGCCCCATAGCGAAGAAAAATAACAGCAAGGCTTTTACCTACTCACTCAGGTTGATTGCGGCAAGAGACAGGGCAGAGCTTGAAATAAGGGAAAAGCTTGCAAAGAAAGGATTTTTAAAAGAAGAGACCGAAGAGACTATTGTAAAGCTGAAAAAACTCGGCCTTCTTGATGAGAAAAAATTTATTAAAGAATATGTCAGGGCCAAAAGAGCTAGGCATTGGGGACCTTTTAAGGTCAAGCTCGGGCTTGTGGCCTTGGGAATACAAAAAAGTGATGCCGACGCAGAAATCAGGCAAACAGACTGGAGAGAGCCTTTGAAAAAGCTTGTAAAGTCAAACAAGGGTCTCGAAAAAAGAAAGCTTTATTCAAAACTTTCCAGGCTTGGTTTCCCGTCAGACCTAATAAAATCGGAAATGAAGTGCGAGGAACAAGATGATTGAAACTATTGTTGGATTGCTAGGGTTGGCACTTGGTGCCGCAGTGGCTTTTTTCTATGCCATGAATGCTTCTGCCAAATCGGCAGATGGCAAAATACGAAGGGCCGAAGAAGAGTGCAAGAGGATTGTTTCGCAAGCCAGGGACGAGGCGGAAACGCAGAAGAAAGAAATCCTTGTTAACGCCAAGGACGAGGCTATGAAGCTTGTTGCAGAGAGAGAAAAAGAGTTCAGACAGCAACGCCAGGAGCTGGTAGACATTGAAAGAAGAATAGCCCAGAGGGAAGAAAAGATTGAACAAAGATCTGAAACTGTGGGCAAACGTGAAAACGCAATAACAACCAGAGAGAAAGAGCTTGACGAAAAACACGAGCAGGCCGACCAGATTGTTGACAAGCAGAGGAAAGAGCTCGAGAGAATTGCTGGATTAAACCAGGAAACTGCAAAACAGATCATACTGGATGAGCTGAGGCAGAAAATGAGTTACGAGCTTGCCCAAAAGGCAAAGAATATGGAAGAAGAAGCAAAAGATAAGGCACTACAAAAGGCCAGAGAAGTTATTCTTGGCTCGGTGCAAAGGATTGCTTCCGAGTATACGGCAGAGGTGACCGTCTCTGCTGTTCCACTCCCATCCGAAGAGATAAAAGGGAAAATTATCGGAAGGGAAGGACGCAACATCAGAACTTTTGAAACTGCCACAGGCGTTGACCTTCTTGTTGATGATACTCCCGAGGTTGTCACGATATCGTGCTTTGATCCTGTCAGGCGCGAGATTGGAAAGCTGGCACTGGAAAAACTGATAACAGATGGCAGGATACATCCTGGCAGGATTGAAGAGGTTGTAGAACAGGCCACAAGGGAATTCGAGGACAGACTAAAACTGGAAGGCGACCAGGCATTGCTTGAGGTCGGCCTCCAGCAGGCCAAACCGGAGCTGGTAAAACTCCTTGGAAGGCTCCGTTTCAGAACATCTTATGGCCAGAATGTCCTTGCTCATTCGATTGAAGTTGCAATGCTGTCAGCTCACATGGCAAACGAACTTGGTCTTGATGCCAGAAAAGCCAAAAGAGCGGGTATTTTCCACGACATCGGCAAAGCCGTTGATAGGGAAAGGGAGGGTTCGCACGATGAACTTGGCGCCGAAATCCTGAGGAAGAATGGCGAGCCGATAGAAGTGATTGAAGCGGCCAGACTCCATCACAGCGATATTGCCCCAACGTCCGTTTACGCCGTTCTTGTGCAGGCAGCTGATGCCATCTCTGCATCAAGGCCCGGTGCAAGGCGCGAGAGCTTTGAGGCCTATATTCAACGCCTTGAATCACTTGAGACGATTGCAAAGAGCTTCAGGGGCGTTGAAAAAACCTATGCAATACAGGCTGGCAGGGAAATAAGAGTAATAGTGAAGCCAAAAGACATTGATGATGTCCTTGCTTACCAGATGGCCCGTGACATTGCAGCAAGAATTGAGAATGAGCTTACATATCCTGGAACCATAAAGGTTACGGTCATAAGGGAAGTCAGATACACTGAGAACGCAAAATGATAGTCCTCTTCATTGGAGACATCGTTGGTAAGCCTGGAAGAAAGGCCGTTGAGGCCGTTGTCCCGGGCCTTGTAAAGCAATACGGTGTCGATTTTGTTGTGGCAAATGGTGAGAATGCGGCCGGTGGGTTTGGCCTCACCCCTGATATATCAGACAAACTCAGGGCTGCTGGTATCCACGGAATAACGCTTGGCAATCATCTTTATGACCAGAAGGAAGCCGATGAATTGCTTGAAAACGAGCGCCTTCTGGCAAGGCCTGCCAATTTTCCTCCAGGGAACCCGGGCAGTGGCCATTTTGTGCTGGAAGGACTTGCTGGAACGCTTGCAGTGGTGAGTCTCCAGGGCAGGGTCTTCATGACGCCCATCGATTGCCCGTTCAGGGTCGCTGACAGGATTGTTGAGGAGCTAAGGAGCACAACAAAAGCCATCCTAATCGATTTCCATGCCGAAGCAACGAGCGAAAAACAAGCCCTTGGCATCTACCTTGATGGAAGAGTCTCTGCGGTTTTAGGTACCCATACACACGTTCAAACGGCTGATGAGAGAATACTCAAGGGTGGAACTGGTTTTATTACCGATGTAGGGATGACTGGCCCCCATGAATCAGTTATTGGCATGGAACCCAGCGCGCCGATCTCCAAAATGATTAGTGCAAGACGGGCAAGGTTTGAGGTTGCAGAAGGTGATGTAAGATTTTGTGCCGTTTTGCTCGACATTGACAGAGAAACAGGGCAATGCAAAAAGATTGAAAGAATGATGATAAATGTTCCGTGAATATTCTTTGAATAAATAGCAAAGGCCCTCCAATGGAGGGCCTTTTTTGTTTTAGCTTGAATAATTATGGTTCTGGGTTTGGTTTTTTTGCCACAAACTGGATTGTTGGGGCCATGCCAAGGATTGATCTTTCCTGGGCAAGCCTGAATTCCAGCTCTAAAAAGTCTTCAAAAAAGCCCTCATCCCAGTCTGTTGCAGAAAGCTTTTCGCCAGGTAGTTTTGTCAGAGCGTGCTCCCATCCATAAAAGTCGACAACCTCAAAACCGATGGCCTCGAGCTCACAAGCAATATCATTTGGGGTAAAAAGTTCTTTGGTACCCCACCACTAGATTTCGTCTATTCCGTTTGCAATGCTTGACGCGTTGCTTATTGATTGAGGGACGCAGTCGACTGCGGCCGCAAACCTTCCAGGCACACTACCAAAGAAGAGACCACCCTGAACCAGAAGTCTCATTGCTTCTCTCGATATTTCCTCAGGATCATCATTGTCAGAGAGCCAGCCAGGACAGATCACAACTCCGAAACTTTCTCCGTCTATTTCCTCGGTTGTTGAAGCTATGCATGTTGGATCATCATCCTTTTTCGGGCATATCCTGGCCACCTTGTAGCCGGCATTTTCAAGGATGAGTGACATCTGGGTCTGTTTTGGTCCATCGAGAACAACAACATTGCAGATTTCTTCTGGAAGATAGCCTAGAATTCCATAAAGAAGAGACCTGTTGATGACCTCTGATGCGAATGTGCCTTCATTCATTGAGGGAGAAGGATTAAATTTTGACATGGTTTTTACAGAAAAAACCTATGGAACGGTCGTAGGTTTTTTCTTCCTCTGCAGTGAAATAACATGCCGGGAGCTCGTTTTGTGATTTGTGGAATGACAGACACTCGCAGCATTTGTATTTGCGCTCGCATGGTTCATAGGTGCAATTACACCTGTTGCTATTTGTTTTTTTGCAACTCACACCGGCATTCTAAACTTTTTAAGGCGGTTTTTCAAGGCAGGAAATTCAGAGAGAAATTCCTATTGATGGTCTTTTTTGGCCTTATTCCAGATTTCATCCATTTCCCCCAAAGTCATATGGCCAATCGGTTTTCCGGTTTCTTTTGAATGGTTCTCTATCTTTTCAAATCTTTTTATGAATTTGTCCAGCGTTCTTGAAAGTGCCACTTCGGGGCCGACATCAAGAAATCTGGCCAGATTTAATAAAACAAAGAAAACGTCTCCAAGTTCATTCTCAATCTCGCCCTTGTTTTTGATCTGGATGGCTTCCTTGAGCTCACTGACTTCCTCGTCTAGTTTTTCCAGAACCCCTTCGGTTTTGTCCCAGTCAAATCCAAGGTCCTTTGCATGGGCCATTATTCTTTCGGCCCTGCCGAGTGGCGGGAGACCAGACGGGATGTCTTTGATCGATCCATTGTCTTTTTTCTGTTTCTTGAGGCTGTTCCACTGGTCAAGAACAGAATCGGCCGTTTTTGTCTTGATCTCCCCAAAAACATGCGGGTGTCTGTAAACAAGTTTTTCCTGCATTGTGACAATCACATCTTCAACGCTAAATAATTGCTCTTCCGAGAGCATCCTTGAGACCATCAGCACCTGGAGCAGAATATCTCCCAGCTCTTCCTCTATGTGAGCCATGTCTTTCTGTTTGATTGCTTCCCAGACCTCATAAGTTTCTTCAAGAAGGTTTTGCATCATGCTATCAGGGGTCTGCTCCCTGTCCCAGGGGCAGCGCCTTCTGAGCAGATCAATGAGGAGCTTTGCTTCATAGAAAGAGTTATCGGAAGTGTTTGTTAAAAGTGGTTTCACATACTCGCACTCGTTGACAAATTCCTGATTGTGGGGAAATGTAATTGAGTTGTCACCCCTTATGGCACGCACTTCCTCGATTGCCTGGTTTGCCGTCATGTTCGCAAACACTGCAAGATAGCACGCAGCCAGTGTTGCAGAACGTTCATAACCTTCCTGGCAGTGAATCAGCAAGGGTAATCCGTGTTTGTTCATAAATCCGGACCAGAAAATGAATTCCCTCAATTGCTCAAGTGTTGGCGGTTTATCTTCCGGAATCTGGAGCTTGAGATTGAAAAGCCCCAGATCTTCAAAATCTTTGTCAGTGAATGGTAACTGGGAAAGTGAAACCACAGCTTTTATGCCGGTGTCTCTGAGCCTTGAAAGCATTTGTATATTCTCTGGAGCAGACGAGATCATCAATTCTTTTTCTATTATCCAGGAAAAGTTCATTTTTAGTCCTCGCAGGCAAGCTCGATGAATTCCCTTGCCAGCTTTACTGGGTTGTCTCTCTGCTTCCTGATCCTGATCATATTTGGCCTGACAGTGGTCCTCTCGCCAAATCTTGCCACCAGTCTGTCCAGGAAGTCTTCCCTGAGTTTTACGTTTGGCCCAAAGTGGAAGTTTAGTGTAAGGTTGTCCTCGACGATGGAGTTTATTCCCATTGATTGCGCAAGAACCCTTATTTTTACAAGCTCATAAAGCGACTCTACTTCTGGTGGTGGTCTTCCAAATCTGTCCTGAAGCTCATGCTCGATTGATTTCACCTGATCGGTTGTTTCAGCACTCACCAGTCTCTGGTAGCAATCAATCCTCAGCGCTTCGTCCGGAACATAATGTTCTGGTATGAAACCTGAAACCCTGAGGTCAACATTGCATTCCTGCTGTGGCGCCTCCGGTCTTATAGGTTTTCCATCATGTGATTTCTGGAGCTGCTTTTTTGCGTCCTCAAGCAATCTAAGGTACAGGTCGTAGCCAACTGCGGCGATGTGCCCGGACTGCTCTGCACCAAGCATGTTGCCGGCACCCCTTATCTCAAGGTCCCTCATTGCTATCTTGAGGCCCGCCCCCAGGTCAACGAAGTCTCTTATTGCTTCAAGCCTCATTCTGGCCGTTTCTGTTAGAGTCTCTTCAGAGTTGTAGAAGAAGTATGCGTAGGCTCTTTTTTCCGACCTTCCAACCCTTCCCCTGAGCTGGTACATCTGCGCCAAGCCAAGGTTTTGCGCGTTTTCCACGATTATTGTGTTGGCGGTCGGAATGTCCAGGCCCGATTCGATGATTGTCGTGCACAGGAGCACATCGATTTCACCCTTGTAGAAGCTGAGCATTATGTCCTCGAGCTCGTCGCTGTCCATTTGCCCGTGTGCTATGGCAATCCTTGCATTTGGAACAATCTTCTTGAGCTTCCACATGATAGAACCGAGGCCCTGTATCCTATTGTTGACGTAGTAAACTTGGCCACCCCTTGAAAGCTCGATTTCTATTGCTTCTTTTGCGGCAGTTTCCGAATATGCCTGAATATATGTTTTGACTGGTTTTCTTCCCTCTGGCGAAGAATTGATCTGCGAAATCTCCCTTACCCCAGTCAGCGCCATTTCGAGCGTTCTTGGGATTGGGGTTGCGGTGAGAGTCAGGACATCAATATTTTCTCTGAGCTTTTTAATCTTCTCTTTGTCCTCGACGCCAAACCTCTGCTCTTCGTCAATTATCAGCAACCCCAGATCCTTGAATTTGATGTCACTTTGCAGGAGGCGATGGGTGCCAATGACCATTTCAATTGATCCGTCGGTGATACCTTCCACAACCTTTTTCTGGCTGGTTTTTCCCTTGAACCGTGAAAGCTGTTCCACCTTTATCGGGAACGGGGCAAAACGTTCCTTGAAGGTATTGTAATGCTGAAGTGCGAGTATTGTTGTAGGAACAAGTATTGCTACCTGTTTCCCAGCCACGATTACTTTGAATGCGGCCCTTATTGCGACCTCGGTCTTGCCGTAGCCGACATCACCACAAACAAGCCTGTCCATTGGTTTTGATCGTTCAAGGTCTCGTTTGACTTCCATGATGGTTTTGAGCTGGTCAGTTGTTTCTTCATACGGAAAGGCCGATTCCATTTCCTGTTGCCAGATGGTGTCTTCCTCGAATGAATAACCTTTGGACATTTCCCTTCTGGCATAGAGCCTTATCAGTTCTGCGGCGATGTCCTTGGTGCCTCTTGCGACCCTTGCGAGGGCTTCTGGCCATTCCCTTCCGCCAAGCTTGTTGATTGTTACTGTTTCTGGGTTTCCAAGATACTTATGAATCAATGGAAGTCTTTCAGGTGGTATGTAGAGCTTGTCTCCCTTTGCATATTCCACCTGGAGGTATTCTTTTGTGATTCCTGCCGCAGTTACGGTTTTAAGTCCCCTGTAAATACCAATCCCAAAGGTCAGGTGAACTAAGAGATCACCTGGATGGAGTTCGTCAACAGATTTTATGGGTGAGCCGCCCCTGTATCTTTTTGTGGCGCCGATCCTTCTTCTCCACCCAAAGAGCTCATTATCAGTTAGGAGCAGGACTTTCCTTCTTCTGTCCTCAAACCCCCTTTCCAGTGACATATTGACTATGTCAAAGAAAGGCGCTGATTCTTCGTCCAGCTTTTCAGGTTTGGAGGGAACAAGCCCGTCCTGAAGCTCTATGAGTTCCTTTACCCTGCCGGGCTGTTTTGTTGCGATGATAATCTTGTAACCACCCTGCACTTTTCCGGAAATGAATGATGCAACATCCTGGAGCTTCCCGACCATTGGGTCTGGTTGCGAATGCTGGATTGTGACCACTTTGTTTTTTGAAGGCGAATCAGGAGCCTTCATGCTATAAATCAGCATTGATGGATTGTGTCTGGTAATGTGCGGGAATTCAAGCCTTTCAATGTCATCAAGCTCTTTTTGCGGGAGAAGTTCACCTTTCTTGATGCCATTTACATAGATATCCATCGTGTCGCGCTTGAACCGTTCGTATGCGTCCGATATCCTGTCTGGATCAACCCAGACAACCATGTAGTCTTTTATGTAATCAAGGAGCCTTGTTGCCTTTCCATAGAAAAATGGCGTATAGTGCTCCATGCCTGTAAAGCGCACGAGGTTGTTTATATGATCCTTGTCTTTTTTAAGGGTTTCGCGCATCTCGCTACTTTGAAGACTGACAGTTAACATGAACATGTCAATCCTCGAGACTGCCTCCTGTGATACCTGTTCGTCCAGAAATATGTGAGACACAGGCAGGAGCAGGCATGATTCGACCTGCTTGACAGACAGTTGCGTTTCCGGGTCCACTTGTCTGATTGTGTCTATTACATCGACATCGAACTCGATCCTGTAGGGAAGATCGGAAGAGGGGCTGAAAAAATCTATTATTCCACCTCTGAGTGCTGCATCCCCCACTTTTTCGACCTGTGCCTCTATCTTGTACCCGAGCTCCACAAGTTTTTGTTTTAGCTTTGGAACAGACAGCAGATCGCCCCTTGAGATGATCATTGCCTGATTTTGCAGTATGTCTGGCGGGATGATGCAATCATAAAGGGCCTGTAGACTTGTAACAAGAACTGTTGCACCAGGATTTACAAGTATCTGGTACAGTGTTGAAATCTGCCAGCTTATGCTTGATGTTGATGGTGATGTCTTGTCGAGCGGTGGTGCATCGCTTGCAGGGAAAAGCAGTCTGTTTATGGGCATATCCTCAAGGACCGAATCAAGCTCCTGGAAAAGCCTCAATGCAGTCTGTTCATCGGGACAGACTATGGCATACTTGTCCTCTATGGATGATATGTTGGCGAGATTTATGGAAAGGTCTGACCCAGAAAGCCCCTCCGTTAAAATAGATTTCACCTTGCCCTCTTTGAGGGCCTGGGTAGCAATTTGAAACTTCTTCGAAGACAGGAGTGGTATGTACTCTCTCATTCAACCAGAAATATGATATTATAGCGCAGTATAAGACAAGTCAATATTTTATACGGAGTTGGCATGAAAAAAATAAGAGCAGATGAGCTTTTATCCAAGGATGGCATGATTACTCGTTCACAGGCCAGGCTTTTGATAATGGAGGGCAAGGTGAGCGTCAAAGGCAGGACCGTCATGAAACCGGGTGAGCTTGTTCCTGAGGATTCATGCCTGGAAGTTGCTGTTCCACCAAAATTTGTAGGTAGGGGTGGCCACAAACTTGAGCATGCCCTGGAAAAATTTGGGTTGAGCGTTGAGGGGTTGATTGCAATTGATGTTGGCGCTTCAACTGGTGGTTTTACCGATTGTCTTTTGCAGAGGGGAGCAAAAAAGGTTTATGCAGTTGACGTTGGCAGATCACAGCTTGCGCAAAGAGTGGCATGTGACCCAAGAGTTATTGTCATGGATGAGACAAATGCCAGAAATCTTTTGCCTGAGATGTTTCCAGAGAAACCTCAGTTTGCATGTGTTGATTGTTCATTTATTAGCGGAGATAAAGTTATTGCACCGCTTAAAGATCTGCTTGAAGAGCCGGGTCTTGTCGTGTGGCTCTTAAAACCCCAGTTTGAAGCTGGACCGGGCAAGGTAGGCAAGGGTGGGGTGATAAGGAAAGACGATGTCCTTGAGATGGCAATCACTGAAGCGCTGGGCAGAATTCAAGTAATCGGTGCTTCAGTGATTGATTGTTGCGAATCTCCCATAAGAGGTGCTGATGGAAACAGGGAATATCTCGTACTGCTTAGGTTTGGCGGTGCAGGTATTCCTGCTACTGACTGTCTTGCTCGAATGTTGAAACGGGATCAGAATGGGGAACCACAAAGCTAGGTTGCATGAACTGGGTTGGCGGGTTTTTCATGATCCACGGGGTTTGTTTGGTCAGACCGAGCAAGATCAACGATATAACAGAATAAACTGATGCCAATGGCGATCCTGTTACCCAGGTTGTGACGCCATATCCCCATAGCTGTACGATCCCTCCAAGAGTCACATAGCCAGTGCTCAGTACTGTTATTACGGCAAATGGCGCCATCAGCAGAAACCTTGATGGTGCAAGAAAGAATATTACAGCCATTGATGTTGCAAGGCCCTCGCCACCCCGGAATGACAGAAATATCGAAAAATCATGGCCAAACACAGCTGCAATGCCACACACTGAGGTTACCCACATTGGTTGTTTAAGGATGTAATGGGTAACAAACATTGGCAAAAGACCTTTCAATAGGTCAAGCGATAATGAAAGCGCTCCAACCTTTATCCCAAGCTGTCTGGTTACGTTTGCAGCACCTATTTGTCTCGAACCAACACGTCTTATGTCTACTTTCCCAAAAAGCCAGCCAACGATATAGCCTGATGGAAAAGAGCCTGCCAGGTAGGATAAAATGATGAGTAGCGCAATGCTCCTCATTACTTATCTTTTGGGCCTTCCTGGGTTTCTGCAAATTTTGGGATGTCGCAGGTTGCGTCTTCTGCAAAGGAAACCTTGGATTTCCCCTCGAGAAACTCGTCGATTGATTGCTCTATCATGAACCTTTGTGATCCTGGTATGAGCTTTGCGGATTTTTCTTGCAGGCCAGTGACCCTGCGTATCAAATAAATGGTGGCAAGATATTTGTTGCCGTCCATGTTTTTGATAAATTGCTCAATTTTTGCCCTGTCTATCATATTTCCTCCTGTAACTGCACCATCTTATGATGCTTGCGACATCATGGGTCGCTTGGGCTATCGTGTGATTTACCACAGAGTAGTCATAATTCAACAAAGATTTTAGCTCTGATTTTGCGTTTTCAAGTCTTAATCTTACCTGTTCGATGTTATCTGATTTTCTTCCATGAAGCCTTGATTTCAATTCATCCAGACTGGGTGGAAGAAGAAAAATCAATATTGCCGAGGATGGCATTCTTGCTCTCACCTGGCAGGCACCCTGAACATCGATCACTAGAAGTGCATCCTTGCCACATGCGAGTTTTTCCTCAATTGGTTTTGTCGGGGTGCCGTAGTAATTTCCATGGACATTCGCCCACTCGAAAAATCCGTTTTCTGAAAGCATTACATCAAATTTTTCTTTGCCCAGAAATAAATAATCCCTACCATCCACCTCATTCGGTCTTTTCTGCCTGGTTGTTGCAGACACCGAGACGAAAAGTTCTGGCATCATTTTTGCGAGTTCCTGCCTTATTGTGGTCTTGCCAACTCCAGACGGGCCGGACAAGACAAAAAGGCTACTTTGCATAGCGCCTCAGGAATAGTTTGCTGATATCGACAAATAATGGTGGTATGAGTGCCATGAGGATTATTATTCCAATATCTACCATGCTTATGTCGGTTGTTTTGAAGATTGGCTGGAGTGATGGTATGAACGTTATGAAGAACATCGCAAATGATAGCGCCATGGCACCAAGAAGCTGTGGATTGCCCCAGAGTTTCATTTCAAAAACCGTTTTTGTAAATGATCTGCAAGTATACCCGACAAGGAGCTCGGTGATGACGGTTGTTGCAAAAGCGTAGGTGGATCCCAGGACATGCCCACCTCTTGCAGAACCAATTAGATATGAGCCGTAAACAGCCACGCCAAAGGCTATGGCTCTAAATACAATTCCCCAAAGCACTTTGCCACTAAGGAACTTCTGTTTTGGGTCTCTCGGCATGCGCTTCATTATTCCTGGCTCCGGTGGTTCAACACCGAGGGCAAGTGCTGGGAGACCATCTGTAAGCAGGTTGATCCAGAGTAATTGTATTGGAGCAAGAGGAGAACCGGTCATAAATATCAATGAAAATGCTATTGCCAGTACCTCTCCGATGTTTGCGCCAAGCATGTACCATATAAATTTGAGGATATTGTCGTAGATGACCCTTCCTTCGTGTACTGCTTTGACTATGGTTCCGAAGCTGTCATCAACGAGGATCAAAGATGCGGCATCTTTGGCTACTTCTGATCCCGACTTGCCCATTGAGACGCCTATATCGGCTTTTTTGAGGGCAGGTGCATCATTGACGCCATCGCCGGTCATTGCCACGACCTGTGAGTTTTTCTGTAAAACTTCAACTATCCTGAGTTTGTCTTGTGGAGATACCCTGGCAAAGACCTTTGTTTTTGGGATCAGTTCATCGAGTCCCGGTTTGTTTTCTGCAAAATCTTTCCCTGTGATGGGTTTGTCATCCTCGGTCGCGATGCCGAGTTTTCTGGCATAGATTATTGCCGTCTCAGGATGATCGCCAGTTACCATGACTGGTACAATTCCTGCATCTTTGCAGTCCTGAACAGCCTGTGGAACCTCGGCCCTTATTGGATCGTATAGACCGATATATCCAACAAGAACCAGACTGTGTTCTTCAACCTTATCGCCAGGTTCTGGTACAGGAGCGACCTTGAATGCAAAACCAAGCGTCCTGTAGCCTTCCTTTGTCAGCTTGGAGCCTTCTTCGGAGAGTTTTTTCCTGGTTTCATTATCGAGATCAACAACTTTTCCGTTCAGATACAGTCTGTTGGACATGTGAAGAACGACCTCAAATGCGCCCTTCGTGTATGCAACAGTCTGTTCCTTTTCTTTGTGGACAGTGGTCATGGCTTTTCTGTCGGAATCAAATGGTATCTCATCAACCCTTGGGCTCACAGAGTTTGCATCAAGACCAACTTCTTCCGCAAATTCGATAAGGGCTGTTTCTGTAGGGTCTCCGGTTAGATTTCCGTCTGCATTGTAGGCGGCATCATTGCAATGGAGGGCAACTTTTGCCAGGGGACCAAACTCTTCTTTTGGCGCATTGGACATATCAAAATGCTTCATGCCATAGAAGACCTTGACGGCCTTCATCCTGTTTTCTGTGAGCGTGCCTGTTTTGTCGGTGCAGATATAGGTTGTGCAGCCAAGTGTTTCTACAGAAGAGAGCCTTCTGATGATGGCACCCTGTTTGCTCATCCTTGTGGTTCCTATTGAAAGAACGATTGTTACAACTGCTGGAAGACCCTCAGGAATTGCAGCAACGGCGAGTGAAACTGCCATGAGGAGCTGTTCTCCAGGGTTTCCCATTTCCAGCCAGCCAAGGACAAATACTGCGGCACATACAACCAGGAATACTATTGACAACACCTTGCCAAGGTGGTTGAGCTGGATTTCAAGGGGTGTTTTTTCTCTTTTGACCTGCGAAAGGCTTGTGGCTATCATGCCCATCGAGGTTTCTTTGCCTGTGGCAACAGCAATTCCCTTGCCTCGGCCGGTTGTTACAACCGTTCCCATGAAGGCCATATTCACTCTGTCACCGACGGTTGCTTGCTCGTGAACTGTCATGCACCAGTCTTTGAGGACTGGATTTGATTCTCCAGTCAGGATCGCTTCGTTGCATGCAAGGTTAATTGTTTCAACAAGTCGTAGATCGGCGGGAACAAGATCTCCTGCTGAAAGTATTACGAGATCGCCAGGAACTACCTCAGATGATGGTATCTCATGGATTGAGCTGTCTCTGAAAACGTGGGCTTTTGGGGCGGACATTTTTTTGAGTGCTTCCAGCGCACCTTCTGATTTGTATTGCTGGATTATTCCAAGGGTCGCATTTGCCACCAGAACAGTTATGATTGCTATGGCATCGACCCACTCGCCCTGGATGATTGAAAAAATACATGCAGCCAAAAGAATCAGGATGAGCGGCGACACGAATTGCTCAACGATCATCTGGAGAATTGATGAACGTTCTTTTGCAGATATTTCATTGGGGCCATACTTTTCAAGCCTGTTTTTTGAGTCTTTCGAGCTGAGACCTTGAAGAGTTGCATCGATTGTTTTTAGGGTTTCGTCCAGTGGAATACTGTGCCAGTTCATGTTTTATTTCTCCTTGAGGATTTCGATAGCTTTTTGGATAAAAGGGTCTTCCTTTGGATCAAGTGGATAGAAGTTGTCAACACCTTCTGAAACCTCTACATCGGGCTTAATGCCAACAACGTCAACCTCGTTCCTGTTTGGAGTCAGATAGCTTTGTATTGTGAGCTTGATGACGCCAAATGGAGGGACTGGTATGATGTTTTGTATGAGCCCTTTTCCAAAGGTCCTTGTGCCTACGACTGTTGCAACACCTCTGTCTTGAAGAGCTCCGGTAAGAACTTCAGAGGCTGATGCCGTGAAGTGATCGACAAGGATGACAAGTGGTTTCTCAAATCTGATGCCGCTTGTTTTGATTTCCTCCGTTCTTCCCGCCTGGTCTTTGGTGAATGCGAGCGTCCCTGGCTCCAGGAAGAGGTTTGATATGTCAATGCACGATTTTACAAAACCTCCGGGGTTTCTGCGCAAATCGAATATCAAGCCCTTAGAACCTGAAAGCTCAAAATTGTTTACGGCATTTTTCATTTCCTCAAAACTCTGCGGCATGAAATTGCTGAGCCTTATATATGTGTATTTATCTATATTTTTTGAGGAAACGGTATTGATTGTTATCTGCTCTCTAGCAATTGTTTTGTCAACAAATAGGCCATCATGCTGGAAAGTAAGGTTTATGCTTGTGTTTTCTTTGCCTTTCAACAGGCTCGAAACATAATCAATATCGGTACTTTTTAGCTTTGAGCCGTTTATTTTTACAATTTCCCAGCCCTCTTCGACGCCAGCCCTTAGGGCAGGGGACTTGTCGAAAACCTGAAGAACTATGACATGCCTTTTTGATTGGTCATTGCCTATTGTCACACCAATCCCGACATAGTTTCCGACAGTGGAGTCCTGAAAAAGTTTGTATTCGTCCTTGTTGAAGAACGTGGAATATGGGTCAAGGCCAAAAAGCATTGCTTTTGCAAGATTCTCTTCCGTGACCATATCAGCCCTGTAGTAATTGTCCATAACCACCTGAACAGTTTTGCTGAGCAAAGGCATGTTGTTGATGTCGATCTTTGTTTGCGTGAATTTTGCTGCTCTGGAACCTACAAGTACTCCACAAAATATTCCCAGACCAAAAACGATTATCAGGAATGTCGAGATTGTTACCCAAAATGTGTATTTGTTTTCTCTCATCATCTCACCTTGGCAAATAACTCAAAGGATTCATGGGTTTATCATTGACCCTGTACTCAAAATGGAGGTGTGGGCCGGTGCTCCAGCCTGTTGAGCCGATATACCCAATGACCTGGCCCTTTTTGACCTGCTGTCCCTTTGAGCACCCAAACCTTGACATGTGTGCATAAAATGTCGTTATGCCATTTCCATGGCTTAGAATAACAAGATTGCCATATCCACCAAGCTGACCAACAAATCCAACAAAGCCATCTCCAGCAGCCATAATTGGCGCACCCATCTTTGCATCGATATCGATTCCAGTGTGCATCCTTACATCGCCAAAGATTGGGTGTTTTCTCATACCGAAATGACCAATGGGACCGTTTACCGGTATCGGCCACATGTAGGCACCTTTGTAGGCCGCCCTTTTCCGTCTTTCTTCCTCTTCAGCAATTTTTTTGAGGATGATTTTTACTTGGGCCTGATCATTGTCAAGTTGCCTTTGTATTCTTATTAGTTCATCCTTTGTCCACTGTTTCTGGTTTTTGATATCGTTTAAAACCTGATCATTCCTTTTTTTGAGGCTCCCATATCTTTCAACCTGAGTTTTGTATTCGGCCTTCAACTCTGCAAGCCTTTGCTTATCTTTTTCGAGGTTCTGTCTTGCGGTTTCTATTCTCGATGACTCCAGGTGGAGATCGGTTATTGCTTTCACCGTACCATTGAGGATTTTGTTGGTGAATCTGGCCCTTCCGGTCAGCTCGGAGAAGCTCTCGGCAGAAAAAACATAGTCTATAAATCTATTTTGGGAGAACTTATGGACAAAAGTCAGCAATTTTCCGACTTCATCACGCTTTTTATCCAGTTCTCTCCCTTTGGTTTCCATATTTTTTCTTGCTTCTTCAATTCTTTTTACAGTTTCAACTATTTCCTGCTGGGTGCTGGCGGTTTTTGTTTCGTACTCGTCAAGGAGCCCTTTTACTGTTGCTTGTTCATCGAGCTTTGACTTTTCCTTGATGCCAAGCACATCCTGATACTTTTTTGTTTCCGAGAGCTTTCTCTTGTTGGTTATGATACGATTGTTGATGCTTTTGAGTTCGTCCTGAAGGTTCCCCGCATTTGCCAGTTGCAAACCCGAAAGGACAACGAGAAATACTAAAAAAACAGGGACAATTTTCCTCAAGCCCTTATCCTCCTAAGCGTGTTTCTGGAAGAAAGCCAGCTTGTTATGAGGCCGGTCAGGAAACCAAAAACGACAGTTCCGGCTACAATTGAATAAAAAACTGTTTGTCCGATTGACAGATTAAACCAGGGAAGGTTTGTTTGAAAAATTGTCTGGAGATATTTCCAGCCAAAATATATTCCAGCTGCCGAGATGCCACCGCCAATCAACCCATAAAAAACACCTTCTATTATGAAAGGGCCGAGGATTGTGCCAGGAGAAGCACCGACGAAACTCATCACTTCAATCTCCTCAATCCTGGATGCAATCGAGAGCGATATGGTTGACCCAATGACAATGCTTGAGACGAGTATGGAAAGCATAGCAAGGCCAAGAGCTATCCAGATGAAAAGGTCAAAAAGATTGACGAACTTGTTGATTACATCCGATTCATAGTCGACGTCTTCCACCATTGTGAACTGCTTTATTCTTTTTGCGAGTGCATCGATGTCCTGCGGGTTTTCCGGGACCACAACAAGGCTGTATGGAAGAGGATTGTAGGAAATAGATTGGATTATTTGTTCTGGTGAAAGATGGAGTGATTCACCCTCTTTTTTTAGCAGGTCATCTGGGGTAAGTACTTTTACATCTTTCACGTTTGGCAAGAGTTTTATCTGCTCAGACATGTTTTGTGCAATGTTAGAGTCTGCGTTTGAATTTAAATAAACAGGGAGTGTGAACCTTTCGCGTGCAGTTCTGCCAAAATTTGCCCCGGCTATTCCAAGGAGAAGGGTCGTGCTCATGAGAAAAATAGTGACTGCGGTAACAGCTATTGCAGCTGTTGACCTTGCTTTAGACCTGAAGATTGATTTGAACGCCCAGGCCAGCTCACGAAAGAACATTTGCATCACTCACTTTCTGCCCATGGTCCAGCTTTATAATCCTCTTTTTAGTGCTCTCCACCATGTTTTTATCGTGAGTGGCTATGAGAATGGAAGTCCCTCTTGTGTTGATTTTGAGAAGGAGATCAAGCACAGAAAGTGAATTCTCGTAGTCGAGGTTTCCAGTTGGTTCGTCTGCCAGGAGCAATGGAGGATCATTGACTAGCGCTCTTGCGATGGCTATTCTCTGTTGTTCTCCTCCTGAAAGCATGTTTGGAAAATCCCTTGAACGCAGGTTGAGACCAACAAACCCAAGGACTTCGGCGACCTTGTGTTTTATGTTCCTGCTGGCTGCTCCTTGCACTTCCATGGCAAACGCAACATTTTCCCAAACTGTTTTTGTGGAGATGAGCTTGAAATCCTGGAAGACTATGCCAATCCTTCTGCGCAGGAGTGCAGTTTTGTATGGGGAGAGTTTTGATACATCTTTGTTTTCTAGAAAGATTCTGCCTGAAGTCGGTTGTTCTGCGGCGTAGATGAGCTTGAGAAGCGTGCTTTTACCAGAACCAGATGAACCCATGAGAAAAGCAAATTCACCTTTTTTTAGTTCGAAAGATACGTTGGAAAGTGCCATTTTACCCGGGTATGACTTCGTGACCGACATCACATCGAGCATTTACCACTCCTCCATTTTCGGGTTTTTGAACCCCTCGCCCAAGACTTCATTTAATGGGCCGATCATGATAAAAGATTTTGGATCGGTTTCAAGGATGATTTTTTTGGCCTCCGCAAGCTGTGACCTGTGAACGGCCATTACCAGCATTTTTTTGTCATCTCCAGTGAACCCACCCTTGACATCTATTATCGTAAATCCCCTGCCCAGACGCAATATCAAATTTTCCTTTATCCGTTCCACTTCCGTTGTAATGACGCTCATGCATTTTGTAAAAGAGATGCCTTCCTGGACAGCATCTATTACGAAACTGCTTATGACAAGGGCAACCATGGCGTATATGAACAGGTTTGCGTTCTGGAAATAAAATGCGAGCCCTATTATTACCACCGAATCAACAATCAGGACAGTTTGACCGAATGGAAATTTGGTGTAGTAGTGGATTACTTGTGATATAAGATCGGTTCCGCCAGCGCTTGCCCTGTTTTTGAACGTCAGACCTATCCCCAGTCCATTGAGAATTCCGCCGAAAACTGAAGCAAGAAGCATGTCGGATGTAAGTTTTACAGGAAGATATTTATTGATAAGGAATATAAACAAGTCAGTAAAAATAAACGAAATGAAAGATATTACAAGGGTTCTGGTGATGTACTTGTGGCCCATTTTTTTCCATGCCAGACCAAGCCATGGCAGATTGAGCAAAAAGTATGAGAAGCCTACCGGCAAAAAACCATTTGTTAAAGAATTGACAATGATGGCAACCGCTGTCATTCCACCAGGTGCTATTTTGTTTGGTACAAGGAACAAAGCATAGGAAAGTGACTCGATTATTACTCCCGCCGCAATCCCAGTATATCGTTTTATCTCACGTTTAAAATTGTAGCTCATCGCAAAAAATAATTGTAGTTCTGCTTTTGCTTTAGGTCAAGAAACGATGAGGTTTGCAAATATGTACTCCGAGTGCCAATTAATGTCGTGATTGAAGTCATAGCCGATACCATTGGTATGTTGTTTAGATTAAGCGAAAACGAAATCTTTGGCACTTGACAAAACTTTGGGACATTGATATAAAATGTCCTTGGTTAGCAGTTATGTCATAAGACTGCTAAAAAATATGCAAGGAGGATAGCATGAATCTAAGACCGCTTGGAGACAGAGTTATCGTTAAACCTCTTGATGAAGAGGAAACCAAAAAAGGCGGGCTTTACATCCCGGACACCGCCAAAGAAAAACCAGTAAGAGGAGAAGTTATTGCTGTTGGGTCAGGAAAGATCCTGGACAATGGTGTAAGGGTCCCGATGGACATCAAGGTTGGCCAGAAGGTTATTTATGCAAAGTATGGTGGAACAGACATCAAAATCGAGGGTGACAACCTGGTAATTCTTTCCGAGAGAGACCTTCTCGCGGTAGTAGAATAATAAGGAGCAAAAAATGGCAGCAAAGAAAATTATTTTTGGCGAAGACGCTAGAAAAAAACTATCAAATGGCATCAATACACTTGCTGATGCAGTGAAGGTAACACTCGGACCAAGAGGAAGGCATGTCATTCTCGAGAAGAAGTATGGTTCACCAGTTGCCTCTGATGATGGCGTTTCAATTGCAAAGGATATTGAACTCCCAGATCCATTCGAGAACCTTGGTGCTGTAATGGCCCGTGAAGTTGCATCCAAGACTTCTGATGTCGCAGGCGATGGCACAACAACGGCCACTGTTCTTGCCCAGCATCTTGTGAGCGAGGGTATGAGGAATGTCGCCGCTGGTGCAAACCCGATTGCAATCAAGAGGGGTATGGACAAGGCCGTAAAAGAGGCCATAAAAGTCATCAAATCTATGGGTAAGCCGGTTGAGACAAAAGAAGACATTGAAAAAGTTGCAACCGTTTCCTCAAAGGTCCCGGAAATCGGGAAAATAATAGCAGAAGCGATGGACAAGGTTGGAAGAGACGGAGTCATCACCGTTGAAGAACACCAGGGTTTTGAGTTAAAACTTGACATAGTAGAGGGAATGCAGTTCGACAGGGGCTATGTTTCACCTTATATGGTCACTGACGCAGAGCGCATGGAAACAACTCTTGAAAAGCCAAGGGTATTTATTACCGACAAAAAACTCTCTTCCATGCAGGAAATTTTTGACCTGGTCACAAAAGGCGTTCTTTCACAACACGAACCATTTGTCATTATCGCCGAAGACGTCGAGGGTGAGGCCCTTACTTTCTTGGTTCTCAACAAACTTAAGGGCGCCCTTAACTGTGTTGCAGTCAAAGCCCCTGGTTTTGGCGACCGCAGAAAAGAGATGCTCAAAGACATTGCCATCCTCACCGGTGGAGAAGTTGTGGCCTCAGATCTTGGCATAAAGGTAGAGTCAGTGACTCAAGACATGCTTGGAACATGCGAGAGAGTCAAGGTAACCAAGGACACAACGACAATTCTTGGCGGAAAGGGCAATTCTTCCGATATCAAGGCAAGAATTGAACAGATAAAAGCCCAGATTGCAGAGACCAAATCAGATTATGACAAGGAAAAACTCCAGGAACGTCTTGCCAAGCTGGCTGGCGGTGTTGCAGTAATCAAAGTTGGTGCTGCAACCGAGACCGAGATGAAGGAAAAGAAGCACCGCGTCGAAGACGCAGTTGCAGCAACCAAAGCCGCTGTTGAAGAGGGCGTTGTTGCTGGTGGAGGCATAACCCTTCTCAATGTTGCAAAACATATTGGCAAGATGCAGCTTTCTGGCGACGAGGCCACTGGCGCAAGCATTGTTAAAAAAGCACTTGAAGAGCCGATAAAAGTCATAGCCGAGAATTCTGGCCTTGAGGGTTCAGTAGTGATTGAAAAGATCCGCCAGTTGCCTGAAGGCCATGGTTTTGATGCCGAAGCAATGAAGTATGGCGACATGGTCGAATTTGGCATCATTGATCCGGTGAAAGTCACCAGGGCTGGCCTTGAGAATGCTTCATCAATCGCTTCGATGGTCCTGACAACAGAAACTCTTGTTGTCGAGATTCCAGAGGAGAAAAAAATTCCAGCAGCCCCGCCAAATCCATACGGCGAATATTGATTCTGACAAGTTTGGAATAAAAAACCAGGGACTTTTTTAGTCCCTGGTTTTTTATTTTTCTCAAACCTGAAATCATTCCTTATCCCCACAATTAAATGTGGTATTTAACAGGATTTCATTCTTTGCATAAAAATATAGTTCTGTTTTTATATTTTAGGGTAGTCCAAAAAAATGTATTGGAAGTTGGTTTTCTTTGTTGTTGACAAATTATTGGGAAAAACCTTTCTTAACCGAACTTTTTAACCTTTAATTATGAAGTCATCAAAAAACCAGTGTTGTTTTGAATGCATCATTAAATAAACTCTAATTTGACTTAAACAAATTGTCGTATTAACTTTGAGTCCATGCAAA
>JAGOOK010000059.1 GCA_017992555.1 Caldisericia bacterium | reverse complement strand
CATCCACAGGTAGAATTTCACCCGTGAGAAAAAAAAGCCTGGCATTGTTTGCCCTTCTTGTGCTTATTGCCCCTTTTCTATGCTGTTGTGGTGAGGTTGATGATGGCAGACCAAAACCAATTGACACTGCAAAGAAATTCATATCCGAAGCGCTAAGCGGCAAAACCGATGATGCGTACAAACTGCTATCGAAAAAACAAAGGGCGCTTACACCTCTGGACACTTTCAAAGGCATAACAAAGGAACGCGCAACAGGCAGAACACTTGGCGAATCCGGTCTCAATCTTGAAGCCCAAAACCAGGTTGTGGATGGGAACAAGGCCACTGTTTATGGGGAGTCTGAATTCAACGGCAAGAAAACCCCCTTCATTCTTCCACTTGTGTTCGAAGATGGGAAATGGCTCCTTGATCATCCCTCAATACAACTTGAGAACGCCTCTGAAAAAGGTTTTTATTTCAATTTAAATCTCGTCAATGACGCTAAAAATTACTTTGATAAACTTCTTGATGGCGATGCAAAATATCTTTGGGAAAACACAAGCTCCAAAATCAAAAACGGTATTTCTTTTGAGGATTTCATGGCTATGACTGTTGCAACACAAACCGGCAAAAAACCAAGAGAAGAAGGATTTGCCATCACGATAAAACAAGCCTATTCAAATGAAGAGGGCGAAGGATTTGCCATCGGGACGCTGACAATGACAGGCAATCAGAGCCAGATAGCACTGAGAGAGAAGTTCATCTTTGAGGAAGGCAAGTGGGTTGCCAATTTCATCAAGCTCGAGACAGAAATAGGAAAATAATTTTTCGGCATATTTTCGGATTTTTTTGGACCATTTGTCATATTAATTTTTTACAATATTCTCTGGAAACCTGGAATACCTGTTGGTATAAAAACCTTGTTGTGGCCACTATTTGATGGCACCGAAACATAAAAACAAAATTGCCCAAACCACGATCAAACCCCCAATTGCTTTGTGTCAGCATAAACCAAACATCACCAGATTAAGCTGAATGTCATATAGTTATTTACTTATATGTCCAACGCTTGTTTTTGTGATTTATATTGCTAAATTTTTATACACCGACTTGATGAAAAAGTTTATAGTCATTTTTATTATTGCTTTACTTATTTTTCCTATATCCGGATTAGGAACATCTTTTGCCACACCTGTTCCACTGAGGGGTTATATCCAAGGGGTAGAACTTTCAAACCTCAAGGTTGTGGTCGATGGCAAGGATGTCGGACTACTGCCAAGTACACAGGTTTTCTATCTAAATGGCCAAAAAGCCTCTATAGTGGACCTTGCCCAAGGGCAGTTCATTGAGGCGAAAGGATCAGTTCAAAACGGGAGTTTCACAGCTGGCCTGCTTGAGATAGTGCCATCAACCCAGATAAAACAGATGACCTGCTATGTGCAAAAAAATGAAAATGGCATTTGCTCTCTTTCAACAGGTCTGAGGGTTTCTTTCGACCAGGGTGTCCATCTTGATGGTTCGGCTACACCCAAAGAATCATCGGTAATCAAAATAATCGGCTACACAAAAAGAAACAATATTTTCACACCCTACAAGGTCCAAAAGCTTTTTGAAGAAGGGAAAACATATCACCTAAATGGGAAATTGACCATAAAAGAAAAAGAATATCTCATACTCGAAGGCAAATACTTTGTCTTTCTTGAAGAGAGCAGCATGTTCCTCGATGAGGAGGGTATGTCAACCTCATTTTCTTCAATCCACACGGGCAACAAAGTCAGACTCACCTGCGAATGCAGGAATGGGCTCTTATACGCTTCACACATGGAATCATTTGATGTTGTGGAGATAGTAGTAACACCTGATTCAAACATAGCTTTCATAAACAGACTCCCATGTCCTCTGTCCCAAAAGGTCACAAAATCAGAAGAACTCATTATGATACCATCCCTGGACATCTTTAGGGAATGCGGCATAAAAGCCATTTACAATAAATCAAAAAACACGCTTACAACAGACTGCCATGGCATGTTTACAACATGCGATCTTCAAACCGGAATTGTTTCAAGGGATGGTTTTGAAACACAATACAGAATCAAGCCACAGGTGCAAAATGGCGATGTAATACTTCCTCTTCCAATCTTCCTCGACATGATATGCAATACCGGCCCATTCCTATACCCAATCAATGATGATCCTTTCTCTATCCTGTATTATTGACGCAAAACAAACAAGGCCTTACATTCCTGTGTCATGAAAGCATCGATTATTGCTGTTGGCTGGGAAGTCCTGATGGGTGAAGTCAAAAACACCAATACTGACCACATTTCCTCAAAGCTCAGGGAACTTGGGGTTGAAACTATTTTCTCGGCAGTAGTCGGAGACGATCTTGATGAGGTATCAAAAATAATCTCCTTCTGCGTCGAAAACTCCGATGTAGTTTTCACAACAGGCGGGCTCGGGCCAACGCCAGATGACCTCACAAGGGAGGCTGTTGCAAAATCGCTTTGCATCGGCCTTGCAGAAAACAGCCAGGCAAGACAGTGGGTTGAAGGCTATTTTCAAAAAACAGGCATGTCCATGCCGCAAATAAACTATGTCCAGGCAATGCTCCCTGATGGATCAGAACCGGTCTGGAACAGCCTTGGAACAGCGCCAGGTGTGTACCTTGAAAAATCCGGCAAAAAAATAGTCCTGCTCCCCGGGCCGCCAAGAGAGATGGTGCCAATGTTTGATGCTATTCTGCCTAGGATCGCCTCCCCAACCCAAAAAATATACAGCAGGGACTTTCATGTGTATGGCATCTCTGAAGCGGCGATGGCCGAAAGGATTGAAGGCCTGCTCGCACGCAAGGAAAAGCCCCTCGTGGCGCCATACGCCAGCCTTGGCCACATCAGGCTGAGGGTGTGGGGCGAATACAAAGATGAAGAAGAGTTCGGCAATGCCATTCTGGAAACTGAAGCAGAACTGAAAAATAAGCTCTCAACACACCTTTTTTCTGACACGATCGAGGTGGAGCTTGGCAAGATACTTGCGGGGAAAAAGCTGACCATTTCATGCGCAGAATCTTGCACGGGTGGCCTTGTCGCAAAAACCATAACGGATGTTCCGGGATCATCCGGATATTTCATGGGCGGCTGTGTATCGTATTCCAACCAGGCAAAAGTGAGTGCCCTCGGTGTGAAACCTGAAACGCTCGAGGCCCACGGCGCAGTCTCCGAACAAACGGCAATCGAAATGGCAGAGGGGTGCGCAAGGGTGTTTGGAACAGACTGTGCAATCTCCACCACAGGCATCGCAGGTCCGGGCGGTGGGACACCTGACAAACCGGTTGGCCTGGTCTGGATGGGCTTTGTCTGGCCAGGCGGGAGTAAAACCATAAAGAGGGTCTTTGATGGCTCGCGGGATGACGTGAGGACAAGAACGCTCATGGTAGTGCTGTTCGAGCTGGCAAAAGAAATCCGTTGACAATTTGGCAACATTTGGCCGGAACAATCACACCCGGAACACACTAGGGATAATCGGGTGAAATGTCAGG